>JARXAM010000114.1 GCA_029865845.1 Rhodoferax sp. | reverse complement strand
CACATCTTCGGTCTGGGCGAGTATGGCCAGGCGGTCGGCCCACTCGTCGTAAAACGTAGCCAGGCAGTGGATGTACTCGGGGCTGTCAAAGGGCAGCTCGGTGGTCACCGGGTACTCCATGGGGTACTCGGTGGCGCCGGGCAGCAACATGCCTTCGACAATGCGGCGCGCCTGGCCGGGGCGGCCTTTTTTGCGGAAATAGGCCACATGGCTGGCCGCGCGGATGGCGCGGTCGGAGCGCACGCTCATCAAATCCGGGTCACCGGGCCCCAGGCCCGCGCAGAGGATGCGTCCCATCAGATTTCCCTCCGGCTGGCGAGTGCATTCACTGCTGCCACGGTGATGGCGCTGCCGCCCAGGCGCCCGTGCACCACCATGCTGGGGGCGGGCAGGTCGGCCATGAGCGCGACCTTAGATTCGGCCGCACCCACAAAGCCCACCGGGCAACCGATGATGGCCGCAGGGCGCGGGCAGGCGGGGTCTTGCAACATATTGAGCAAATGAAAAAGTGCGGTCGGCGCATTGCCGATGGCCACGACGGCGCCTGCTAGGTGCGGGCGCCACAGTTCGAGTGCAGCGGCGCTGCGGGTGGTGCCCATGGATTGGGCAAGTTCGCGCACCGATGGGTCTTGCAAGGTGGAGATCACTTGGTTGTCGGCCGGCAAGCGGGTGCGGGTGATACCTTCGCTCACCATGCGCACGTCGCACAAGATGGGCGCACCGGCTTCCAGCGCCGTGCGGGCGGCCTCGGCCATGCCCTCAGAAAAGCGCACATGGGCTTCCAGCCCGACCATGCCTGCGGCGTGGATCATGCGGACGACGGCCAGCTCTTCAACGGGGTTGAAGCGGGCCAGGTCCGCTTCGGAGCGGATGATGGCAAAGGACTCTCGGTAGATGGCGTCGCCATCGGTTTCATACGTATGGCGCATGCAATCGTTGTTGTTCTAAGTAGGCGGCAATGCCTGCTGCGTCGAGGCCGGTGGCGTCGGGTGCGCTTTGGGCAGTGCCGTGTTCAATCAGGTGGTAGCCCGCATCACTGGCCACCAGCGTGAGGGTGGCGCCGTGGTGAGCGCAGCCTTTGGTGCAGCCCGACACATGGGCTGTGCTGCCGGCGGGCAATAAGGGGGCAAGAAAACGGGCCAGTGCGCGGGTAGGGCCCAGCGCCTGGGTGCAACCGGGGGCGCCGGTGCAGGCCATGACGCGAAGGCGCGCATCGTCGGGGTGGGTAATCAGCTCCGGCAGGTTAGGCGCGGTGTGCAGGCCTTCGAGCACCAAACTGCGCCAGGGCGTAATGCGCAGCAGGGCCAAGGCCGCCAGCTTGTGCAGGGTGTCGGCGGGCAACTGGCCGAACTCCAAGCCGACCACCATGCCGGTGGGGGAGGGGCCCACGGTAGATGCTTGTGCTGTGGCTTTTGGCACTGGCGTAATGGTGAATTTGGCGGGCAGGGCCTGGCGTTGGAGCAAGCTGGCCATGCGGCCACGGCCGTTGACTACTCCGCCGGAGGCTGCAAACCAGCGGGCCAGTTCCATGGCGCTTTGCGCCGCTTGCGCCAAAGGCAGGCAGGCACCGGTGGCAGCGCCATCGGCATAGACCAGCACCTGATCGCCCCATCGCTCCAGCCGGATGTCGGCAGAGGCGCCACGCAGCACCGGCTCTGCGCCCAAGTCGATGGCGAAGCCGAATTTGCCGGGCAGGGTGGGGGCGTCAGGGGCGGCCAAGGCCAGGTTCAAGGCCTCGCAAATGGCAGGGGTGCCATCAGAGTCGGTCCAAAAGGGACTGAGCAGCAGGTTCCGGCGGGCTTCCACGTCGGCACGTTCGTCGAGCAAACCAAGTGAGCGCAGGCCATTGATCAAGGCGGGGTAGCTGTCGGGGCAAACACCGCGCAGCTGCAGGTTGGCGCGGCTGGTGAGTTCCAGCACCGGCGATGCGTATTGCTGCGCCAAGCCCGCCAGCCCTTGCGCCTGCATGGGCGTGAGCCGCCCCAAGGTCGGCCGGACTCGCACCACCAGCCCGTCGCCGGACGGCATGGGCCGCAGCGCGCCGGGGCACCAGCCCTGAATGCGGGGCTCGCTGGCAGTGGAAGGGGAAAGATGGCTTTGCACGGGGGGAAACGCGTCGGTAACTCTCAAGTATCTCACTATCCCCTCTGTAAAAGCCCCACTGTGCCCCACCAAGCTTCACGCCACCTGACACACGTATGATGGCGCGCCCATGAGAGACTCACACCCCCTATGACCACTGATTTCACCCCCCAGCACTGGGCCGGCGCCGTGGGCCTGGCTGTGCTTGTCGCCCTGTGGGTAGACCGCATCTGGGGTGAGCCGCCGGTGCGCTTGCACCCGGTGGTGTGGATGGGACACTTTTTGGGCCGTGCAGGCGACCGGGTGCAGCAGCACGCTGCGCAGGACCCCGAGGTCCAGGATTTCAAGGCTTTTGGGCTTGCAGCGCTCATGTGGTGTGCGGGAGCAGCTCTGTTTTTGATAGCGGCTTTGTTGCTGCAAGGCGCAGCACTGGAGCTGCCCTGGTGGGCGGCAGGTGTGGTGATGGGCCTGCTGCTCAAGCCCATGCTGGCCTTGGCCATGCTGAAAAGCGAGGTGCGCGCCGTAGAGGCGGCTCTGGCCGAGTCACTGGATGCCGGTCGGGAACGCCTGCGCTGGCTGGTAAGCCGGGACGTGACCCAGCTCACCGAGGTGCAGGTGCGCGAAAGTGCCATCGAGACGCTGGCCGAGAACCTGAATGATTCCGTGGTAGCCCCCATCTTCTGGTTTGTGCTGCTGGGCTTGCCCGGTGCGGTGCTCTACCGCTTTGCCAATACGGCGGATGCGATGTGGGGCTACCCGAGTGTGTACAAGGGTCAAAACTGGGCCTGGGCCGGCAAGTGGGCCGCCCGTGCGGACGACGTGCTGAGCTGGGTGCCTGCCCGAATCACGGCGTTGCTGCTCTTGCTGGCTGCCGGCCGGCGCGGCTGGGCGCTGCGCAGCACGCTGCGCGCCGAGGCCCGCAAAACCCCATCGCCCAACAGCGGCTGGCCCATGGCCGCCATGGCCTTGGTGCTGGGCGTGGCCTTGCGCAAACCGGCGGTCTATGTACTGAACCCCGAGGGGCGCGCAGCACAAGCGGCTGACACCGAAGCGGCACAGGTTTATGCATCAAAAGCGGTTCTAGCGCAGGTAATGATTGCGCTGACCGCTCTTCTTTTGATAGCAATTGGGGTTTGAGTTGAGCGCGGCAATGCGAATCCACGGCGGGCCCGATGCGGGCGGAGTGGCGCTGCACGACTTCTCGACCAACAGCAACGCCTGCGGCCCGTGCCCCATCGCCTTGGCCGCAGTGCAGTCCGCCGACGCGACCCGCTACCCCGATCCGCAATACATCGCCTTGAAAGCGGCCTTGGCTGCCCATCACAGCGTGGAGCCTTGGCGAGTGGTGCTGGCGGGCAGCGCCAGTGAATTCATTTTTCGTATCAGTGCCTGGGTGCGCCAAGGGGGCGGGAGCCGGGTACACCTGCCGCAGCACGCCTATGGCGACTACGCGCATGCGGCGCAGGCTTGGGGTTTGCTGCCCTGCGCCGATGCAGATGCCGCTGATCTGGTCTGGGCCTGCGACCCCGCCAGCCCCACCGGCCAGAGCCACACCGGCTGGCCCCAGGTGCTGGAGCGCTGCACGGTGGTGCTGGATGGGGCGTATGCGCCCTTGCGTTTGAGCGGCGCGCCAGCGTTAAGCCCCCAGCAGCGCGATGCCGTATGGCAATTGTTTTCGCCCAACAAGGCATTGGGCCTGACCGGCGTGCGCGCGGCCTATGCGGTTGCACCTGTTCATGCACAGACTTCAGCTGCCGATTTGGACGCCTTGGCGCCCTCGTGGGTGCTGGGCGCGCATGGCGTGGCGATGTTGCAAAGCTGGGCATTGCCCGCGACACAGGGCTGGGTCACGCAAAGCCTGGATACCTTGCGCCAGTGGAAGGCCTATCAAACCAGCGCCTTGGAAGAGGCCGGGTGGACGGTGATGCCCAGTGATGCCAACTTTTTTTGCGCCCGTCCGCCTGAGGGGCGCGACGTGCCGACCTTGTTGGCAACCTTGCGCGCCCACGGCATCAAGTTGCGTGACACAACATCGTTCGGCCTGCCCGGCTGGGTGCGGCTGGGTGTGTTGCCGCCCGTGGCGGTAGATGCTTTGATTGCAAACCTTCATTTTGGAGACTGACTATGCGCACTCGCCTTTACGCTCGACGAACTTGGATTCTTGCGCTGTCCTTGTCGGCCGCGGCCATGTGGGCCCCCGCCGCATGGGCGCAACCCAAGCCCTGCGCCATGGTGCTGATGCACGGCAAGTGGGGCCACCCGAACAGCCTGTTGGCTTTCGGCCGGCAGATGGAGGCCGCGTGTGACACCCAGAGCATCGAGATGCCGTGGTCCCGCCGCCGTAATTACGACCAGCCTTATTCGGTGGCCATTGCGGAAATTGCGGCCCGGGTCAAAGCGCTGCGCGACAAGGGCTACACCCATGTGCTGCTGGCAGGGCACAGCTTTGGCGCGAATGCAGCGCTGGCCTATATGGCAACGCAGGGCGATGCCGATGGAGTGATCGCGCTGGCGCCGGGGCATTCGCCAGACAATATGTACCGGCGTGGCGTCGGCAAAGCCGCTGTGGACCAGGCGCGGCAGATGGTAGCGGAGGGCAAAGGCGCCGAGATGCTGGATATGGACGACCTGAACCAAGGCAAGTCGCGCACCGTGCGCATGCGGGCCGATGTCTTGTTGAGCTACTTTGACCCTGAAGGCCTGGGCCATATGCCCCTGAGTGCCGCAGGCTTCAAAAAGCCGGTGCCGTTTTTGTGGGTGATCGGCACTGCCGACCCGCTCTACGCTGCAGGTGCAGCGTTTGCATTCAACAAGGCGCCAGCCCACCCCGCCAGCAAATACCTGGTGGTGGATGCCGACCACGCGAGTACACCCGAAGTGGCTGCCGCCCAAGTGCTGGAGTGGGTGAGGGCGCTGCCATGACCGCTAAATGCATCATGGTGCTGGGCACCACCAGTGGCGCTGGCAAAAGCTGGCTTACGACTGC
>JARXAM010000074.1 GCA_029865845.1 Rhodoferax sp. | reverse complement strand
TTGATAATGCGCGGTCTTTCTTCGAGTCGCTATGCAAACCACTTCCTGGGGCCCTTGGCCCATGCGCATCCTCAAAGCCGGTGTGGTGCTGGCCGTGCTGGGTGCTTTGTTTTTGGCCGCCGCAGTCGTCTTTTTTTCGACCCAGCTGCCCGACACGTCCTCGCTCTCCAACTACCAGCCCAAGCAGCCACTGCGGGTGCTCACGGCCGATGGCGTGGAGGTCGCCGGGTTTGGCACCGAACGCCGGGTTTACAAGCCCATAGACCAGATACCCAAGTTGATGAAAGACAGCCTGTTGGCCGTCGAAGACGCGCGCTTTTACGAGCATGGGGGGCTGGACCCCATTGGGGTGGCCCGGGCCATCGTGTTCAACCTGATCGGTGGGCGAAAACAAGGGGCCTCCACCATCACGCAGCAGGTGGCACGCACGTTTTTTCTGAGCCGCTCACGCACGCTGGAGCGCAAGATCAAAGAGGCGCTACTGGCCTACAAAATCGAGGCCCAGCTCAGCAAAGACCAGATTCTGGAGCTCTACATGAACCAGATCTACCTGGGCGCGCGGGCCTACGGCTTTGAGGCGGCGGCGCAGGCCTACTTTGGCAAAACACTCGCCGCGCTCAGCCCCGCCGAATGCGCCATGCTGGCCGGGCTGCCGCAGAACCCCTACTTTGCCAACCCCATCCAAAACTTCGAACGCGCCCGCGCCCGCCAGCTGGTGGCCCTGAGCCGCATGCGCTCGCAAGGCGTGATCGGCGAGGCGCAGTACCAAGCTGCCAAGGCCGAACCGCTCAATGTGCGCAAACGCAACGAGGTGGACGTGCACGCCGAATACGTGGCCGAGATGGTGCGCCAGCAGGTCTATGCCCAGTTCGGCGAACTGAGCTACACCACCGGGCTCAACGTCACCACCACCCTGCGTGCTGCGGACCAGCAGGTGGCCTACAAGGCCTTGCGCCACACACTGGTAGAGCATTCGTTGCGCCAGGTCTGGCGCGGCCCCGAGGGGCAGGAAACGCTGGCCCCCGAGCTCAAGGACGACGACCCGGCCGTGGCCCAAGCGCTGGCCGACTATGACGATGACGAAGACTTGCGCATTGCCATCGTCACCCGCGCCAGCGCCAAGGCCGTGAGCGTGGTGCTGGGCTCGGGCGAGGCCATCAGCATCGACAGCGCGGGGCTGCGCCCTGCGCTGTCTGGTTTGGGCGACGCCGCCCCCGCCAAGCTCAAACTGCGCCGGGGCGCGGTGGTGCGGGTGGTGCAGCAAGGCAAGGCCTGGAGCCTGGTGCAGTGGCCCGAGGCCGAGGGCGCCTTTGTGTCCATGGACCCGGCCACGGGCGAAATCCGCGCCCTGGTGGGCGGCTTTGACTTTCACCGCAACCAGTTCAACCATGCGACCCAAAGCTGGCGCCAGCCCGGCTCCAGCTACAAGCCGTTTATCTACTCGGGCGCCATCGAAAGTGGCATGCAACCCGAGTCCATGGTCAACGACGCACCCCTGGACAACGTAGGCGACTGGGCCCCCGAGAACGACGACGGCAGCACCGACGGCCCCATCACCCTGCGCCGTGCACTGGCCCGCTCCAAAAACCTGGTCTCCATCCGCCTGGTGCAGTTGCTCTCGCCCCAAGGCGCGAGCGAGTGGGCCCGCCGCTTTGGTTTTGACCCTGAGCGCCAGCCCGACAACCTGACGCAGGCCTTGGGCACCGGCTCCACCAACCCCCTGCAAATGGCGGGCGCCTACGCGGTGCTGGCCAACGGCGGATACCGGGTGAACCCGGTGCTGGTCCAGAAAATTGTCCGCACCAGTGGCGAAGTGGTGTTCGAAGCCAAACCGCAGGTGCTGGACGAAACCGTGCGCACCGTGCCCCAACGCAACACCTTCATGGTCTCCAGCCTATTGCAGGAGGTCACCCGAGTGGGCACTGCGGCCAAGGCGCAGGCCACCCTCAAGCGCCCGGACCTGTATGGCAAAACCGGCACCACCAACGACGTGGTGGACGCCTGGTTTGCTGGCTACCAACCCAGCTTGGTGGCCGTGGTTTGGGTGGGCCATGACACACCGCGCAGCCTGGGCTCGCGCGCCTCGGGCTCGGCCTTGGCCTTGCCCGCGTGGATCGACTACATGGCCACTGCGCTCAAGAACGTTCCGGTACAGGAAGTGCAGCCGCCTGCGGGCGTGGTGCGTGTGGGTGGCGATTGGCGCTACGCAGAATGGGCCGAGGGCGGTTATTTGGAACGCATAGGCGTGGATGGTCAAGCCATCTCGCCAGCGCTGGCGGTCAAGCCCAACCCGCCCGCACCTGCGCAAGAGGCTGCGCCCGCAGCCCCCGCTGGCAACTAGCGCGTGCCCACCGCCACCGCGCCAAACACGCTCTGCGCCTCGCGCGGCAGGCCGCGCCAGTACACCGGGTTGCCCACCACCTGGCCGCCCAGCGCTGCGGCCGCATGCCAGCCCCAGCGGGGGTTGTAGAGAAAGGCGCGGGCCAGTGCGACCAGGTCTGCATCGCCCGCTTGCAGAATGTCCTCGGCCTGTTGGGCCTGGGTGATCAGGCCCACCGCCGTGGTGGCCATGCCGCAGGCCTGGCGGATGCGCTTGGCAAACGGCACCTGGTAGTTGGCACCCAGGGCGATCTTTTGCTGAGGCGACACCCCGCCACTGGAGACGTGGATGAAGTTGCAACCCAGCGCCTGGAGCTGCTGCGCAAACACCGCGCTGTGCTCCACATCCCACCCACCCTCCACCCAGTCGCTGGCAGAAATGCGCACGCCCAGCACGCCGCGAAACGCTGCCCGCATCGCGGCAAACACCTCCAGCGGAAAACGCATGCGGTTCTCCAGGCTGCCGCCGTAGGCGTCGCTGCGCTGGTTGGCAAGGGGGGACAAAAATTCATGCAACAAATAGCCATGGGCGGCATGCAGCTCAATGGCGTCCACCCCCAGCCGTGCGCTGCGCACGGCCGCCTGCACAAACGCGGCCTTGACGCGCTCCAAGCCGTCTGGGGTCAAGGCCGCAGGTGGCGGCTCGTGCGGCAGTTGCGGCAGGGCCGAAGGGCCCACCGGCTGCCAGCCGCCCTGGTCGGGTGCCAGCAACTGCCCGCCGCGCCAAGGCACCTGGCTCGATGCCTTGCGCCCCGCGTGGGCCAGTTGGATGCACACCGCCGCGTGCGGGGCCAGCGCGCGGGCCCGGTGTAGCGTGTTGGCCAGCGCGGCTTCGGTGCGGTCGTCCCACAGGCCGAGGCAGGCAGGGGAGATGCGGCCCTCGGGCAGTACCCCGGTGGCTTCGATGGTGAACAGGGCCGCGCCGCTGTTGAGCAGGTTGCCCCAGTGCATCAGATGCCAGTCGCGGGCCTCGCCGTTCACCGCCTGGTATTGGCACATGGGTGCCACGACGATGCGGTTGGGCAATACAAGTCCGCCTGCGGGGGAGGGCAGAGTCAGAGGGGTAAAGAGGTGGGGCATGCCAAAAGCATAGCCCAAGGCCCGCCACCCCTGCACCGGTAAAATCGCGGCAGTTTTTCGCTTCCAACCTTTTTTAAACCTACTTCCCGGAGTTGCCCCGCATGGCCCCCACCCCCCGTACCCAAGACATGGCAAATGCCATTCGCGCACTCTCCATGGACGCTGTGCAGCAAGCCAATTCCGGCCACCCCGGCGCCCCCATGGGCATGGCCGACATGGCAGTGGCCTTGTGGGGTGAGCACCTGCGCCACAACCCTGCCAACCCCCAGTGGGTGAACCGCGACCGTTTCATCCTGTCCAACGGCCACGGCTCCATGCTCATTTACGCGCTGCTGCACCTGACCGGTTACAAGCTGCCAATCACCGAGCTGAAAAACTTCCGCCAGCTGCACAGCAAGACGGCGGGCCACCCCGAGTTCGGCATCACCCCCGGCGTGGAAACCACCACCGGCCCGCTGGGCCAGGGCATCACCAACGCCGTGGGCTTTGCTTTGGCGGAAAAGCTGCTGGCCCAAGAGTTCAACCGCGAAGGCCACACCATCGTGGACCACCACACCTATGTGTTCATGGGTGACGGATGCCTGATGGAAGGCATCAGCCACGAAGCCGCCGCACTGGCCGGTGCCTGGCGCTTGGGCAAGCTGATCGCCCTGTATGACGACAACGGCATCTCCATCGACGGCCAAGTGGCCCCTTGGTTCATTGACAACACCGCCCAACGTTTTGCCGCCTATGGCTGGAACGTGATCGGCCCGGTGGACGGCCACAACGTGGCTGCCGTGTCCGCTGCCATCGCGCATGCCAAGGCCAGCACCGTCAACCGCCCCACGCTGATCATCAGCAAGACCCACATCGGCAAGGGCAGCCCCAACCGTGCCAACACCTCCAAGGCCCACGGCGAGCCTTTGGGTGCCGAGGAAATCAAGCTCACCCGCGAAGCGCTGGGTTGGAGCCACGCGCCCTTCGTGATTCCCAAGGACGTGTACGCCGCGTGGGACGCCAAAGAAAAAGGCAAGGCCGCCGAGGCCGCCTGGAACGCCACGTTTGCAGCCTACAAAACCGCCTTCCCCGAGTTGGCCAAAGAGTTCGTGCGCCGCATGAAGGGCGACCTGCCCAAGAACTTTGTGCAGACCGCCGTGGACACCGTGATTGCCGCCCACCAAAAGGGCGAAACCGTGGCCAGCCGCAAGGCCAGCCAGTTGGCCCTGGAATCGTTCACCGCCGCGCTGCCCGAAATGCTGGGCGGCTCTGCCGACCTGACCGGCTCCAACCTGACCAACACCAAGAGCACGCCCAACCTGCGGTTTGACGCTGCCACCGGCAAGGTCGCGACCAACGAGGCTGGCCAGGGCGGGCGCCATATCAACTACGGCGTGCGCGAGTTTGGCATGGCCGCCATCATGAACGGCGTGGCCCTGCATGGCGGCTACATCCCTTACGGTGGCACCTTCCTGACCTTCAGCGACTACAGCCGCAACGCCATCCGCATGGCCGCCCTGATGAAGCTGCGCGTGGTGCACGTGTTCACCCACGACTCCATCGGTCTGGGCGAAGACGGCCCCACCCACCAGTCCATCGAGCACGCTGCCAGCCTGCGCCTGATTCCCAACCTGGACGTCTGGCGTCCCGCTGACACGGCCGAAACTGCGGTGGCGTGGACGGTTGCTTTGCAAAACAAGGCCAAGCCTACTGCGCTGCTCTTGAGCCGCCAAAACATTGCCTACGCCGCCAAGTGCGACTCCGCTGCCGCGCCCGATGCGTCGGGCATCGATTCCATCAGCAAGGGCGCCTATGTGCTGTCCGAGCCTTCCGATGTGGGCATCAAAAAGAAGGCCCAGGCGGTGATCATCGCCACCGGGTCCGAAGTGCAACTGGCCATCGCCGCGCAAAAGGTGCTGGCCGAACGCAAGATCGCCGTGCGCGTGGTCTCCATGCCGTCCACCACCACCTTCGACCTGCAAAGCACCGAGTACAAGGCCAGCGTGCTGCCCGCCGGCGTGCCCCGCATTGCGGTGGAAATGGGCTCCACCGGGGGCTGGTGGAAGTACGGCACAGCCGCCGTTGTCGGTCTGGATACGTACGGTGAATCCGCACCGGCGCCTGTACTGTTCCAGCATTTCGGCTTCACCGCCGACAACGTGGCCGACACGGTGCAAGCCGCGTTGGCGCGCAAGGGCTAATTGGAACCCAGCGGGGCGCCGTTCGCAGGGACCGCGCGCCGCTTACCAAGGGGTTACACCCGCTTATAGTTTCCGGTTGATTTTCAGTTGATTTTTTTGAGGTATCCCATGGCAATCAAAGTAGGTATCAATGGTTTCGGTCGCATCGGCCGTATGGTGTTCCGCGCAGCGGTGCAAAACTTCAACGACATCGAGATCGTCGGCATCAACGACCTG
>JARXAM010000043.1 GCA_029865845.1 Rhodoferax sp. | reverse complement strand
TGCATAACCGTTGGCCTGCATAGAATGCCCCACGCCCTGCACGACAGACGAGCGGCCCCGACCAACACCTTTGAAGGACCACCCCATGCCCCAACTGAAACTCAGCTACTTCGACACGCACGGGGGCCGCGCGGAACCTGTGCGCCTGGCCCTGCACCTTGGCGGGGTGGCGTTTGAAGACCACCGTTTTGCCTTCCCGGAGTTTGCAGAAGTCCGCAATTCACGCCGTTTGGCCAAGTGCCCACGATGCATGTGGATGGCACCCAGTTCACCCAGAGCGATGCACTCTTGCGCTTTGCGGGCAAGCTGGCCGGCCTGTACCCGGCCGACCCCTTGCAAGCCTTGTACTGCGATGAAGTGACCTACGTGGTGGAAGAGGCCGGCGTCAAAATGGGCCCCACATTCCGCATGAGCGGCGACGAGCAAAAGGCTGCACGCCTAGCCCTGGTAAACGGCTCCATGCCCGTGTATTTGGCGTGGCTGCAACAGCGCTTGCAGGCGCAGGGCGGCGAGTTTTTTGCCGACGGCCGCCTGACGGTGGCGGACCTGAAAGTGTTCATCGACGTGCGTGCCCTGAACTCCGGCCGCTTCGACCATGTGCCCACCGACCTTGTGGAGTGCGTGGCCCCTGCTCTGAACGCACACATGCAGCGCATTGGCGAGACACCGGCCATCAAGGCCTACTACGCCCAATTCGCGGCCAAGTAAGCACGTGCATGGAGTTGATGGAGCGGCTCATGCCGCAGTACCAGTTCAGCGAAAAGCATCAGTTGCTGACGCCAGCCCAGCCCGGCGCCTTGCTGGATGCAGTGCTGCAGCCGGGCGTGAGCGAAGACCCCTGGGCGCGCCGCTTCATCCAACTGCGTTAGTTGCCGGACCGGCTGCGGGGTGCCCTGTGTGGCCGCAGCCGCCTGGCGAGCCAAGCGCCCTTTGGCATCGACAACTTCACCCTGCTCGGCCGCGATGGCGACCGTGAAGTCGCCCTCGGCCTGGTGGGCAAGTTCTGGCAGGCGGACTACGGCCAGGTGCGCATGGCCGGCCCGGACCAGTTTGCCAATTTCAACGAGTCGGGCTTTGCCAAGTTGGTGCTCAACTTCAGCACCCGCCCCGCCGCAGAAGGTGGCACTTGGTTGCACACCGAAACACGGGTGTTTTGCAACGACAGCGCTTCGTTGCGCCGCTTCACGCCCTATTGGTGGCTGATACGCCCGGTGAGCGGGCTGATACGGCAGCGACTGCTAGCCCGTGTTCGCGATGCAGCACTGGCTGTGGCCTAAACCGAAACCGAGTAACCCCAGCATACCGGGCGTATTGCCCCGGTGCCACACTCGCGCCCCTTGTTGTTACGTTTACAGGTTTTGAACATGCTTTTCACTCCCCTCCAAGTCGGCGCGCTGACTCTGCCCAACCGTTTCGTTCTCGCGCCGCTGACCCGCACCCGTGCGGGATTGGAGCACCTGCCCAATGAATTGATGGCCGAGTACTACGCCCAGCGCGCCAGCGGTGGCCTGCTGATCACCGAGTGCACCATGGTGACTGAGGGCACCTCTGCCTTCGTGGCGGAACCCGGTGTGTATTCCGAAGCGCAAATCGCTGGTTGGAAGAAAACCACCGATGCCCTGCACGCCAAGGGCGGCCGCATCTTCATGCAAATCTGGCACGCAGGTCGCGCGGCCCACCCCGACATTAATGGCGGTGCGCGCACCGTATCCAGCAGCGCGCTAGCCAGCGATGGCGAGATCCACACCCCCGCAAGCAAAGTACCGCACGCGGTTCCCCATGCGCTGAGCGTGGAAGAGATCAAGGACATCGTGGCAGCCTTTGCCCAAGGCGCCAAAAACGCGATCGCCGCAGGCTTTGACGGCGTGGAAGTGCACGGTGCCAATGGCTATTTGATTGACCAGTTCCTGCGTGATGGCTGCAACCAACGCACCGATGCCTACGGTGGATCTTTGGAAAACCGCGCACGCTTCTTGTTTGAGGTGCTGACGGCAGTGAGCGAAGCCATCGGATCGGACCGCGTCGGCGTTCGCCTGTCGCCCCTGAACAGCTACAACAGCATGATCGACAGTGACCCGGTGGGCCTGACCGCGTATCTGGCCGAAAAGCTCAACGACTTCAAACTAGCCTACCTGCACATGATGCGTGCAGATGTCTTTGGCGTGCAAAAGGCCGACGTGATGACCGTGGCCCGCAGAAACTACAAGGGTATGTTGATTGGCAACATGGGCTACAACGCCGACGAAGCTGCCAAGGCGATCCAGGACGGGAAGCTGGATGCCGTGGCCTTCGGCACCGCGTACATTGCCAACCCCGACCTGCCGGAACGCGTGAACACCGGAGCCGCCTTGAGCACGCCTGACAGCAGCACTTACTACACACCGGGTGCCAAGGGCTATACCGACTACCCGACGATGTAATCGTCAAGCTGGTACCGCCGGGCCATCACAGCCCGAGTGGGGCTTTGGGGGGCCTGGTTTATGAACGTTCGTGGCGATCTGCAGCCGCGAACAAGTCCATGGCGAAGCCGGGGTCGGTTTTTTGGATGCTGGCAGCAAAAGCGCGAACGTCTTCGGCTTCGTCGAAACGGGTACGCGCTTGCGTGCGTCCGGTGCTGGCGGCAGCATGCCACAAAGCCACCACCAAGTTCTTGCCAGCAACACAGAGTGCGTGCAAGGAAGCCCCAACGGTAGCCTGTGGGGGGCGGCTTAAAGAAATGGCTTGAAGGGTCGTGCTGGCCATGGTGAACTCCTTGGAAAGAAAATGTTGCACTGCAGTATAGGGTTAACCCTAGTCACAAAGCAAGGGTTAACCCTAATATTTTTGTGCATGGTTTTGGGCACCACGACAATGCGCCCTGCGTGGGCAGCTGCGTCCACCCATCGGAGCGGCCCACAATGTCGCAAGCAGCACGGCCCGTGTCGGCAAAAAAACTTAAAAAACTTACCCCAAACACCTGTGGGCTGATGTGTGGATAAGCGTGTTTACAAGCACCAGAATCCGCACAGGCAGTGGGTTTGGCCAGTGCGCCCAAAAAATAAGCAGTGAAAAACCGATCCCCTGCGCTGGCGAAAAGCTGTGGTAAGTGCAGGCGCAAGCCAGAGCAAAAACGGCTCGCCCCGTCCAAGTGGGTTAATCTCGCGCCCTTACCCCAACAACCCCCACAGGACTTTCCCATGAAAAAGCTCAAGGTCACTATCCAACTGGAGATGTCGGTCCCCGACGACTGGTCGCTGGTAGAGACGTCCGAAGGAACGCCCGTGCTCAGTCTGCCCAATGGGCAGTTTCTGGACATCGCCATCGAGCCGTTGTTTGCGGCTGACCCGGAGGACACCTGGAGCAGCACCGAAAGCGAAGACGAACTCAACGACATTCTCGACATGGTGGAGACCGAAGAGGTCAGCTACGAATTCGTGACGCACTAAGCCCCCTCCACTACGAGCGCACATGACGCAACCGGACCACAGCCCCTCCGCCGAACGCAACAAACAACCCATCCTGGAGGTGCTTCAAAACATGCTCGCGCCGAGCGGGCGGGCGCTGGAAATTGCGTCTGGCACCGGGCAGCACGTGGTCTGGTTTGCGCATGCGTTGCCGCACTGGACATGGCAACCTACCGAGGTGCACCGTGGCGCGCTCTACAACATTGAGGTTCGTGCCACGCAGGCAGACCTTGCCAATGTGCAGGTCGCTCAGCAACTTGACGTATGCCGCGAACCCTGGTTCGCACCAGATTCCGAACTCGCAACACCCTACGACTTGGTGCTGTGCATCAACATGCTGCACATTGCCCCTTGGGTTTGCTGCGGCGCGCTCATGCGTGGCGCAGCCCGGTATCTCGCGCCCGGTGGGTTGTTGGTGACGTATGGCCCCTATTTCGAAGCGGGTGAGACACCAACCCCAAGCAATCTCGCGTTTGATGCCAGCCTGCGCGCCCATGACGCGAGTTTTGGCATCCGCCAACTCGCCGACGTCGAGGCAGATGCGGCACAGGCTGGCCTGCATCTGTGCACACGCCACACCATGCCCGCCAACAACCTGCTGCTCGCGTGGGGCCGCCGCGAGACGGCTTTCTGATGCCCAGCACAAAAAAACTTACCCCTCGCGCATGTGGACTGCTTTGTGGATATGCGTGTTTACAAGCGGCGAAAGCCGCTCCTGGACTGGGTTTGGACAGGCTGCCTCTTTGAGAGGCACCGTGAAGGACCCGCACTTGGCATGATGTTTTTTGTGTTAGGGCAATGACACAAGGACCCAGCGACGCACCGCGCCGCAATAAAGCTCCGCCCGTTCGCCTGCGTGCCGCGCGTGACGCGGCAACGCCAAGCCCGATCGCCACACAAACTGCTTGACAAACCAAAATTCCCGCTCACCCCCATCTGTGGATAACTTATCCGTGGCCAGAAGCCGCCAAGCCTGGGCATCCACCGGGTTGTAGGCTCCACACGAGGCTTGCGGCCTGACTGAATCCAGCACGACTTTTTGCATTCTGCAAATGAATGCAAAGCCAAGATACACACTTCTTGCGCGCAGCGGCAGGGATTCATCCGCGTGCGGGCATGCTGGAGTTACCCCTGAAATCTGTGTGCGACTTTGTGGATAACTATGTTCATAAGCGCCCAAACCCGCGCCAAGTGGGGCTTTCCGCAGGGTGCCCTCAAAATGACCAACTGGTCAGCGACCGGGATGCTGCGCCATTGGCAGCGTGGCGGGCCGCTATTCGTCGTCCGAGGAGTCAGCTTGGTTGGCGGCCGCTTCGCGGGCATCGCTATGGCGCGCCTGCGCGGGTCGCTTGACCTTTTTCAGCCGTATAAGTCGCGCCATCTCTATGGCGTCTTTCTTGAGTTGGCGCTCTGCGTCCAGCTTTTGGCCCTCGACCAGCCATTGTGTAAATTGCGCTGGTGTTTCTAGGGTGATACGCCCCATGGCAGCACTGCGGAAATCGTGAATCACAATTTCAGCAGCCTTGTTCAGATTGACGCGCCCACCCGACTGCAAGGCTCCGCGTTTGCGGCCGATCCCGTCCAAGAGCTGCTCGTCTGTTTGCGAGGCCACATCACTGATTTTGTATCGCGACTGCACAGCATCGGCGTAATGCTGGCGCAGGTAGTCCAACAATTCGAGTGCGACCTCCTCTTCAACGAAGGCATTTTTCCCAATGGCGCCACTCGCAGCCAGGTTGTAGCCGCTCTTGGCCACGATGATGCGCGGCCACAGCACGCCGGGCGTGTCGTACAAGTAACAGTCGTCCGCCAACGTGATGCGCTGCTCGATTTTGGTCACTCCGGCCTCGTCGCCCGTTTTGGCTGCGCGCTTGCCCTTGAGCGTATTGATCAGGGTGGACTTGCCCACGTTGGGAATGCCGCAAATCAGCACCCGCATAGGCTTGGCCATTCCGCCCCGGTTGGGGGCCAGCACTTGGCACGCAGCCACCAGCGCCTTGGCGGGGGTGGTCATGCTGGCGTCCAGCGCAAGTGCACGCACACCAGGCATGCCGTTGTAATGGGCCAACCAGAGCGCTGTGCGCTCGGGGTCTGCCAAGTCTTGCTTGTTGAGTACCTTAAGTGCGGGCTTGCCTGCGGTGAGCTCGGCCAACATGGGGTTGGCGCTAGAACCCGGCAGCCGCGCATCCAGCAGCTCGATGACGACGTCGATTTCCTTGATACGTTCCTGAATTGCCTTGCGGGTCAGGTGCATATGCCCTGGGAACCACTGTATTGCCATGCCGTGCGTCTTTCTGTCAGTGCGCCAAACCCTACATTGTCGGTTATGCAGCCAACTGCTGGCACACCGGATGCCTTCCCGCACCTCTGGCGCTCAACCCAAAGGTTGTCTAGCTGCAAAGGCTGAACGCGAAAACCCCGCGCGTATCAGGCTACACGAGGCCGACGCCCCGCCACCAAGCGGTGCGGTGCCAAAAACTCACGGAGGTAGACGCCAAAAGGCATGGTGTCCGCAGCCTCAATCGCACGCTGGTCCTCCCATGACCTTGCCGACTGCCGCACCAACGCAGACTCCACATCGGCGTCCAACGGTTGCGCCAACATGCGGTCCCGCGTGCGATTACTCTGGGCCAACGCAAATGCAGCAAACGAACCTTGGTAGTCCTGTGTGATGGCTTCCAGTACACGAGCGGATGGCAGCGATTCGGGCTGGTCCAGCCCGAGGGCGGCCTGCACCAGTGCGCTGGTGTACAGCGTGTTGCCATGCGCCGCGTCCAGCGCTTGGGCAAAAACGTGCATTTGGGCCAGCAACTCGCGGCCCCAATCCACCAGTACTACAGGCATGCCCTGACGCTGCAATTGCAGCCCCGGCTGGCGGCCGCGCTCTGCCACCGCCTGCTGGTTACCCGCCAATGCAGCAATCTCGGCGGGCGTGTCCTGGGGACTGGCAGTGGCCAGGCAGTGCAGCAAAAACACATCCAAAAAGCGCAAGGTGCTGCTGTGGATGCCCACGGCCTCAAAAGGGTCCAGATCCATCAGGCGCACTTCTACGTACTCCACCCCCCGTTCGCGCAGTGCGTGCAAGGGTCGCTCACCAGGAAAGGTCACGCGCTTGGGGCGGATGGTGCCGTAAAACTCATTCTCAATTTGCAACAAGCTGGTGGCCAATTGGCGATAAGCACCGTCGGCGCCCTGCACCCCGATGGCCTCATACGCCGGGTAGGCCTGTGTGAGCGCCCCCTGCAAAGAATGCCCATATCCCTCCAGACTGTTGTAACTCACCGCCAGCGACGATTGCGCGTCACTTTGATAGCCCAACCGCCCCATGCGCAGCGACGTGGCAAAGGGCAAATACATGGTGCCCTCGCTCAAGGCCTGCAACTGGTGCTGGCGGCCGGCCACAAAGGTGGAGCACACCGCAGGCGACGCCCCAAACAAATACAACAACAAAAATGCATGTCTGCGGAAATTGCGGATGAGGCCGAAATACGCTTCGCTAGACACCTCCGGCAATGACCAGTTGTAGTGAATGCCCGAGATGGTTTGCATGCGCCGCCCGTAGCGGTGGCCCAACCCCATGCGATACACCGTCTTGGCCTGACCCACGTTGGAGCTACCGTATTGGCCCAATGGAATTGCGTCATCCTCGGGCAGGCGACAGGGCATGCTGGAGACCCACAGTCGCTCGTCACCCATGTTGTGCAGCGTGAAGCGCTGCACAACATTCAACTCCTGCAGGCAATCTTCGGGCTGGGCGTGTACCCCGGTGATCAGCTCCACCTGAGATTCGCTGAAATCGGTGGTGATGTGCGGATGCGTCAACGCGGAGCCCAGTGCGTGGGGATGGGGAGTCAGGGCCAAGCTGCCATCCGAACGGGATCTCAGGCTTTCCTTTTCGAGGCCACGGCGTATGCCGCGCAGTCGCTCCGGGGTCAGGGCACTCAGGGCCTCATGTGTTCTGTCCATAACCAATGGCCCTTAACTTTTTGACGGGGCGCAAAGGTACCACAGGCGTGTGAATTTTGCAGACATCAGGAATTGCACCCGCTACGGTGCGTGCCACCGGGCACCAGCGTATTCACTGCCCCCGCAGATGCGCCGTCGCTTGGGACACTTCGTGCTGCCCCTGCACGGAACCCGACTCAGGCACCAACGCACCGGTTGCGTCAAGCACGTGGGGCAGCAAGGTGGCAAGCCGCTCTGGAGCGTCCTCGCCCACGCCCACCCAAGCGCCCCGCGTCAGGGTCACGTGCGCTGCACCAAAATGCCCTGCTCCAGCACACAGGGTGACGCGAGTGGGGGCATCCTCAGATGCCAATAACAACATGGCGGGCACCACGGCATCGGGTTGCAAGGCCTCTAAAACTGCGGCGGGCATCAAACCCTCCGTCATGCGTGTGGCCGCAGTAGGGGCCAAGCTGTTGACGCGAATTTGGTGTTTGGCACCTTCGATCGCCAGCGTTTGCATGAGCCCCACCAAGGCCATTTTGGCGGAACCGTAGTTGCTTTGACCAAAATTGCCATACAGGCCACTAGACGACGTGGTCATCACAATGCGGCCGTAGTGCTGGGCAACCATGTGGGGCCACACCGCCTTGCAACAATGCACCGCGCCCATCACATGAACATCCATGACAGCGCGAAAGTCGTCCACCGACATCTTGGCGAAGCTCTTGTCGCGCAAGATACCCGCGTTATTGACCAACACATCGATACGCCCCCAGCGCCCGATCACCTCGTCCACCAAGGCCTGCACCGCGTGCGCATCGGAGACGGAGGCCGTGTTGGCCATCGCCACGCCGCCCGCTGCAAGAATCTCTTGCGCCACCGCTTGGGCCGCGCCGGAGTGCGCGCCCACCCCATCGCGCCCACCGCCTAGGTCGTTCACCACTACCTTGGCACCTCGAGCTGCCAGGGCAAGCGCGTGTGCACGACCCAGCCCGCCACCGGCTCCAGTGACTATCGCAACGCGACCCAAGAAATCCAAACCCATACCACGCCTCCTTGAAACAGTTGTGCCTTAACTGCAGCCGCAGCTTAACGCCAGCACGCTGCTGCGGCATCGGCAACCGAAGAATAACGACTACCCGCCTGGTCTAATTCCAGCGTGCCGCAGCCCGGGGAAGGCTGCGCAGCCGTAGGCGTGGCGGAGATGCGATACGTGACCGCAGTGGGCTGGTCGGCCGTAAACGCGAACCCATAAAACCGCGCGTTGTCGCCAACACATGCCGGGGCGGGAAGCGCAACGTCGGCATAGCTCATGGCAGAGGCATACCCGCGCTCCATCCGCATGGCCATCTCCATCAGGCAGGCCTTGGCCGCTGCCCTACGGGTTGCCTCAATATGCCTTTGGTAGCTAGGCACCGCAATCGCGGCCAAGATACCAATAATGGCAACCACGATCAATAACTCGACCAATGAAAATCCCCTGCGGAGAAATAACATGATGCTTAGTCCAACACAATTTCACGCCAAGAGACACGGCCTTTGACCGGCTTCAGACCTAGATTCAAGCCCAGTGTCTGAATGGGACCACCGCCACTATCCCGTGATCCGCCAATCGCCATCTTGGATCCAGCAAAGAAACCGTTGCCGATAAAACCCAATTTCATGTTCACTGAGCCAATAAAACTCACCCCTACCTTGTCATTCAAAAAGGATTTATTGTTATCTACATCCAATACTCCGACAGGCAGCACCCCCCCAGTAAAGGGGGAAACAAAATTCAAATAACCGTCTCCACCGGCTTCGCAAGAGTCACTGGAAGAGGGAACAAAGGTGCTGCCAATCAGCACCGGGACTGCCAGTTTTTTATAGACCATGTCAGACACAAAACGTTCACCGGCTAAGGTATTCATGTCGATCACCCAACCCGACTTATCTTTCATACTGGTGTCGGAGGCAACGCCAAACGTTCGTACGGTTCGTTCTTCAAATTCTGATGTTTTGCTGACACTACCAACGCGCAGAGCGTCTCGATTGGCAATCTCTTTGCCGTCGTCTATCAAGCCGTACCAACTCTGAACCGCAGTATCCGCCTTATCGTTCTCAGAGATAAAGGAGCCTGTTCCAAAAAAAACAAACCGCTTCCCATAGTTGGGATCTGATTTGACATTATTGACCATGGACGTTACCGCAGTGGTGATGGGCTGAATAGCAGCTTTGGTGTTCCTCGCCTGGAAAAGCGCCTTACCGCCCAATCCTACAGCCCAGGATGTATCGTCCTTTGACGATACATCAAATTTCCAGACTTGGCCTTTCACATCACCCGCGTAAACCATGTCCACAGCTCCATCACCGTTGCTATCTACTAAAAACGGGGTACTCAAGCCATTATCACCGTCAGACAGAGTGTCCAGCTTCACTACTTTACTGATGGCGCCACTGTCGTTTGCCAACAAAAACACATAGAGCACTGCCTTTGCGGAGGTGCTGTTATACCCATTGGCCACGATAACTGCGGTACTTCCATTATTCATCTTCGCAAATAGAGGTTTGCCTAGCATGTAACCCACATCGGCGTCAGCGGCAGCTGTCGTGCTTGCTGCAGGCGTGTATTCCCATAACAGCTTCGTGCTGAGTCCATCTTTGGTGCTCAACACATTTAGCGCAAATAACCCCTTGGCACCGCGCCCCATGCTGGCAACCATGTATCTATTGGCCCCTGTGCCGACTGCTTCACTTGAAACCGCCATATCGCCGTCCACAAAATAGTCATGCACATAATTGGGTTGACTCAATTTTTTTAGCTTGGACAGTGAAGCACTGGGGAGAAATGCAAATGCTTCAGTGCCATTCGTCGCGTTAAATGCATGTAGCATTCCGTCATTCGCTCCCACAAAAAGCAAATTCAGGTCTTTCTGAAAATAAGGCGAAGAGTGAACAATATCCCCAAGTACAGATATACCTCTGTTTCTCAACGCCCCGCCTTTTGAGAACTCCTTATCGCGCACACCCCTGAAGTAGTTGACCACATCGGCGTCCATACCCCATTCATTTTTCCAGTCGTTAGGTATGGGCACGGCCGGCACACCAAAAGAAACCGTTGGCCCTGTCCCAAACGGAGTAGCTGCACCTGAGCGGGCCAGGATGGTGCGCTTATCTGTCTCATGCAGTGCACTTGAAACCTTCCATGAAGGCGTATTGGCTATCCCTGTGCCGGTAAAGGCATACGCCTCCACATCACCCGACCAGTTGGCGTTATTAAATGTGGCACGGTAGACATAGGTGCTGGTGCTCACCGAGGAGCTATTGGCGGTAATGCTAGTGCTACTGGCGTCCCTACCGCCGGCCGCCTCAAAGGCCTTGCCCATGGTTTCTTTCAACTTCACGGGGTTGGAGATCAAAAAATAGTTGTCGGGCACCCCACTGGCCCCGGTGCTCCACTCTTCAACTCGATCAGGCTTGCCGTCGCCATTCAGGTCCTTAAATCCACCCCACTTCGCGGCCAGCCACAGGGGATCTTTGAGTTGGGTCGCACCCGCTGTTGCTGACGCGGTGAAGATTTTTTGGTGATGAGGTTCATTGCTTTCCACCGAGGGCATCTGCATACACTCTGCGGGAGGAGATTTCTTTCGGCAATACCCTGGATCCTGCCCCTGTGGAACATTGAGAAAGTAAGCCACCTCATTTTTTTTTGTTTGCAATACCCCATTTTTCACCACCAAGTAAACGCCATCTTTCGTCGTGCCGGATATGACATAGCCCATATACTGCTGCCACCCCCCTGGTGGCTTGTATTTGGCGTTTACTGTCACCGTAACAGTATCATTTTTATTTTCCACTATTTCGTATTCCGCGACGGCATCCATGTCATGGTCGCCCCCGGCTTCCACGTCCTCAAAATTCACCATAAAGACTGCTTGGTACCGTCCTTCATTGACATTGAAGTCTTTCTCCTTGCTGCCCGAGTTGAAAATACTCTTAACATATACATCCACAATTTGGTTGGTCGGCTGATACTCGCCCTCCACCCCATCATTTCCCATGGTTTTTGCAAAGGGCACCAGCGAAATGCGTTTGCCATTCGTCAGCGGCACCTCAATTTTTGGCAAGGGCGATGGCAATACGACCGCATAGGTATCAATAGGGTTTATTGTTTGTACTTTTTTAGTATCACCTTTATTGTCATCTATTGTGCGCTTCCACCCGCTCTTGGCAAACTTGGCAACCGACGTAGAATAGTAGCTCCCCTTTTTGGTAGGCTCTTCCGGTGACAGTCCTCGTACATTCTCAAGGGACACAATTTTTTTAACCGTAGGCGCATTGTCGGTCGGTGACCCGCGCACCTCCCCAATAAAGTGTTCGCCGGTAAAGGCCGGCTCCTTAGCAGAAATCTCATTAGCCTGTGCGGACACATCCAAATTCTTGATATCTCCCTCAAATTTCCCACCTGATTCCGTTGTGAAAGAACTTCCTGGCAACTGGTCCGAGTCATAGGATGGGTTTATATCTGAGATCACCAAAAAACTGGACTTTGCGCACCACGGCGCTTTCGCTGCACTTTTCTCAGAATCGTAAGGATCGTCCCATATCGCGCTGGTCAAACCCATTTCTATATCAACAGTCGCTTTCGCTGCCTTAAAACTTTTAGTGGCCTCTTTTTTCCCGTCAAAATACCGAAGCCCTTCGTACATCATTTCTCCAACAGGGTTTCCCCAGTCGGGGTAAACGCCTTCTTTCATAGGAGCATCAAAAGACCACCCTCCTTTGTATGCCTGCTCGACTCGTACTCTCTTGTCGAGTGGTCCATTATTGAAGCCGCGTATACGCAGATTGTTGAACGTATTAACAATATCCGCTTGCGCTTTGAATATTCCGGTTTCTGGGTAAAACTCCTCTGAAAACTTGGAGATAACCTTACGCAACACGCCGCCCGACATATTCAAATCGTAACTTCCGGTTATCAAACCAAATAACATGGCATCCTTCTCGCCGTAGTCGTGCAGTAAGCCAGTAGGCTTGAAACTGGTAACCGCAGACGATGCAGTAGTCTTGTAAGCCATGCATTCGGCGTGAAATTTTTCGGTACATACGGTCACCCGCACGGTATAGTCTGCTCGGGTGCCCCCATGATCTTTGTCTGTGCCTTTTGCTTCACCGTTCAACACCGGGCGCTCCTTGGTTGCCCATTCCCATACCCGCTTATTCGAATCAGTCACCACTGACAGCAAGGGTGGGAGACTACTGCAACTATCTAATTTTGCGCAATCGACGTGCGCATTACTGGTAAGGTTTCCAAAGAAATGCCTGCGACCAGACTTTGGCTGCGCAAGAGGCGTATAGTCGGAAATCAAATATCCATCATTCTTTTTGTCTGTATATTCCTTCGCCCACGCATGCGCATCTTGTGGAATGTATGCCCTGCGCAGTATGGTACTAGTGGGAGTATCTACCTCGCGGTACCCTCCATATAGCACCTTGCGAAGCGCATCTATACGGGAAGTCGTTTGGTAATTGAGCCAGTTACCCGACCACATTTCCCTGCATTTGCCTTGTGTACTTTTTGAATCGGGGGAAAACCCATTGTCATTCAGTGTTAAATCAACTTTTTTACTAGAAAGGTTGCCGTACGTGTAACACAAGTTTGGATCAAAAATACCGTAATAAGTTACGCTAGGTTTGAACTTCGTGTCTATCGCGCCATCGCCATCAATATCGGTGGCGTCGTTGTAGGCCTCATAAAACAGCTTATGGTCGCGGCCTGCAATCAACATAACCATGGGTTTGGCAGAACTCTGCGTGAGCAGCGGTGTGTTGGGTATCTCAATCGCCTGCACCCCCGGGCTGACGATCAGCCCAAATAGAAGCACCAGACCCATGCACGTCAGCACCATACGTTGCGTGCAACGATGGAATACATTCTTGAGAATAAACATACTACCTACTCACTCTGTTGCGTAAATAGACTGAAGCATGACCGATGCCCGGCCCGCTCCGCCTTTGACCCGCGCCGTTATCCGATATCTTTTGCATTCGTACACAGCGTCAGCATCCCCAGGATTACAAGGAAACTCATTTCCCAGGTATTCCACAAAATAGTCGGGGATAACCGATATAGAGCCAGATGTGTAGGCAGCTCGTTCTTTCCAACCCGAGAAGAGTTTGTCTGCCCACCGTTCAACGGGCGCGGCACCAGCATCTGCGCCTGTCGTTGAAGTTGTTGCGAAAGCTGGAGTTCTGCATACCCTGATGCCGTCTACATCACCGCAATCTGCTACCTGGGCGGCTTTGGACAGTGGCACAGGCTTTCTTGATTCAACCTCTGCTTCCACATCCTTTAGCGCCGCCTCGGTCGCCTGAAACGCCAAGGCGCGGTCATAAAAGCCGGTAGCCATACCCTCTTCTGCGGTAATGAGCCGAATGGCCGCAATACCCATGACCGTCATCAGGAGTAATACCACCAAACTGACCACCAATGTCACGCCCCGTTGGCGAGTGCGATAGCTTGGCAGGGAATGGCTATTGACTGTCATCTGAAGCCTGAAAGGTGTTATTCCGGTTTCTGAGGCGGATTACCTGCACCAATTTTCTTTCCAGCGCAGGCGTTCCGGCCACCGCTTTGTCGGTTCCCAAAAGGGTCAACTCCACCCGGACGGCGACGACTTGCGCCCCCGTATTTTGTTCAGACCAACCGTGGCTCGTTGCAGCAAATTTCTCGTCATTCGCACTCAGCCAATCTGCGTTCAGAACGCCTTCATTTGTATTTGTAAGGTAGGTGATATCAAAACTCTTAACATCTGTGATTACCTCCTCGCGAGAAACAGAAATTACACCATTATTTGATTTTCTTATATATGTCTTGAATATTGAGTTAGTCTTACCCTCCAAACCGCGCCCTACATACCACACAGTAGACTCGAGTTTTGTCAATTGTGCGGTCGCAGCATCAAATGTTTTGGCAGTGTCGCAAGTCTCCGCAGCTGGATATCCCAAACCATTTCCGCAGTTCCTATTCGCGTCCGACTTACGGTAATCCAACGTTTTTGCATTCTCATTCACCCTGTTAATCTGTACGATGACACCGCTTTGCTTGTCGCACACAAGTATCACGTCTTTTTCCTTCAAGTTTCCAATACTATTTAGCGTCAGTGTGGTGGACGCTGGATCGTGGGAGGTAATTGTTTGCACTTCGTCGCTACCTTTGAATATCAAGATGGCATCGGTACCCATGATTCGATTGTTTTTGTCGGTACCGAAGGCTGCAAGATCGGTAACATCTACCGATTTATCAATTCCCTGCACTACGCCAGCGCCCCAATCTGCCCATCGAGGAATACTGCCCTCCGAACGGATCACATTGGCTATCGGCACATCACCGCAGGGTTGCTGACCCGCCTCCAATATGTCGCGGGACAACAGGGTCAGCGCGACACGGCCATTTTCTTGAATGCGCGCCAGGCTTTCGGTAGCGGCAAAAATGGATTTGCTGCTCATAAACACCGACATGACGCCACCAATAATCACCAGCCCCAGCACCATCGAAACCATAAGTTCGACTAACGAAAATCCGGTTTGGCGATGGGCGATTGCTGTCTGTAGTGAAGGGTTAGACATACCCGGGCTACAACTTTGACTTAATCTCAATGGATTGCTTTTCCAAGCCCCCAGCCGGTCTGTCGTCCCATGCCACCAGCACGCGGCACTCACCCGATGCGTTACACAACACAGCGCCACAGGCGGATGTATTGCGACTTGCAGGCGTAGTATTCGTGCTGCCACTCTCACCACTGGATGTGGCAGCAGACCCCATACTCTTTTGGAGAGCTTCAATCCAGTATTTTTTGTTCTTCCCGGGAAGGTCGTCTGCAGAGAAACCGGCGGTGCTACAAACGGTATCGGTAATTGCTCCACTTGTGTCGCTTTCACCCATGTTGTATTTCAAGGCTTTGGCGCTGCTTATATCTGCACGCAGCATTTCCATCATGACATTGGAAAGCATGACCGCCTGTACCCGCTGAGCGCTACTCACGCTGCCACGAATTGCCCGTGCCTGCAAGCCCGCCATGCCGAGTGTGCCTACACTGAGTATCAGCAGAGATACCAGTATCTCCACCATAGACGCACCTGTTTGCTTTAGGGTGCTGGCGCTGTTGTATAGAGGAGGCAGCTGCACTTTCATTAACTCCGTGGCGCTATGCCGCCATTCTCGCGTTGCAGCTAGCATCGGTGGATATTTTTCTGTTGGAGATACGGCCAACAAAGTTCATCACCAAATTGCGGGCCCGTTCTGCGTCAAGCACAGCAGATGCGGTGGTACAAACCCGCAGGGTTCCTGCCATGACTTCACCATTAATTTTTTTTCCCTGCCCGTCACCACCGTAGGATATATAGCCCGGTATACCATCATTGGACACAACAATAATGCTGCTAGCAAGCGAGGGGTGGTATGCCGTAATAACTGCTGCATCCGTGGCGGCCAATGCCCCTCCCCTTTTACTGGGGTCAGAAAATATGATCCACCCGTCTTGCCAAGTCGCACTCTGGTCACAGTATGTACCACTGAGGCTGGGGCACATCGTCGCCCGCTTGCCGGTTCGGATTGCAAGGGCCCGCGTTTGCGCAATACCTGCCATAAGGTCGTTGGTAGCGGTGCGCAGCGCATTGGCGGCAATCACTGATTGAAAATTGGGAATGGCCAGACCCAACAGTATTCCAAGTATGGCCATGGTCACCAATAGCTCCACCAAGGTCATACCTTGCTGGATACATGGTTTTCTTGCACACGTCATTATGTAACCCATACCCATATCAAGGTGATATATGCACTGCTTACGACATACTGCGCAGCACACTGCAGATTTAGTCGAATTGGTGGTCATGTGAATTGCCACTGCATGACGACATGTGTCGTGGAGCCACCATGCAGAGCTGCTTTCACCCGCTGGTTTGTAGTTCTTTCTTCTCCATCTGTAACTCAATGTAAACATGGATATGCAGTGGTTCGCCGTTATTCGCAACGCCCGTCAGGCACTGCCATCGGAGTGCTGCTCCAACACACAGCAATAAAAAAGGGCGCCGCAGCGCCCTGTTTTATAGATTTGTCACGCCTGCCCCAGCGTAGCGGGTCAGGCCATCCGGTTAGTGCCGGATCAAATGGTCAAACGCACTCAGTGCCGCCTTGGCACCTTCGCCTGCGGCAATCACAATTTGTTTGTACGGTACGGTCGTACAGTCGCCCGCCGCAAACACGCCGGGCACGTTGGTATGGCCGCGTGCGTCCACCACGATTTCACCGAATTTGCTCAAATCCACCACCCCTTTCAGGAACTCGGTGTTGGGGACCAGGCCAATTTGCACAAATACGCCCTCCAGCGCCAACCGATGCTCCACCCCAGTGGCGCGGTCTTGGTATTTCAGGCCGGTAACCTTGCCTGTATCTACACCTTCAGCATTCAGGCCGGTGATCTCTGTCGTTTGGGCGTTGGTGTGCACCGTCACGTTTGGCAGGCTATGGAGCTTTTTCACCAGCACCGCGTCCGCCTTGAGCTGGTCTGCAAACTCAATGACGGTCACATGTTTGACCACGCCCGCAAGGTCGATAGCCGCCTCAATACCCGAGTTGCCGCCGCCAATCACAGCCACGTCTTTGCCCTTGAACAAGGGGCCATCGCAGTGCGGGCAGTAGGCTACCCCCTTATTTTTGTATGCAGCCTCTCCGGGCACATTCACATTGCGCCAGCGCGCGCCGGTGGACAGAATGACGGTCTTGGCTTTGAGCGTGCCACCGTTTGCCAATACCACCTCGGTCAAGCCGTCCGCCGCTGCCGCGGGTACGATTTTTTCGGCGCGTTGCAGGTTCATGATGTCCACGCCCACGGAGCGGGTCTGCGCTTCGAGGGCGGCAGCAAACTTGGGACCATCGGTTTCCAGCACCGAAATGTAGTTTTCGATGGCCATGGTGTCGTTGGTCTGCCCGCCAAAGCGCTCGGCCGCCACGCCCACCCGGATACCTTTGCGCGCGGCGTACACAGCGGCTGCGGCACCAGCGGGGCCGCCACCCACGATAAGCACGTCATAGGGCGCTTTGGCAGTCAACTTGGCAGCGTCCTTGTCAGCGGCACCGGTATCGAGCTTGGCCACAATTTCCTCGACCAGCATGCGACCGTTGCCAAACAGCGCGCCATTCAGGTAAACGCTGGGCACGGCCATGATTTCGCGGGCATTCACTTCGTCTTGAAAGGCACCGCCTTCAATCACCGTGGTTTTGACCTTGGGGTTGAGGATGGCCATCAGGCTCAGGGCTTGCACGACGTCGGGGCAGTTGTGGCACGTGAGGGACATGTAAACCTCGAAATTGAAGTCACCGCCATCCGCAGGGGCCAGGGTCTTGATCTGGTCTATGACCTCTTGCTCCACCTTGGGCGGGTGCCCACCCGTCCACAACAATGCCAATACTAGCGAAGTGAATTCGTGACCCAGCGGCAAACCGGCAAACCGCAACGCGGTGTCTGCGCCACCGCGCCGCAGGCTAAAGGAAGGTTTGCGGGCGTCGGTTCCGTCCAACGACACCGTGATCTTGTCGCTACGCAAACTCTGTAGGGTGTGCAGCAGGTCGCGCATTTGTGCGGAATTGTCGTCGTCGCCCAGAGACGCCACGATCTCTATCGGCTGTGTGACGCGCTCCAGGTACGCGCCGAGTTGGGATTTGAGTGTGTCGTCAAGCATGGTAATTCCTTTGAGCGCGTGGGCCATTGGGGGTGAACGCGTCGTTGCTTCGAGATTCAGGTTGTTTTCGGGAACAAAAAAGCCGGACGGCCCGCTGCACCTGCAGCAGGACGCTGTCCGGCTCGTGAGCGGCGTATGCCGCCCCACCGACGGGTGCCGGAGCGTTAGATCTTGCCAACCAGGTCGATGGACGGGGCGATGGTCTTGGCGCCTTCATTCCACTTGGCGGGGCACACTTGGCCGGGGTTAGCGGCGGTGTACTGGGCGGCTTTGAGCTTGCGCACGGTTTCCTTCACATCACGGGCGATTTCGTTGGAGTGCACTTCTGCAGTCTTGATCACGCCTTCGGGGTTGATGATGAAGGTGCCGCGCAGTGCCAGGCCTTCTTCGTCGATATGCACATCAAACGCGCGTGTCAGGGCGTGGGTGGGGTCGCCAATCAGGGGGAACTTGGCCTTGCCCACGGCGGGGGAGGTTTCGTGCCACACCTTGTGGGCAAAGTGGGTGTCGGTGGTCACGATGTAGACCTCGGCACCAGCTTTTTGGAATTCCGCATAGTTGTCAGCCGCATCTTCCACCTCGGTGGGGCAGTTGAAAGTGAAAGCGGCGGGCATGAAAATGAACACATTCCACTTGCCCTTGATGGACTCGTTGGTCACGGTCACGAACTTGCCGTTGTGAAAGGCTTCGTTCTTGAAGGGAGCGATGGCGGTGTTAATCAAAGACATGGTGATTTCCTCTTGAAATGGCTTGTTCGATAAGTGAACGGGGTGAATCTTAGGGCCTCTTTGTGATGCTCAGGGTTGATTGATCCAATGAGGTGGATTTGTAAAATCTATGGCGCTGTGGCACACCCCATAGGCACCGCTCCTGCGCTACGACGCCGAGGTAAACAAGCGGTGGTGCAAGCGCCGCAAAGACCACCACACGCTGCCCGCTACCAGCGGAATGGCAGCTGCAGCGGTGATTTCGGGGCTCCAGGGCCAACCGTAGTGGGCCGCCGCCTTGGCCATATAGCTCACCAAGCCAACGATGTAATAGGTGATGGCCGCCACCGAAAGCCCCTCCACCGTGGACTGCAATTGCAACTGCAGGCCCTGGCGGGTGTTCATGGTGGCCAAGAGTGCCTGGCTACTTTGCTGCTGCTCGATCTCCACCCGGGTGCGCAGCAGGTTGCTGATGCGCGAGACGCGCTGAGACAGCGCATCCTGCCGTCGGCTGGACCATGCACAGGTGCTGCGCGCAGGGGTGAGGCGCCGGTCCATAAACTCGCGGATCGTTTGCATGCCCGGCAGGCGCGACTCGGCAATATCTGCAATGCGCTTGTCCACCAACTCAAAGTAGGCCGCACTGGCGGAGAAGCGCGAATGGGTCGCTGCGTGCTGGCTCTCCACCTGCCCCGCCAAGCGGGTTAGGCGGTCCAACAGCACTGGCTCGTCATTGCGGGTGGCAGAGCGGATGGCCTGCGCCAACTCGGCAAGTTCGCGCTCGGCGCTGGACAGCACGTGCGCGGCTTCGCGCGCCGCAGGCAGGCCCAGCAAGGCCGCCATGCGATAGGTCTCGATTTCTAGCAGGCACTGCACCAGACGCCCCAAACGGCGTGGCGTCATGCCGCCGGCGAACAGCACCATGCGCGAGGAGCCATCCGCATGCACCGAAAAATCGGTGTACACCTCGCCCAAGCCATCAGCCACCGAAGAGGCCACCAGCGTGTCTTCATGCAGCACGTGGCGCAGCCAAGGCAACACGCTCTCGTCCTTGGCAGGCAGCAGCCACAGGTGCAGGCTTGCCAGACACGCGCCCGGCAGTTTGGACACCCACTGTTGGGGAACAGCATCCAGCGCGACTTCGAGGTCTCGCTCCGCATTGCCGGGATCGGCCATGCTGCGCATAAAGGTCCAGGTCACAAACTCGGTGTGCAACTCCCATCGCACCTTGAAGGGACCAAAATCCATGCGCGTGTGGATGGAGTCCTCGTCCGGGGCCGGAAGGTGGTGGTCGCGAGCGAGCGCAGCGATATGCGCGCGACTGGCATCGCGCTGTTCTTGGTTGCAGGCCATCACCACATGCGAAAGCGCCATGGGCATGCCCATGGGTTCGGGGGGGCGGGCGTGCACCTCGTTGTGCAGCGAGAGGCGCAGGCGGTGTTGGGTGGGGAGCTGTGTCATGGCGGCTTCGATCCAGGCATGCTGTAGTGCAGCGTTACCGGATCATAGGGCTGCATAAATTCAGCCTAACCGGTGAGCGGCGGCGTCGCGGACATGACCTCGTCTATCACCGTCAACCCTTCGGACACGCGCAGTGCACCCGCCAGCCGCAGTGGGCGCATGCCATCGGCCACAGCTTGCCGCCGCAATGCATCGATGCCAGGCTCTGCGGACACCCGCGCCTTGAACCCATCTGTCACCACCAGCAGTTCATACAAGCCCATGCGGCCCATATAGCCCGTCATGCGGCAGTCCACACAGCCCACGGCTTTATAGGGTTTGTAGCCGCCACTGATCTGCCAAGGCTTGACGATGTCGGCCAAGGCCTCGCGCGTGGCCGCCTCATCGCGCACCTTGCATTGCTTGCACAGCGTACGCACCAAGCGCTGGGCCAGCACGCCCAGCAGGGTCGCGTTGATCAGGTAGGCCGGAATGCCCAACTCCATCAGCCGCGTGACAGCAGACGGCGCGTCGTTGGTGTGCAAGGTCGAAAACACCAGGTGGCCGGTGAGCGCGGCCTGCACGGCCATTTCGGCGGTTTCCAGATCGCGGATTTCGCCCACCATGATGATGTCTGGGTCCTGCCGCATCAGGGCGCGTAAGCCCTGTGCAAACCCGAAGTCCAGCTGCGGCTGCACCTGGGTCTGGTTGAACGAGGGCTCGATCATCTCGATCGGGTCCTCCACGGTGCTCACATTCACCTCTTCGGTAGCGACACGCTTGAGCGTGGAGTACAGCGTGGTGGTTTTGCCTGAACCAGTAGGTCCGGTCACCAAAATGATGCCGTGCGGGCGCTTGACCAGTTGTTCCCAGCGCGTGGCGTCGTGGCTGCTAAAGCCCAACGCGTCGAGGTCTTTGACCGCGTTGTCCGGGTCAAAAATACGCATCACCATCTTCTCGCCAAACGCGGTGGGCAAGGTGGAGATACGCATTTCAATTTCGTCGCCGCGCGGGTTGCGAGTCTTGATGCGGCCGTCTTGCGGACGGCGCTTTTCAATCACATCCATGCGCCCCAGCAGCTTGATGCGGGCGGTCATGGCATTGAGCACGCCCATGGGCATCTGGTACACCGGGTGCAACACGCCGTCGATGCGAAAGCGGATCACGCCTTGCTCGCGCCGTGGCTCCAGGTGGATATCGCTGGCGCGCTGGTCGAAGGCGTACTGCCACAGCCAGTCCACCACCTGCACCACACCCTGGTCGTTGGCGTCGAGTTGTTTGTTGCTCTTGCCCAGTTCAACCAACTGCTCGAAGCTCGCGCCATTGTTCACGCCCGACTTGCTGGCGGCGCGCACGCTTTTGGCCAACGCATAAAACTCAGCTGTGTAACGGGTGATTTCGTGCGGGCTGGCCACCACGCACTTGACGCTGCGGCGGCTCTGGCGTTCCACCTCGGCCACCCAGTCGGAGATAAATGGCTCCGAGGTTGCGACGGTGATCTCGGAGGGTGTGATGACCACCGGCAAAATGCGGTGTCGCTCAGCATAGGCAGGGCCAAAGGCGTCGGCCACCTTGCCCACATCTACCTTCAGGGGATCAATGCGCAAATACTCCAAACCCGCACGCTGTGCGAGCCACTGGGTCAGCGTTTCAATATCCAGCGGCTTCTGATCCACCGCACGGCGCATGGACACGGCGGCCAGCCGCACCAGCGGGTGTTGGGCGCTTTCGGCCTGCGAGCAGCGCGCCATGGTGCGTACCGCCTCCTCGGCAGAAATCACCTGGTCACGCTCAAGCCACTCCACCAGCAGCCGCCAGTCCAGGGGGCCCCGGTGCAACGGCGTGCGCGGCGCAGTGGCGGTAGGGCGGCTCATGCTTTCACCGGTTTGAACACCCGCACCCACTTGTCGGCGGGCAAGCCCCATTCGCGTTGGATGAACGCAGCACGCTCCAACATGAGGGCACGCTTGGGACGACTGGACGTGCGCTGGGCCATGACCACCGTGTTGCCTTCGCGGGTGGGCTTGAAGGCCCAGATAGCGTCCTCACCAAACGCCTCGGCCATCTTGTCCACGCTGTGGTCAAAGCTGGACGAGCGGCCAAACAAATTCACCGTCATGCAGCCCTCATCGGTCAAGGTGGCACGGCAGTCGGCATAAAACGCGGCACTGTCCAGCACGGGGGCCGCTGCCTCTTCGTCGTACAAGTCCACCTGCAACGCATCCACGGCACCGAGCCACTTGTCGTGCCGGATTTCTTCAGAGGCATCGGCCAGCACCACCTGCATGCGGCTGTTGTCGGTTGGCAGCTTGAACCAGCCACGGCAGGCGTGCAGCACCTGCGGATTGAGCTCGATGGCGGTGGTTTTCATTTTGAGGACCTTGTGGCAAAACTTGGTGAGCGAGCCCGCCCCCAAGCCAAGCTGTAGCGCTTGCCGCTGGTGCAGCGTGTGGGGGTCCATGAACAACATCCAAGCCATCATGCGCTGGATGTACTCGTGCACCAGCACCGTAGGTGCATCAACCAGCATGGAGCCCTGTATCCACGCACTGCCCAGGTGCAGGTGGCGAACGGGGCCTTCCTCGGAAAAATGGACTTCGGGGAGAGTCATCGGTGCTTTTCTTGCCATAAATGTTTATACCAGCAGCGCCCCCAGCCTGGGCAGGGCCTGCAGACTGTTGTGCATGAGCGCCGCTGCGAGGACGTGCTCCGGCATGCCGCGCAGGTCCGCGATGCATTGCGCAATGCGGGGCAACTCGGCCGGTGTGTTGCGGCCCTGGGGCTGCCCGGCACTGCGCTGCGCTGCGGTGGTGTAGAGCCAGTGCGGCGGGATATCGGGCGCGTCCGTCTCCAACACCAGCGCATCCAGCGGAAGGGTTTTCGCCAAATGGCGCAGTTGCAGCGCCCGCTCAAACGTGACGGCACCGCCAAAGCCCAGCTTGAGCCCCAGCTTGATGAACTCGGCGGCTTGCGCCTGGCTGCCGTTAAACGCGTGGGCAATGCCCTGCCAGCGGCCATGGGGGCCGGCCACCTCACGCAGGTGTTTGAGCACCCGGTCGGCCGACTTGCGCACATGCAGCACCACCGGCAAGCCGTGTTGGCGGGCGAGCTTGAGTTGCTGGCGATACAGCGCCTCTTGGCGTTCGCGCAAGGGGCTTGTGCACAAGGCTGGCACAAAGTAGTCCAGCCCGATTTCGCCCAGCGCCACCAAGCGGGGGTCGGCGGCATGGGTGCCAAGCGCCGCGTCCAGCGCTTGCAGATCGGCGTCCTGCGCACCGGCCACATACAGCGGGTGGATGCCCAGGCAATAGCTGTCGCCCTGGGCATGGGCCAGCAGGCGCACGGTGTCGAAATTGCTGCGCTCTACCGCTGGCACCACGCAATGCACTACACCGGCGTCACGCGCCCGCTGCCGCAGGGTGCTGCGGTCGGCGTCAAAGTCGGGCGCGTCCAGGTGGACATGGGTGTCGATCCACCGCATGGACGGGCCCGGTACGCGCGTCACTCGGTCAGCGCACCCGCCACCAGGTGCAAGCGGCGGCTGCAGCGTGCGGCCAAGGTGGCGTCGTGGGTGACCAGCACGAAAGCGGTGCCCTGGTCGCGGGCGAGCTGGAGCATCAGGTCAAACACCGCATGGGCGGTGTTGCGGTCCAGGTTGCCGGTAGGCTCGTCGGCCAGCACGCAGTCAGGCCGGGTGACCAGCGCACGGGCAATCGCCACGCGCTGGCGCTCACCACCCGAAAGCTCTGCCGGGCGGTGGTGCAGCCGGTGCGCCAGCCCCACCCGGTCCAACATCGCCGTGGCGGCCTGCACACCGTCGGCCGCCGGCAGGCGCCGAATGGTCAGGGGCATGGCCACGTTGTCCAGCGCACTAAATTCAGGCAGCAGGTGGTGAAACTGGTAGACAAAGCCCAGGTGTTGGTTGCGCATGCGCCCTTGCTCGCCCGGCGTGAGGCTCGCCAGCGACTGCCCCAGCAACTCCACACTGCCGCTGCTGGGCGCGTCCAGTCCACCCATCAGGTGCAGCAGGGTGCTTTTGCCCGAACCCGACGCGCCCACGATGGCCAGCGTTTCGCCACGGTGTACTTGCAAATCCACGCCCTGCAACACGGTGACGTTCAAACGCCCTTCTTCAAATCGTTTGCTCAAACCACGGGCTTGCAGCACCAAGGCACCACCGGGGGCCGCCGCCACCGCTGCGGGGGCCGCCATGCCCGCCACGGCTTGGTACTGTGCTGCAGCAAATGCTTGCTCTAGCGATGACACAGGCTTATTCATAACGCAATGCCTCCGCAGGGTTCACGCGGCTGGCGCGCCAGCTCGGGTACAGAGTGGCCACAAAGGCCATCAATAAGGAAATCACGGCAATGGGAACGATGTCGCTTTGCTGCGGCTCACTCGGCATGCGGCTGATCAGGTAAATGTCTTTGGGCAAAAAGCTCGCGCCCAGGGCGTGCTCCAGTGCGGGCACGATCACGTCGATATGGAAGGCCACCCCCAGCCCCAACAGCAGCCCTGCCAGCGTGCCGATCACCCCCACCATGGCACCCTGCACCACAAAGATACCCATGATGCTGCCCGGGCTCGCGCCTAGGGTGCGCAAAATGGCAATGTCGGCGCGCTTGTCCGTCACCGTCATCACCAAGGTGGAGACCAGGTTGAACGTCGCCACCGCCACGATCAGGGTCAGGATGATGAACATCATGCGTTTTTCCACCTGCACCGCTGCAAACCAGCTGCGGTTTTGGCGCGTCCAGTCGCGCAACACCAAGTGGCCACTCAGGCTGCGTGCCAGTTGGTCGGCGACCTCGCGCGCCTGGTGCAAATCCTGCAGCTTCAAGCGCACGCCGCTGGGCCCCTCTAGCTGGAAGATGCGCGCGGCGTCCTGCCAATGCAACAAGGCCAGCGCCGCGTCGTACTCGTAATGGCCCGAGTCAAACGTGCCCACCACCGTCATTTGTTTCAGGCGCGGCACCACGCCGGCCGGTGTCGCCTGGCCACTGGGGGCTACCAGAGTGACCTTGTCGCCCACCCGCACGCCCATGCTGCGGGCCAGCTCGCCCCCCAGCACCACGCCAAATGCCCCAGGTACCAAGCGCTCCAACACCTGCTGCTGGGCACCGGTGGCAAAGTCACTGACCTGCGGCTCCAGCGCCGGGTCTATGCCCCGCACCATGGCACCTTTGAGTTCATCCCCCAAGGCAATCAAAGCCTGCGCCGCGATAAAAGGCGCAGCGCCTACCACCTGCGCGTTTTCCTTGGCTTGGGCCATGGTGCCCTGCGCATCGGGCAGCGCCTGCCCATCGGCGGCGTACACCTCGATATGGGACACCACGCCGAGCATGCGATCGCGCACCTCTTTTTGGAAACCGTTCATCACGCTCAGCACAATGATGAGCGCCGCCACCCCCAGCGAAATTCCCAACATGGACACGCCAGAGATGAACGAAATAAATCCGTTGCGCCGGGTCGCCCGGCCCGCGCGGGTGTAACGCCAGCCAATCGCCAGCTCAAAAGGAAGTTGCATGGTCGCCTACAAAGTGCATCGTGCGCCGGATTGTGGCATCCATGCGGGACAATCCCGGGTATGCACCTCCTTATTCCATTCGCCGCACCTGCCGGGCCACAGTGCCAGGACGCCCTGCCCCGCTTGGACCTTGCAAACATGGCGGCCCTGCTCGAACGGCTCACGCCCATGCCGCCCATGTTGGGCAGCCCAGAGGCGCTAAGCCCCCTGCACGAGCGAGTGCACGCCAAAAGCCTAGGCCTTCTGAACGAAGACGGGCTGCTGCCATGGGCAGCCTTGGACGCGCGCGAGTTGGGCCTGACCCGTACCCAGGGCAACCAGGGCTGGGCCTGGATCACGCCCTGCCACTGGAACATCAACACCGACCACGTGTCGATGGACGCACCGCAGGCCCTCGCGCTAGACGCCCACGAGGCCGATGCCCTGCGTGCGGCCATGCAGCCCTATTTTTCCGAAGATGGCATCACATTGCACGCGCTCAACCACAGCACCTGGCTGGCACAAGGCGAGAGCTTGCGAGACCTGCCCACCGCGTCGCTGGCCCGCGCCTGCGGCACACAGGTAGACCGCTGGATGCCACGGGCCCCGCAGGCGCGGAGCTTGCGCAGGCTGCAAAACGAAATGCAAATGCTGCTCTACCGACACCCGGTCAATGACGCCCGTGCGGCGCAGCGCAGGCTCACGGTCAACTCGTTTTGGATCAGTGGCACCGGAGCCCTGCCCGACACCATCGGGGATCTGCCCCGCACCCTGTCCGTTCTGCACCCGCTGGAGACCGCCGCCATGTGCGACGACGCGCCCGCCTGGACACAGGCCTGGCACACACTGGACGCGACCCACCTGGCCAGCCTGCTGCGCCAGGCCAAGGCTGGGGAGCCGGTGGAGCTGACCTTGTGCGGCGAGCGCATGGCCGCCAGTTTTGTGCTGCAAAACACAGCATGGTGGGGCCGCATACAGCGCCGCTTCAGCACCCCCACACCGGCCGAACTGCTGGCCACACTATGAGCCTATGAAAATTATTCAGCGAGACATTCCCCCGCGCGCGGCGTGGGCCCTGGAGCAATCCGGCCTGCACCCTTTGCTGGCCCGCCTGTACGCCGCCCGTGGCGTCACCGGCACCGACGAACTGGACGATGCCTTGGCCAAGTTGTTGCCACCGCACACACTGCAAGGTGCCGACCGCGCGGCCGTGGTGCTGGCCGATGCCATTGCACAGCACAAAAAACTCTGTGTGGTGGCCGACTACGACTGCGACGGCGCCACCGCCTGCGCCGTGGCCGTGCGCGGCCTGCGCCTCTTGGGTGCCCACCATGTGGACTACCTGGTGCCCGACCGGGTGGTCGACGGCTACGGATTAACCGCCCCCATCAGCGAGCGCGTCAAACAGTCCGGAGCTGACGTGCTGATCACCGTGGACAACGGCATTGCCAGCGTGGACGGCGTGGCCCGCGCCAAGGCGCTGGGCTTGCAGGTGCTGGTCACCGACCACCATTTGCCCGGCAGCGAATTGCCGCAGGCGGACGTCATCGTCAACCCCAACCAGCCCGGCTGCACCTTCCAGAGCAAAGCCATCGCGGGAGTGGGCGTCATGTTTTATACCTTGCTGGCGCTTCGCTCCGAACTGCGCGCGCGCGGTGTTTTTGATGCAGCGGGTGCGCCAGTGAGCAACCCCCAACCCAAGCTGGATACCTTGCTCCCCTTGGTCGCACTGGGCACGGTGGCCGACGTGGTCAGGCTGGACGCCAACAACCGCCGCCTGGTCTCCCAAGGCCTCAAACGGGTGCGGGCGCTGGCCATGCAAGCAGGCATCGCCAGCCTGTTCCGCGTGGCAGGCCGCAAGGCAGAGGTCGCCACCACCTTTGACTTTGGCTTTGCACTGGGGCCTCGCATCAATGCCGCGGGCCGCCTCTCGGACATGACCTTGGGCATTGAATGCCTGCTCACCGACGACCCCGCGCGCGCCGACGAACTCGCCCAGATGCTGGACGGCATCAACCGCGAGCGCCGCGTAATTGAAGGCGACATGCGCGAGCAGGCCTTTGCGATTGCGGAGAGCCTCTTTGACGCGGACGAGGAGCCGCCCCCGGCCATCTGCGTCTTCGACCCCGACTTTCACGAAGGCGTGGTGGGCATTGTGGCCAGCCGCATCAAGGACACGCTGCACCGCCCCACCTTTGTGTTTGCCCCCAGCGCGGCCGAGGGCAAGGAGCACGAGCTCAAGGGCTCGGGGCGCAGCATTCCCGGCTTTCATTTGCGCGACGCACTGGACCTGGTGGCTAAGCGCTACCCCGGCGTCATCTTGCGCTTTGGTGGTCACGCCATGGCAGCGGGCTGCACGGTGGCCGAAGAATTTTTTGACGAGTTCGAACACGGCCTGCACGAAGTGGCCCAAGAATGGCTGGACGCCGCCACACTCACCCGCCGCATGGAAACCGATGGCCCCCTGCCGGCCGAATACCGCCGTGTGGACCTGGTCGATGCCTTGCACAAAGAGGTGTGGGGCCAAGGCTTTGCGGCCCCCACATTCAGCGAAGAGGTGCAAGTCGTCTCGCAGCGACTGGTGGGCGAAAAGCACCTTGCGCTCAAGCTCAAACACCAAGGGCAACCGGTGGATGCCATGTGGTTTGGCCGCACCGAGCCCCTGCCCGCCACCGTGACCTTGGCGTTTCGCCTGGACACCGATGAATGGAACGGCATGCGCCGGGTGCGCTTTTTGGTCGAAGGAGCGCAGATTCCTGCACCAATGGCTCTACCATAGCGGTAACGCCCCACGCTATGAAAACCACTTTGCCCCAGCGCACGCCGACGGCGATTGATCCCGAAAAACTCCGGCTGCTGACGCTCTTTGTCCGCGCCACGGCATGCTTTTCTGTGCTGTACGGTGCCTACAGCTGGGCTATTGCTTACATGCCGGGGGTCTACATCATGGCGGTCAACGCTGTTATGCAAACCCTGTGCCTGGTGGCGTGCAAGCGGGTGCGCTCGCCGCTGCACTATGCGTGGTGCGCCCATGTCTTTTTGGCCGTGGGCTGCTTCTGGGGGGTGATGGGCAGCACCTATTTTTCTGGCGGTTTGTACTCGCCGGTCATCCCTTGGTTTGCCCTCATCCCCGTCACTGCGACCTTGCTGTTCAGTGCCACTGTGCATGGCAAGGTATGGGGCGGACTAGCCCTCGCATGCGTGCTGGGTTTCAGCGGGTTGGCGTTTTTGGATGTTCCGGTGCCCATCCACTACGACCAGCGCCACACCAGCCAGTTTGTAACCGTCTGCCTGGCGGGCTTTGTCATGCTGTTGTTTTTGCTCACGCGCATCTTCCAAGGCATCAAAGACCACACCCTGCGCGAGCTGCACCTGCAAAACGAGGCCCTGCGCCAGGCCCACGCCGAGGTGAAGACCGCTTACCTGGCGAAGTCGCGGTTTTTGGCAGCCGCCAGCCACGACCTGCGCCAGCCCGCGCACGCCCTGGGCCTGTTTGTCTCGCGCCTTAACGCGGCAGACCGCCAGCCCCCCAAACCCGAGGTCATTCATGGTTTGGTGGCCTCGGTGCAGGCCATGCAAGAGCTGTTGGACGAGTTGTTCGACTACTCGCGCCTGGAGTCGCAAACCACCCCGATCGAGAAGCGTGCGGTGCGCCTCGAATCCATCTTTAAACACCTGCATTTGTTCTTCAACAACATTGCAGAGGCCAAGGGCCTGCGCCTGCGAATTCGGTCCACCGGGGCCTGGGTCTACAGCAACCCCATTCTGTTGCAGCGCATTTTGCTCAACCTGGTCAGCAACGCCTTGCAATACACCCACCGCGGTACGGTGATGGTGGCCTGCCGCCCCTGCCATGACGGCCGGCACGTGCGCCTGGAGGTGCGCGACAGCGGCATCGGCATCGACCCCGCCCTGCATGGCCGGGTGTTTGAAGAATTTTTCCAGATCCAAAACCCCGAGCGTGACAGTGCCAAGGGCTTGGGGCTGGGCCTGAGCATGGTAGACCGCTCATGCCAACTGCTGGACCATCCGCTGGCGCTGGATTCCGCCTTGGGCCGGGGGACGCGCTTTACCATCACGGTGCCCCTTGCGCCCAGCGGGCTCAACCCCCGATCCAACGCAGAGCCCGATACACCGCACTGGCAAGACGATCTGCAAGACCGGCGCATTTGGGTGATCGAAGACAACACGCTGGGCGGCGCTGCCTTGAAATCTCTGCTCGAGTCGTGGGGCTGCAGCGTGCGCCTGTTTGAAGAGCCAGAGGCCGCGTTGCTGGCCGCACAGCACCAAGGGCAGCCTGACTTTGTGATTTGCGACTTTCGCCTGCGCAACGACCACAACGGCATTCGTGCCATACAAAGCATACGCACAGTGACCGACCCCCTGTTGCCCGCGTGCCTGATCAGTGGCGACCTCGAGGGCGACTTGCGCACCGCGGCCACCGAAGCTGGCTTGGTGCTGCTCAAAAAACCGGTGCGGGCGGCCAAGCTGCGCAGTTTGTTGCGCAACGGCCTGCGGGCGCGGCGCGCCCAAGGCCTGCCCACGGTGGCAGAGGCGGCGCCCCTGTAAGGGATACATCCAGACCGCCACGCCCGTCTGAACCCTGTTTTTGCTGCGCCCCTCTTTCCCCATCGCATGAACCTCTCATCCCCTCACTACGGTGCCGACCCATCGGGTCTGATATGCGGCTTCTTGTTCGATGCCCAGGGGGCCGCCCACAGCATCCAAACCCCCGAAGCCCTGGCATGGCTGCGCGCCCATCCGACTCCCTCGGATGGGTTTGTGTGGCTGCACTTCAACCTCTCGCACAGCGCGGCCACCAAGTGGCTACAAGAACAGCTCCAGCTCTCTGACTTGTTTCATGAGTCGCTGCGGGACGGCTCCCGGTCCACCCGCGTCGAGGTGGATGACGACACTTTGATCGCCGTGGTCAATGACGTGCACTATGACTTCGACTTCGAGCCCTCCGACATCTCCACCCTGTGGCTTTCGGTCGGGCCACGTCTGGTCGTGAGTGCCCGACTTCAACCCCTGCGCTCCATCGACCGCTTGCGTGACGCCGTGCGGCGCGGCGAACAACTCATGTCATCAGTGGCATTGCTGGTGCACCTGATGCATGACCAGGGTGATGTGCTCATTCACATCGTGCGCAACACCACCGCACGGGTAGACGACATTGAAGACCAGCTCTTGGCCGGGCGTCTGGGCACCAAGCGCGCCCATTTGGGGGCCATGCGCCGCTTGCTGGTGCGCCTGCAACGCCTGCTGGCACCAGAGCCAGCGGCCTTGTTCCGCTTGCTGCGCAAACCGCCGCCATGGATCAGCGAGGACGACCTGGCCGACTTGCGCCAATCCACCGAAGAGTTCAACGTCGCCTTGAGCGACATGGCTTCGCTGCAAGAGCGCATCCAGTTGCTGCAAGAAGAAATCGCCGGGCGTGTGGCCGAGGCCAACAACCGCAGCCTGTTTGTGTTGACCATCGTCACCGTGCTGGCACTGCCGATCAACATCATTGCCGGTCTTCTGGGCATGAACGTAGGCGGCATTCCACTGGCCGAGAACCCGCATGGCTTTTGGTGGATCGTGGCCCTCATCATCAGCTTTACGGCCATAGCGGCCTACCTGGTGGTGCACCATCCACGGGACTAAGGCCATGCCCGCACCACGCCACCTCTACATCGTCACCGGCGCTTCCCGGGGCCTGGGCTTAGCCATGGCATCGCAGTTGCTGCAACGCGGGCATCACCTGCTTTGCGTGTCACGCCACACGCAGCCCGACCTGGACACCGCAGCGCGCCACACAGGCGCTGTGCTGGAGCAATGGAGCGCAGATTTGGCCGACGCGTCGGGCACCGCAGAGCGTCTGCGCGCCTGGCTGTACGACGTGTCGCGGGGCCCCTTTGCCAGTGCCACCTTGATCAATAACGCCGGATCTATCCCGGCCCTGGTGCCGCTGCGAGACAGCGCTCCATCGGACCTCGCCCACGCCCTGCGTGTGGGGCTGGAGGCCCCCATGCAACTGTGTGCCGCATTTTTGGGAGCCACCCGCGATTGGCAAGTACCACGCAAAGTGCTCAACGTGTCCTCAGGACTGGGCCGCCGGGCCATGGCCTCGCAGGCGGGCTATTGCGCCGCCAAAGCGGGCATGGACCACTTCACGCGGTGCATGGCCCTGGATGAGGCGCGGTTGCCGCAAGGGGCCAAAGTGTGCTCTTTGGCACCTGGGGTGATAGACACTGACATGCAGACCCAGCTTCGTCACGCGCAGGCCGCGCAGTTCCCCGACCAAGACCGCTTTGCGCGCCTGCACACCGATGGCCAACTCAGCAGCCCACACGATGCGGCCCGCCAGGTGCTGACTTACCTGGCGCGCCCCGACTACGGTGCCCAGCCGGTGGCCGACGTGCGCGACTGACCGCAGGCAGCGCTGCCCCTGTGCTTGTCGCCTAGTACACCTCGGGGATGTACATCTCGGCGGGCACCGGGTGTCGCTCGTAGTCTTTATTGCGCACGCGCTCGGGCAGTTCCACCGGCGGGTGAACAATTTCGCCATAGGGCATTTGGCCCAACAGGTGGTGGATGCAGTTCAAGCGCGCCTTCTTTTTGTCTACCGCGTGCACCACCCACCAAGGTGCCTCGGGAATATGGGTGCGCTCGAGCATGGCCTCTTTGGCGTGGGTGTAGGCCTCCCAACGCACGCGGGATTGCAGGTCCATGGGACTGAGCTTCCACTGCTTGAGTGGATCGTGGATACGGCCCAAAAAGCGGGTGTGCTGCTCTTCATCTGAAATAGAGAACCAGTATTTGATGACCTGGATGCCCGAGCGCACCAGCATCTTCTCGAACTCGGGCACCGTGCGAAAAAACTCTTCGAGTTGCGCGTCATCGCAAAACCCCATCACCCGCTCCACCCCGGCACGGTTGTACCAACTACGGTCAAACAGCACGATTTCGCCTGCTGCGGGCAAGTGGCTCACATAGCGCTGGAAGTACCACTGGGTGCGCTCCCGGTCGTTAGGCGCGGGCAAGGCCGCCACGCGGCACACGCGCGGATTGAGCCGCTGGGTAATGCGTTTGATGGCACCCCCTTTGCCCGCCGCATCCCGGCCCTCGAAAATCACCACCACCTTGTGGCCGGTGGCCACCACCCAGTCCTGCAGCTTGACCAGCTCACCCTGCATGCGAAACAACTCACGAAAGTAGGTGCGCCTATCGTGCTTTTGCTGCGCGGTCAGTGCGGGGTTGAGCCCATCGGCGAGGGTCTCCTGGTTGTGGTCGTCCAGTTCCATTTCCAGCTCTTCGTCAAAGCTGTCCAACATGTCACTGCGCACGCGGCGCACCAAATCTTCTTCACTCGAATGCACGGCGGCTCCTCATCAAACCTCTACCCAAAGCGTGCAGGGTACGCAGCCCATATGTCATTGGCGTGTCATTGACGCGTCATTGGCGTGACACTGGCATGCCTGTGCGCGAACCCCAGCGGGCACGTGCACCCCGCACCACGCACCACGATTTCTCCGCAAAACTTGATGCAGCGCAAAACCGGCTGTGGGGTGGCGCACTACCCTTGGCCTCTACGTTTTCAAAACCCCCGCGCCATGTGCATGACTGAACTATCCGCTCCCGCCTCCCCCAACACCGCGCTACCCAACGACGCCCATACGTGGTTGCAACACAGCGGGCTGCGTGCACTGCACTTGGCAGGTCGGCGCTTGCTGCCCATCGTGCAAGGCGGCATGGGTATTGGCATTTCGGGCCATCGGTTGGCCGGCAGCGTGGCGGCGGCCGGCGGGGTGGGCACGCTCTCCAGCGTAGACCTGCGCCGCCACCACCCCGACCTCATGGACCGCACCCGCGACCTAGCGCCTGGCGAAGCAGCCAAAGCGGGTATCAACGCGGCCAACCTGGAAGCCATTGACCGCGAGGTCAAGGCCGCGCGCGAACGCACCGGCGGCAAAGGCCTGCTGGCCATCAACGTGATGCGGGCGGTGAGCGAATACGCCGCCAACGTGACCCGCGCGCTCGAAGCGGGCATCGACGCAGTGGTGGTGGGCGCTGGCCTGCCGCTGGACCTGCCCGACCTGGCCCAAAACCACCCCCAGGCCGCGCTGATCCCCATCCTCTCTGACGCGCGCGGCGTGCAACTGCTGGTCAAAAAGTGGGAACGCAAAAAACGCCTTCCCGACGCAGTGGTGATCGAGCACCCCCGCCTGGCCGGGGGCCACCTGGGTGCGGCCAAAATTGCCGACCTGCAAGACACCCGCTTTGACTTTGAGCAGGTCATCCCGCAAGTGCGCCAGTTTTTCAAAGACGCGGGCTATGAGCGGCATATTCCGCTCATTGCCGCCGGCGGCATCCGCAGCTTTGAGGACATTGCCCGCCTGCAAGCCCTGGGGGCCGACGCTGTGCAACTGGGCACCGCATTTGCCGTAACACAAGAGAGCGACGCCCATGCGGAGTTCAAGCGGGTACTGGCCGAGGCACGGGACGAAGACATGGTGGAATTCACCAGTGTGGCTGGCCTGCCCGCCCGCGCCGTGGGCACCCCGTGGCTGCGCGCCTACCTGAAGGCGGAGCCCAAACTGCAGGCCGCCGTCCATGCCAAGAGCCGCTGCACCAAAAGCTTTGACTGTCTGGGCCAGTGCGGCCTGCGCGACGGCTTGCCGGGCTGGGGGCAGTTTTGCATCGACAACCAACTGGCCGCCGCCCTGCGGGGCGACGTGAAAAAGGGTTTGTTTTTCCGGGGCGCAGGCCGCCTGCCGTTTGGAGACCAAATCAAAACGGTACAGGAGCTGATACAGCGCTTGCTGACACCCGGCCTGCATCCAGCGAGCTGATGCCCAGCACGCCCACCTGTATGCGGGTCAACGCTTAGGCGGTGCCCTGGAATCCGCCAGCCCGCAATGTCACCACCAAGGTATCGCGGTAGCCCTCATGCGCCAGTGGCTGGATGGGGGTGGACTCGTGGATCACGCGCTCGTCATCCAGCAGCAGCAAGGACCACGGCTCGCTTAGCGTAAAGCGCTGGCCGTTCGGACCCTGGGCCTCGAACACTCGGGTCTCGCCCCCCTTCACGCCTTCGCGCGCCACCATGAACACCGCCACCAAGTCCACACCATCGCGGTGCGCCCCCTCGGGCGTGGGCCGGCCAATGCCGTCGGTGGTGTCAATACGAAACTGATGCGCCTCGACATACCAGGTGCGCGTCCCTTTCAAATCGTCCGCCACCCGGCCCAACCAGACCAGCAACTGCTGCCACGCCGGTTGCGACGTCAGGCCGCTGTCCATCGGCGCAAAGTGGCGTTGCATGCCGCCGTGCAAGGCGTTGTAGGCCACGGGCTGCCAGTGCGGACGGTGGGGGACTTGGGTGATGCCGTGGGCCTCTGTCACAAAGCAGCTATGGCGGCGGCGGCGGTAGCGGCCACCGTCTTTGAGGTAGTTGTCGGGGGGGAGGTCGTTCCACCCCTCGCACCACGTGCGCATGGTGTCTAGCGACACCCCGCACAGCCCTGCCACGTGGGACGCTCCCACCACCGCATACCCCTGGCGAAACAGGGTGGCACCCAGGTCTGCCGGGCGAGACAGCAAGGGGGGCTGAAAAGTAATGGTCATGGCGCAAGATTATCAACCGGCCCATCGTGGCTGCACCTGATATAGGTCAAAGCGCCCACGCACGCCCCGCCTTACGCTTAGACCTATCCAGGAGACCACGCCATGACCGCAAGCCCCCCCACACCATCCAGCCTTGTTTGGAGCGATGCCTTGGCGCTTGATGTGCCGGTGATGGACCAGGTGCACCACGAGTTTGTTGACCTGCTGGAACGTGTGGTCCGGGCGGATGACAGCATGCTGTTGCCCCACTGGGCCGCGCTCATCGCCCACACCCGTGACCATTTCGAGCGCGAGGACCAGTGGATGCAGGCGCTGGGCTTTGTGGCAGAAAACTGCCACACCGCCCAGCACAAACTGGTGCTGCAAGTGATGCGCCACGGGCACGCCCAAGGGCACCGTGGAGACCTGCAGGTCGTGCGGCACATGGCCCAGGAGCTGGGCCAGTGGTTCCCCCAACACGCCCAAACCATGGACGCCTCGCTGGCCTGGCATCTGCGCAATGCGGGCATGGACCCGCACACCGGTGCCTTGCCACCTGCTGCGCAGCCACGCCTGCGAAAAGATGCGCCCCCGAAGCTCAATCCGCACGAGGCGTTCGCAGCCGCCTGACTACACTGGTGCTATGACCGAAGCACCCGACACACTACGCCACCGCCCTCTGGAAGATGTCCAAGCCCTGATCACCGGAACGGTATTCATGGCGCTGGGGGTACTCATGTTCAAACACGTGGGGCTGTTGACTGGCGGCACCGCGGGCGTGGCCTTCTGGCTGCACTACGCCACGGGGTGGAACTTTGGATTGGTGTTTTTTGCGATCAATCTGCCGTTCTATGCGCTAGCCTACCAGCGCATGGGGCGCATGTTCACCCTCAAAACCTTTGCCGCCGTGGCGCTGCTGGCAGTCCTTACCAACCTGATGCCCCAATGGGTGCAATGGGCCCATTTGCATCCAGCGGCCACAGCAGTCATCGGCGGCTTGCTCATGGGCACCGGCCTGCTGATTTTGTTCCGGCACAAAGCCAGTTTGGGGGGCTTCAATGTGCTGGTGCTGTATCTCCAAGAGCGGCGTGGCTGGCGCGCCGGACGCATCCAGATGGTGTTGGACTGCACCATCGTGCTGCTGGCATTTGGCGTGACCGATTGGCAGCATGTGCTACTGAGTGTACTGGGCGCGATCACCCTGAACCAGACCTTGGCCACCAACCACCGCGCGGGCCGCTACATGGCCCACTAAAACCGAGGCCCCCATGCCATTGCCCCCCACTCCCCTACCGACCACCGCACCCCCGGTGGACCAAGACCAGCTGGGGCGTTTGCGCGAACACCGCCGCAAGCACCGGCACACCCACCCGCCCCGGGTAACCGTGCCTGCGGAGCACTTTGACCTGCCACCGCCCACCCGTGGGCAGCGCATGGCCGATGGGGTGGCCCGCACGGTGGGGTCGTGGCGCTTCATCCTGATACAGAGTGGCCTGATCGTGGTGTGGATCACGGGCAACGTACTCACGGGAGCGAATGCATGGGACCCCTACCCCTTCATTTTGCTCAACCTGCTCCTGTCCTTTCAAGCGGCCTACACCGCGCCCGCCATCATGATGAGCCAGAACCGCCAGTCCGAGCTGGACCGCAAGCATGCCGAGAGCGACTACGAAATCAACGTGAAAGCGGAGCTGGAGATCGAGCTGCTGCACGAAAAAATCGACCTCCTCAAAGACAAGGAGCTTGTGCTGCTGACCCAGGCGGTCAAGGAACTGACCAGGCAGCTGACAGAGTTGCGCGCCAACCCGCATGCCGTTCCAAACACCGATGCGCCTGTGCCCGACGGGGCCTGACAGACCGGCCACGCGCTGTCACCTGTTTGTCACGTCGGCTACCTCCCGCGCAGAGCTCCGGCCCTACCATGCGGGGTCATGGGACCCGCGCTGGCGTGTACCGCGCGCCCTGGAAACCCCTTTTTCGGAGACCTTATGACCCCCTCGCTAGCTTCACTTACCAACCACCAAATTCGTCTGGCCGCACGGCCCAAGGGCATGCCCCAGGCGTCTGATTGGAGCCATACCACCGAACCGGTAGCCGAACCGGCCGACGGCGGCGTCACCCTCAAAACCCTGGCATTGAGCCTGGACCCCGCCATGCGCGGCTGGATGAACGAAGGCAAAAGCTACATCCCCCCCGTGGGCATTGGGGAAGTAATGCGCGCTGGGGGTGTTGGCGTGGTGGTGGCCAGCCGCAACGATGCGTTCGCCGTGGGCGACTACGTGAGCGCGGGCTTCGGTGTACAGGAATACATCACCCTGGCCGCCGCAGATTTCAAGCGCGCAGGGCTGGTCAAGATCGACCTGCGGGCCGGCTCGCTCACCCAATGGCTCAACGTGTTGGGCATGCCCGGCATGACCGGCTATTTCGGCCTGATGGATGTGGGCCAGCCCCAGCCCGGAGAGACCGTGGTGGTGTCGGGGGCCGCAGGTGCCGTGGGCCAAACGGTAGGCCAGATGGCCAAGATCAAAGGTTGCCGTGTAGTAGGTATTGCCGGGGGCACCGCCAAGTGCGATTGGGTGGTGCGCGAGTTGGGCTTTGACGCGTGCATCGACTACAAGGCCGGACCGGCAGCCGTGCGGGCCGGACTCAAGGAACACTGCCCCGACGGCGTAGACATTTACTTTGACAATGTGGGCGGCGATATCTTGGACGACGTGCTGACCCGCATCAACCGCAAAGCCCGCATCATCATTTGCGGCGCGATCAGCCAGTACAACAACACCACGCCCGTGCAAGGCCCCAAAAACTACCTGAGCTTGCTGGTGCACCGCGCCCGCATGGAAGGCATTGTGGTGTTCGACTACGCCGACCGCTACCACCTGGCCGTGGCAGAAATGGCCGCCTATTTGAAGGACGGTCGCATGAAAAGCAAAGAAGATGTCGTGGTTGGCCTGCAGACCTTTCCAGACACGCTGCTCAAACTATTCAAGGGCGAAAACTTTGGCAAACTGGTGCTCGAAGTCGCCCAGCGCTAAGACAGCCGCCCGCTTCCAGCCGTAGGCGCGTCCCGTCAGATTGCAAGGCGCTCCTGTTTGCGCCCTGCGGCCAGAAAATGCGCAACGCGTTGCAGGGCTCGCTAGTGCAAATATTGCGTAGCACTGTGGCCCTGCGCAGCCAAGTGGCATGCTCCCTGCTTTTAGTTCCGGCACTCATGGAGAGGATTGCGGCGAATGAAGTAATGATTTTTCCGCATGCCTTTCGATGGTAAACCCCGATAGGGTGAACGGGCCTCAGGGCTAAAGTTCAGCCTCAGAATCG
>JARXAM010000133.1 GCA_029865845.1 Rhodoferax sp. | reverse complement strand
GTGTTCGGTGTAGTCAAACGTCTGTGGGGGTTTGGCAAGGTGCGCTACCGTGGACTGCACAAGAACGCCACGCGGGCGTTCACAGCGTTGGCGCTGGCCAATATCTACCTCAGTCGAGAACGCTTGATGGCACAGGTGCGCTCATGAGGGCGCAAAGTGGGCCAGTTGGCTCTTCCAAGAGCCCCACGGGGGCCACCAGGAAGAGCGCAATACCTCACTTTTTTGCAATCTCCCCCTTCAATGCGCGACGACAACGTTTTGACGGGGCTTATTCAGCGTAGCCCTAGTCAGCGTCAACCAAAACCCAAGGAAAAGTCATGAGCATCGTCCGTGCAAAGTTCAAAGTGGAGTCTCTTACGAAGTCTGAAAGCGGCTCGTCCATCAAGCTGCGGCCCGTCACCGGTGGCAGCCCGGAGAACGAGAAGTTCTTCAAGTACACCCCTTTCGGGGAAATCAATATCGGCACCGTTAATCCCAAAGCGGCAGCCCAGTTTGAGCCTGGCAACGAGTTCTTTGTGGACTTCACGAAGGCTGAATGATGCGATCCACCGCTGCAGAGCGCCGGAAGTCTTCCATCGTTGCCGAGCGGGAGATCATGCGCTTTGCGGTGCCGGATCCGGAGGCGGGTATCCGGCCCCATGCCCTGTGGCACAAGCATGTGCACAACGTGGAGCTGGACCCGATGCAGGTGTTGAAGATGCACGAGATGGATCTGTACCCCAATACGGTGGACAACAGCTCGCGGCGCACCGGCAAAACTGCGGTGAAGGAAATGCACAACCTGGAGGTGCTGGCTACCACGCCGCACCAGTCCTGCGGCATCGTGGCGCCGCGCATGCAGCAGAGCCAGAACAACCTCAATTACATGATTGACGGCATCAAGCGCAGCGAGATGCTGAAGGCCTTTATTGCCTACAACAACGGGCGCATGCAGTTGCGCGATACCGGGTTTCAGTTCGTGAATCACAGCGACGCTGCGGCCTTCGGGATCATGAGCCAGATTGACGGGGAGTCCCTGACGATTGGCGACCTGGAGGAGATTGACGACATGCCCCAAGAGCGGCTGATGAGCCGCTTTCTGCCCATGCTGGGTGCTGCCCGGCGGTTGGGGGTGGACCCACGGCGCAGCCAGTTCAAGCCGTCGATACGAATCAGCGGAGTTTTCAAGGGCGCGGGGGTGCTGCAGGCGCTTATTGACACCGGGGAGTACCACATCCTGCCGGTCGTGAATGTGCACCTGGGCGTGCAGATGGGCATGGTGAATGCCGACTGGGCCCGCTCCATGCGGGTGCAGATGGGGGAGGAGGAGTACATCCGCCAGCTGCTGTGCCAGAACATCAAGGCGCGTAACTGGATTTGGGAGGAGCACATTCGCCGGGCGTGCGCTCTGGGCTTGGAGGCCGGGTTGCAAAGGGCTGAGCCTATGCCTGGCCAGCGGTACAAGCGCCGGGGCTTGATTGGGCTGGGTTATGACCACACCGGCCATGGTGAAACCCCGGAGGCTTCGCGCAGCGCGTTGGTGATCACAGAGGTGATGGGCAATTGGCTGACCTTCCCTTATGTGAAGCTGTGGGATCCGGGGGTGGATGACGGAACACTCCGGCGCGACCTGGTGTCGATCTGGGATTACTTCAGGCCGGATTACGCGATCGGGGATGCCTACGGCGTGGGGATGATGACCGCGGTGAACGATGACCTCTTTCGCAAGGGGCTGACTGAAATCAACCGTGAGACGGTGGCCGACGGCCAGAGCAATGCCAGTGCCTGGGGCGGTTGGGCCTTTGCCCCGATGCGCTTTGAGGGCATGGTGAAGCATGTGATGGCCAGCGCGCTGCGCGAGGCCTTCCACAACAACCGAGCGGCTTTTCCGTATGTGGACACCGGCTGGGACCAGGAAGACAAGCACTGGCTGGCCTTTATGCGCCAGATCGGGAACATGAAGGCGCTGCCCACGCAGGCCAGCTACAGCAGCTTCCAGATGGTGAACCAAAAGATTGGCGATGACTTGTTTGATGCGGCTTGTGCCTCGGTGTACGCCTTGTTGACCCGTGGCCTGGCCGATGCGCCGGCAGTGATCCAGCAGCGCAAGCAGAGCCGGGAGGCCTTGCTGGAGAGCCCGATGGCCGGTTCTATGTTTGGGTGAGGACGATATGAGCTACTTGAAATCATTGGCGACAGCCACGGCCAGCGGTGTGGCTGCAAAGTGGGCGGAGCTTTTCCCCTCCAGTGCGTCTGCGGCGGGTGAGAAGGGCTCACGGGTGGCCAGCGACACGGCCATGTTGCGCACGATGCGCAATGCCATGTTTGTGGACTTTGAGCGCCGGGCCCTGGTGCGCACCATGCGCGAGATGGATCAGCAGGACGGGCGAATCAAGATGGTGCATGCCCGCACGGCCAGCGATGTGATTCGGGGCGGTTTGGTGATGCAGACCAGCAGTGAGCTGATCCGGCGGGAGTGGGATCGCTTCATGATGCGCTGCCAGCTCAACAACGCCGAAAAGCTCAAGAGCGATGCCAAGGGCCTGGTGATGGAGGGCAATTTGCCCTTGCAGCTCGTGCTGGATGACGGCCAGCGCGTGGTCAGCGCGGTGCGCATGCCCAGTGACACCTTGCAGCCGCTGGTGACCATGGGCGGACGGTTCAAAGACCCGGCCCGCGCCTATGAGCAGCGGGATGTGATGACCGGCGAGGCGGTGGCCAGCTTTGCCGCCTGGCAGTTGGCCATGGCCCGCTTGGACCCTGACAACTGGGACGATGCGGGCTCCATGGGCCGCCCCATGCTGGACGGCTGCGCCAAGACTTGGCGCAAGCTGGTGATGACGGAGGAGGACTTGGTGATTCGCCGCCGGGTGCGTGCGCCGCTGCGGCTGGCCCACATTTTGGAGGGGGCGGACGAGCTCACCATGGATGCCTACCGGCAGAGCACCGAGGGGGAGAAGGGTGAGATTACGACGGACTTTTACCTGAACCGCAAAGGCGGGGTGCAAGCCATTCAGGGGGATGCTACGCTGGGCGACATTGGGGACGTGGCCCACCTACTGAGCACCATGTTTGCCGGTAGCCCGGCGCCCAAGGCCTTGTTTGGCTACCACGACGGCGTGGCGCGGGATGTGCTGGAGGACATGAAGCGCCAGTACTACGACTATGTGGACGGGCTACAGGACGCCACGTCCGGGGTGTATGCGTTTGCGTTTCGCATTCACTTGCTCTTTCAGGGTATTGACCCGGAGCCGGAGGAGTTTTACATCCGCTTCCAGCAGCGGCGCACGGAGTCTGCCAACCAGGTGGCGGATTTGGGCTTGAAGTGGATGGCGCTCAATTTGCCCGACGAGTTCATTTATGGCGAGATGGGTCTGGATTACCAGTCCATCCGTGAGATGAAGATTGCGCAGGCCGAGAGCAACGACCCGTACCCCAACCCCTTGAAGATCGACAACGCCGGGGGCGCTGTGCCTGCCGCTGGCCAGAAAGTGAGCGTTACCCCCAGCAATGCCCGCAAGGGGGAGAGTGGCACGGCGGTGAGCCAGCCGGGGAGCAATGGCGGAAAGGGGAGGGCGTAATCATGGTTCGTTCCATATGTGGCGCCCCCCCACCGCCCCCACCTCCTCCACCTCTTCAAAGACCACCGCTTGGGCTCAAACCGAAGAATATCCATGACACCATCCGCGCACTTGACATCATGGATGCCATGGAGCGGTATGCGAAAGCAGGTATGGCGGTTCCTTTGGAGTGGGTCAGTGAGTTGAAAGAGCTGTACCCATGGAGGCGCAACCTGTGAACACCGCCGCCACCCGAGCCGCAATCAAGCGGGCCAGTCAGCAGGCGCGTAACGCCATGCAGCAACTGGACAAGGACACGATTGCCGCCCTGCAAGAGATTTACTCGAGTGCGGCGGAAGCCGTACGGGATGCGATTCGTGCGCGGGTCGACAGCACTGACACGGTACCTGTTGGCCAGCTGCGCGAGCTGCTGCAACAGATTGAGGATGTGATTGACCGTTTGGCCGTGGAGCGGGACCAGCTGCTGCAGCAAGGTCTGGTGGAAGCGGCGACCCTGGGCGTGCGGCCTTACACCGCTGCCGGCGTGGCTGCCACAGGGCGCGCTGGCCAGGCCGTGCTGGACACAGGCGCTGCCATGCGGGTGCATGAGGTGGCAGTTCGGTTTGTGCAGACATTCCAGGCTGCTGACGGCTTGAATCTGAGTGAGCGGATATGGCGACTGGACAAGGGTGCCAAGGAGGCGCTGACCCGATCCATTGGCCAGGCCGTGGTGAGTGGCTGGGACGCGGCGCGCGCGGCACGCAGCTACATGACCGGCGGGCAAATGGTGCCGTTTGATGTGGCGCAGCGGCTGAAGTTTTCCAAAGTCGACCAATTGGTGAATGGCGCTGACCTGCTGCTGGGCAAGGGCGGTGAGGTGTGGAAGGCGGAGCGGGTGATGCGCACGGAAATCAACCGCGCCCACGGCACGGCGTACATGACGGGGGCTGAGAAAACCCCGGGGTTTGGCGGCTTTCGCTTCCTGCTGAGCCCTATGCACTCGAAGCCTGACATTTGCGATTTGCTGGCTGCCCAGAACCTTTATGGCCTGGGGGCCGGTGTGTACCCCGATGCCAAGGCCTGCCCGTGGCCTGCGCACCCAAACACGCTGAGCTTTGTGGAGATGGTGTTTGCCGATGAGGTGACGGACGCCGATCGCGCCGGCAAAGAGACGGTGACGGATGCCATGGCCCGGATGAGCCCGGAGGTACGCCAGGGAATTTTGGGTGTTGAGAAGGCCGATCTGTACGACGCTGGCCAGGTAAAGCCCTGGATGATTCGCAGCCCGCTGTATGCCGTAAAGCAGCGACTAGCCCGCACGGGTAATGCGTGAATAGCTATGAGTTTTGTAGCGATGACTTACGAAGAGCTGCTGGAGCAGTACAAGGCAAACCCCCGGCGCGAGAGCGCAGTGGTGCTGCTGGATGACGCGGAGCTGCTGAACTACACGGTGTATTTCAAGCAGTGCCCTCCGGAGCGGCTGCTGATGGCGGGTGACCCAGTGGAGCCTATGGCGGCGAATTGGACCGGGCTGTGGGAGTGTGTGGCGGTGAACTATGACGGCATTGCCTTGCTGGCGGATGACGAGCTGGTGAAGGCGCGAAAGATGGTGGAGCGATTGAAGGGGCTGCGGCTGGTGTACCCGGATGGGTCGCTGCCGGAGCTGGTGACCAAGATCATTACCAAGCGCATTCTGGGTGCGCTGGGTTAACAGGCTGTCCGTTGACAGGGAAAGGAGGTGATTTTTATGGCAACACGTCTCGTTCGTGGCCGCGCAAGCGGTACACCGTCGCGTGCTCAGTACAACCGCGCCAGCGCGGCTACTAAGTCCACGTATGCGCAGCTGACCCGTGCAGCTGGCTTGTCCGGTGGCCGTTCTTCTGGCTCTTAACGGCGCTGGAATGGGATACCCGATAGTATTTATCGGGTATTTTTTAATTTTTCTTGGCATCAAAAAATGATGCTAAGATATGCCAAAGGTCGTAAAAAACCCTGCCCGCTCCTCGGGGTCTTGCTGTAGGACTATTGGAGAGAAAGCCCATGAGAAAGAAGATTTTCGAGGCCATCGAGGCCGTGCGCCCTTTCGTGCCCCTGGTGCAGATGAAGAGCCTGGTGGATGGCATTCGCTGGTCTGAAGAGCGCGGATTTTTTCGGGAGAAAGTACTCGCCCTGGCTGAAGCCTTGAAGGCCATGCCGGTGACTTATGCCCAGAGTGAACTGGGTGAGGATGCGGTGGTGCACTTGCATTACTTCTACGGGGGGTGTGACTGGTGGATTACCGAGAAGGATGTGAAGGGCGGGGTGGATCAGGCGTTTGGAATGGTGGATTTGGGGCATGGCGCGGAGCTGGGGTATATCAGCATTCGTGAACTCAGGCGCATGGCCGGGGTGGAGCTTGATTTGCACTGGACACCCAAAACTTTGAAGGAAATTCGACTGCACCGCGAGAAGCCCGCACCCGTGGCCCCAGCTGCCCGGAGTAAGCCCAGCGTGGCCAATGTGGTGGATATCGCCGTCTGGTTTGCGGAAAAGCCGACCGGCCTGGTGCACTGACAGAGCCAGCCACTGCCCATACGGTGGGCAGTGACGGGATTTGTCCCGATGGCCTTGGATGCTCTGCAGGGGGCGGACAAGGTGCACAAGCTGGGCGGAAGCCTAGCCGTCGCCGGGTGTCTTTGTGGTTCTGCGGCCCGCCAGCAAACTTTGAGAACGGCAATTGCCTGTGAACGGGGATTTTCCCCAGCCCGCTCCTCGGGGTATGCAGAGGACTAATGGAGAACGTGATGATCAGATTTAATGACCTGGTGAAATTGGCCAAGGGTGCCCACTCTGTGAAAGAGCTGCGCTCTGTGGTGTTTGATGGCAAGAGCGCGATCACTGCCGCGCCCCTGGATTGGATGGCCGGGGTGCCTTGCATACAGCCTGCCCTGTCTGCCCCGGTGGTGGTGCCGGTGGAGGCGATACAGGCCCACATGCTCAAGAGCCGCCATCTGGTGGTGATGCCTGACCACTTGACGAACGGGCAAGGGCTGGTGACGCCCTTGAACAAGTCGGACAAGTGGGATGACAGCGTAGTGCTGGACATGATGCCCGCCCAGCCGGAGGCGGATGCCGTCTCCTTTTCGCTAGAGCTGAATGCCCTGGACCGCGTGCTGGTGGCCGCGGGCAAGCAGGACATTCGCTACTACCTGAACGGTGTGCTATTTGACCTGACCGACGGCATGCTGGTGGGGTGTGATGGTCACCGCTTGCATGCGTACTCCAACCGGGTTCCACGGGCCTTTGCCGATGCAGATAAGCGCGTTGAGGTGGTGTATGGCCGTGCCCCGCTGCGCTGGATTTTGAACAGTGCCAGCCCGGCTGCCCGCACGACGATATGGAATGCGACTGACGAGACGGCCCCTAAAACCGCGTTGCTGCAGATGGCGGATGGCTTTGTGTGCATCCGCAATGCCTTGGACGGCAAATACCCCGAATGGCGCCGGGTGCTGCCTGCCCCCCTGACCCGGCCTGTGTGGGGTGAGGTGCACCCGCTGGGGTTGTCCGCTGCTGTGGAGGCCATGGGGAAGGCCATGGCGCTGACCACTGGCGGCAAGAGTCACCGGGTGACGTTTGACTTTGGGAACGGGCAGGTGTTTGGCCCGGATGCCCATGCCGTGCTGCCGGTGACCTTGGGCCTCAACACGGAGCAGGCCGATATCGACCTGGACGCGTTGCGGGATGGCCTGTGGTGCGCGGTGGAGGCCGATTACCTGCAGGACTTGGCCGACTGCGTGACAGGGGCTGCACGGTGGCACTTCGCCCATGATGACACGCCGAATCAGGCTCTGTTTGTGGTGGATGACGATTTCCGGGCGGTGGTGATGCCCTTGCGGGACTGTGCCAAGCCCCGCAAGCCTGAGTCGGCCAAAAAGGCCCCGAAGGTGAAGCCGGCCGCAGTGCAAGCCCAGGAAGCCGCCCAGGTGGAGGAGGGGGCCCAGGCCGAGCCCTGCCCCGCTGCCGTTGATGCCATGGCCGCCCAGTTGGTGGCCGGGGTGGTGAAAAAGGCCCAGGAAGCCGCTAAAGCCGCCCAGAAGGCCCGCAAGGTGGCCCCGGTGGCCAAAGTGGCCCAGAAAGTGCCTGAGGCCGTCTGATATCGTCTAACCGCCCGGCCTAGTGTCGGGCAAATTTGAAAGATTGTTATGAAAAAAGTGCATGCAGTTCGGCCCTTGATTGGGGCCGGGTTACTGTTCATCGAAACCCCCCATCGTGGGGCACCGAAAGTGTGGGGCGCGAATGACTTGGCGGATGCCATTGCCCGCTGCACAAACCTTGCAATCCAGATGCGCAGAGGCGATGAAGCGGATGCGCTGGAGGGCGTGGACACGCTTGATGAGCTGATGGAGGTTGTGGGGGCTGATTTGCGAAGCCTTGAGGTGTACACCTGGAGCAGCTTTGAGCAGATGGACTTGGAGTCGTTTGGCCGGGCCGCACTGCTGCAGGCTGAGGCCTTGGGCTGGGTGGTGGATGAACTTGAGGGGGATGAAGCGTGAACGTGTTTCCGATACCGGATGCCTTGGAGGCGAAATACCATGGTGCTGGCTATGCCCTGGCTGCCAGCGTGAACGGCCAGTTGGTGGATGTGGTGTACCTGCGAGATGCGGTGCCCGCCTTTGGTGAGCTGGATGAGCCGGGCCCGGATGATGTGCAGGCCGTGATTGACAAGCCAGAGCTTGCGCCCACTGTGCGCAAGCTTCAGGCCTTGGGCTTGGTGCATGTGGGTATGTGTTCTGGCTGGACGTTTACTGAGCTGTAGTCACTGCTGCTATCAGAAATTGAGCCTATCATGCAGGCCATGACGAGTCCGAAATTAGAGAAGGCGATGCGGCTGCTGGTGGCGATTGATCGCAATCCGCAGTCCAGCCATGAGCTGGCCGAATCGCTGAGCATCAGCCGCCCCACGATCGTGCGCCTGGTGGAGGATCTGCGTGAGCTGGGCTGTGACATTGAGGCCGTGCGGGAGGGTAAGGCGGAGTGGACTTACAACCTGCGGGACTGGGGGGTGTTTGCCCCGACGCGGGTGCGGAAGCACATGCGTGGTCCCTAGAAAACTGCCAAATAGGCAGCGCCTAGCATGTTGCTGGGAACAGGTGATTTTTGGATTGGGATGCAAGGGAGGGCGTAGTGCCCCGACGGGCTCCGCGCCGTAGCAGCGGAAACCGCGCCGGGTCGGTTACCCGGCATGTGCTAAGGCTCTTGGAGCCGAGGCCAATCTCTTGGAGATCATCATGGAATCAATCGTTTTGAAAATTTCGGTATCCGCAATCGAGGCCGCGAAGGCTGGTGTGAATTGTTTTGGGGTCACTACTGTGGAGGTGCAGCCGTCAAAGTTGTCGGATGGGGGACGTGAGGTGCTTGCTGAGCTGCTCAAGTTGGCCAATGCAGTTACAAGCACAAGCGTGGTTTACAAGAATGGGTATAGCCACAACGTCCCGCCGGTACCTGTTGTCCCAAACCCGGAGGCCGTTTTGCAGTGGCTTGAGGCTTGTGCTGAGGATCTGGCTGCGAAGGTAGAGAGTCGCAGGCGTGAGAAAGAGGCCGAAGAGAAGAAGGACGTTGATCGCACGACAGTCTGGCTGGAACAGGCGGATGAAAAAATGGTAGTGAGGGATCGATTTGGTGTCTGGCATGTGTCGCAGCCGTACTCGTTTGCACCGTCCATGAAGGCTGAGGTGCAGGCACGTCTGACTAAGGCTCAACAGCGGGCTGACCAGATGAATGAAAAATTTGCTGACGCTGCGAAGATCGCCAAAACACTAAAGGATGAGGCCGCGGCTCGCAGGGCTATCCAACTGGAGGACTGGCTCAAGGACAAGGGTAGTGACTCAATGCGCAAGCGTGCAGTTCGTGGGCTGCTGCCAGAAGAAGACTTGATTGCGGCTATCCGCAATGAGGCGTATGCGCCGCTGGATGGGTTCAAGCGGTATGAGCGTATGACTGATGGCGAGGTGAAGACTGCTGTGGACGCTGCAGACTCTGACCAGGCCGTGGTGTATGAAACCCGTGAGGCCGCGTCGGCCCATGATGAGGATATTGAGCTGATGGAGCGGATTGAGGCGCTGGTTCCCGGTGCTGTTTGCACGCTGTTGGTACATGAGGGCAAACTGGACGATGATGAACAGGATGTGTCGTTGACCCGCCACTCGGTGCGGGTGGCTATCAAGGTGGGTGAGTTTGACTTTACCCGTGAGTATTTGGCCGGGTGATGTTGTTCAAATGGCCTGCCTGGCGCAGGCCGTTTTCATGGAGTTGATATGGCAGCTGTGAGTATGAAGGTTGTGATCCCTATGGGACTGGAGTTTTCGGCGCTGAAGCTGCGCCGTGATCCGGTGACCCTGGATGTGGAGTTCGATTGGGCGCCGATTGAATTGATTTGCGAAGAGTCTGACATCGATATCGATGTGTTCCGTGAGCAGGATGAGGACAACGTGGCGGGGCTGATCCATGCCTGGTACTTGGAGCACCTCCAGCGAGGGGGAGCTACCGATCCAGTACAGGAGATGCTGTTGGCCGAGGTGCAAGCTGAGAATGCTGCGGGTGGGCAGGCGGGGGTGATCAGTCATGCGGGCGGGTTGCAGTGACTAATTCGGTCTGTGAAGTGGTGCGTGCTGCCACGGGGCATGACAAGGCCCTGCTGTCGTTCTCGCTGGGGAAGGATTCGTGGGCTGCCTGGTTGAGCGCACGGGACTATTTCGACTTCACCCCGTATTACCTCTACCTGGTGCCTGGCCTGGAGTTTGTGCAGGACTACATTGGCTATGCCGAGCAGAAGCTGGGTAAGCACATCGTGCAGCTACCGCACCCTGCGTTTTACCGGTGGATCAACAACGCCACGTACCAAGCTCCGGAGCGGCTGCGCACCATCCTGGCTGTGGGTTGGCCAAGCTATGACTATGAGGATCTGCGGGGCGCTGTGATCGAGGACGCAGGCCTGCCGGATGACGTGTGGACCGCCACGGGCGTGCGTGCTGCCGATAGCCCGATGCGCCGCGCCTCTCTGATCAAGAACCAAGGGGTGAACGGCAACCGTAAGTATTTCTACCCCTGCTGGGATTGGAAGAAGGAGCAGCTGCTGGATGAGCTGAAGCGGGCGGATGTGAAACTGCCGATTGACTACAAGGTGTTTGGCCGGTCGTTTGATGGGCTGGACTTGCGCTTCCTGGTGAAGATCAAGGAGCATTTTCCGAGGGACTACCGGACCATCCTGGACTGGTTTCCCCTGGTGGACATGGAGATTGCACGTTATGAGTTCGCACAAAGGCAAGGGATCGCTCGACTCGCTGGAGAGCGTCACCGACCTGTCTGACCTGGACGGGCTAGGAGGCACCGGGCTTGCGGATCTGGATGGATCCAATGGACTGGATGCACTGGAGGCTGCTGGTGGCCGGGATCCGCTGGACCCCATCGGTGAGCTGGACTATGAGAACCTCAGTAATGAGCAAGTGGCGGTGAAGGAAACCAGCGCGGTGCTGGAGGCCTTTAAGGCGCGGGCCAAGGCGGAGCAGGAACGATTCACCCTAGCAACGGATAGTGAGTACTGGGTGGGTTTGTGCTTTCAGACCCGGGAGCAGAAAGAGCACTTCCTGCGGGAGGCCAAGCTGCTGCAGGCGGGGGATAAGTACATCGACGGTGCTCTGTTGGCCAAGCGCATGGGCATTGCCTTGCCGCCGGCGGCGGTGCCCTACAACGTGAGCGCCAAGGTGGATGCCAAGTATGCGGCGCTGGTGAAGGATTTGTGATGCCACTTCAAAACATCCGAAATAGACAGTTCGTGACGGTTGAAGATCGCGGGCCGGGTAGGGCCAAGACTTGCTTCCCTGCAGGAATGGATACAGGTCATCTAGTAGAAGTAACGCGCGTGGGTGACCTCTGGGCAAGGTTTCTCAACCCCGTCACCGGAGAAGAGGTTGACTGCGGTGAGTACGCTAAGCGTCAAGAAAACCTATGAACCTGGCAAGCCCCTATGGTGATGGCAACCATCACCGGATCAGCTGGCGGCGGCATTGGACTGTGGACGTTGATGCGCTGACGGCCACGCACAGCCCTAGTGGTTTCGTGCTGGCCTTTACACCCCAGCCGGAGGGTGGCTACACTGCGCGCCTTGGCTGTGTGCTTCCCCCTTTTGGGCCTGATGGCACCGTGGCCATGGCGCAGATGTTTGGTCTACGTGAGCTGCTGAAGGACGGGTGGGAGATCTTCCACACCGTGATGCGCAAGCGGTGATTCCCGCTTTGTAGCGCTGACAAAACCTCCCCTTTTTTTGTCCCTCTGAACCTTTGAAACTGTGCCCCATCGGTTAGTCCGATGAGAGGCACTATGAAGCGTTCAGTCATTGCAATTGCAGCCCGGCATTTGTTGCTTGCCGAAGGGGATACCGCGTCTGGAGTGGTGCGGTTTATTTCGCAAGCGATCGAGCTAGCCGAGGGCGCCAAGCAGACGTGGGTGACGATTACCCGGACGGGTGATTTCAGTGACCCGCGCTACGGCGATTTCAAGATTACGCCGACCCATCTGGATCAGATGGTGAGCAACTTCAACAACCGCACGCTTGGCCAGGATGTATTCCTGGACGTAGCGCACCGCCCCAGTGACGGTGCAGCGGGCAAGTTCGTGAAGCTGGCCGTTGAAGGCAACAAGCTGCGCGGGCTGGTGGAGTGGACGCCTTTCGGTACCGACGCGGTGAAAACCCGTGGCTTCGCCTACTTGAGCGCGGAGTACCACGAAAACTTCAAGGACAACGAACAACAGGCAGCGCATGGATGTGTGCTGCTTGGCGCTGGCCTGACCACTCGCCCCGTCATCAAGCACCTGGACCCGGTGCAACTCTCTGACGACAACGACCACGGCACCAAGGTGCGCACGGTCATTTCCCCATCCCTTTTCAAAGAACTCTCGGAGCAGACTATGAACAAGTATTTGCAAGCCCTTTTGGCACGTTTGATCAAACTGGGCTTCACTGAAGCCGCTGCGCAGCCCTTGGTGGACGCTGCCAAGCCCCAGGTGGAGGCCGCTGGTGCCGATGAAACCAAGTGCCTGGCTGTGGTGGAGTCTTTCGCTGTGACCGCTGAAGCGGGCATGAAGGCTGCGACTGGATCCGGTGCAGACCCCAAGCATGTGGTGATTCAACTCGCAGCGCCCCAGACTGTGGACGTTGCTGGCCTAGTGGCCAAGGCGCTGTCGGATGCGCGTGCCGCCGAGCAGCAGGCTACCACTGCTCTGGATGGCAAGCTCAAGCTCTTGAGTGACACCATTGCTGACGGTGACAAGACGCTGACCCCCGAGGGCGTGAAGAAGTTCAGCAACGACTACGCCCCCATGATCACCGCATTGACCACGGATGAACAGGTGAAGCACCTGGCCAGCCTGGCGATCAACCAGGCCAAGGAGCTGAGCGCTGCCCGCAAGCTTACTGGCCTGGGCTACAACCCCTCCGGTGGCCATATCCACATTTCGGTGGATAGCAGCAACGGCATCAAAGCGCTGCAGGCGCAAGCAGACACCCGCCTGGGTCTGCGTGATGATGACCCCCAGCGCTTTGCCAAGACTGGCGGGGTGCTTCTGAAGGCCAACAAGGATTTTGCTGAGAAGGCCTTGGCCAAGTTTGACGCTGAGCGCGGTGCTGAGCTGGATGCTGAGCACAAGTCGCTGGCCGCTGGCTCTGGCAGTGTGAGTGACTTGCGGGTGCCCGTGGTGTTTGAGCGCACGGTGCTGCGTGAGATGCTCTACAGCCTGGTGAGCTTGAACTTCATGGACACCGGCACCTACGCCTTCGGTAACTCCATTGAGATTCCCTACAGCTACCGGGATACCACTGCGGCCACCATGAACTCGCTGCGTGTGTACGAGCGCGGTGCGATCCAGAACGCCGGGATCATCCAGACCAGCGATACGGCCTACCCGATCCCGCAAAAGTTGGCGTTTGATATCAGCAATGAAATGCGTTACCTGCTGGGCTCTGCACCGATTGACTTTGAGCCTGTAGCGGAGAACACCCGCAACGTGATCCGCATCGTGGGTGAAGACACCGAAGCGCTGAACATGAATGAGCTGGTGCGCGCAGCGGATGAGCACTTGGCAGTGCCGCAGAGCGACACCCTGACTGCAGTGGTGAACGGTACGAACCGCACGTTTGTGTTGTCGCAGTTCCCGGTGGTGCGCCCCCGCTCCATTTTCGACCTGAAGGGCAACCAGATCGGCAACACCAGCAACCCGATTGTGGTGACGCTGAACAGCGTGGTGCGCCAGGAGTACAACGGCACCGGCCAGCAAGCTGCAGGCATTTACTACACCCTGGACTACAGCCTGGGCGAACTGCGTTTCGTGAACGAGCTGGGCGCCAGCGTGGCACCCACTAGCGCATGGCCGCTGACGGTGAGCTACAGCTACACCCAGAACTGCAGCAAGTTCGACATGGACTTGGGCGCGCTGAGCGTGAAGGATAAGTTTGACCTGCTGCTGACGGCTATCGGCAACCGCAAAGTGGTGATCGGCAATGACCGTTTCTACAACCCCAACATGGTGTTGATGAGTCAAGCGGTGGACAACAGCGTGACCCAGGCGGGCACCTTCACTGCCAACGGCGCACGCACTGGCACCAGCCTAGCACCGGATGGCAGCGTGGGTGTGACCAAGGGCATGCAGACCTTCAACACCACGGCCCCCGGCATTTTCATGGGGGACAACCGGATCCTGGTGGGTGAGCGCTACAACTCGCGTTTCCGCCTGATGAGGCCCTTTGCCATGACGCCCCTGGAGCAAAAGAAGAACGCCCAGGGTGCCTTTGTAGGCGCGATGACGGGCTACGGCGATCAGTTCTTGGCAGTGCACACCCCGATCAACCGCCGCAATGCGATGACCTCCATCGTGCTGTACAGCGCGAGTGCCCGCGTCAACCGCACTACTGCTTAAGTACGAACCGGATAACCCGTGAAAAGGGGCATTGCGCCCCGCTACGTGCAGCCCCCGGCCAGCTCCCCGCTGGCCGGGTTGGACAAACGGTTAACAGGAGTGCGAGATGCCCCGTAAATACATTGAAAACACGACCAGCTCACCCACGTGGGTGAGCGGCGTGATGATTCCCCCAGGCGAAGGCCGCGAGGTGATGGTGCCCGATGAGGGTCCAGCCCTGACGGACCTGGTTGACGACGTGGTGGACCTGGACGGCGCGCTGCGCGAGCTGCTGGCGGGCAATGTGTCGGTCGTAGTGGCTGGCCTGGATGGCTTGAGCGAGGCTACCTTGACCCGCCTGCAGGAGTTGGAGAACGCGGCAGAGAAGCCCCGCAAGGGTGTGTTGGCTGCCCTGGCTGACAAGCTGATTGCCATTGCGGACGACAAGCTCAAGGGCGAAGACCTGGGTGACGGCGATTCCGGCCCTGATGCTGCTGGTGGAGAAACCGGCGCGGCTGGGCCTGATGCTGTTGGTGGCGAGGCCGCTGCTGACGCCGGTACCGGCGCGCAGTAAGGGGTAGGCGCATGGCAGGAACGATGGCACTCCCGGACTTGGTTGCGGACCTCAAGCGCAGCCTGCACGACAGTGCCGATGTATTCGATGCTGCCGACGATGCAGACTTTGTGCGCTTTCTCAAGCAGGCCCTGCCTGATATGGGCTGGAAGCGCCCCCTGACCCAAGTGGGTCAGGTGGTGCTGACTGCTGGGCAGGCGGATTACTCGCTTGCAGCCATTCCGGATTTTGGGAACTACAAGACGAATTTGTGGGGCCTGGTGGGTTGCTCCCCCCAGCCATGGGAGCCTGGCTATCCAGGTGCTGCACCACGGGTGAAGTCGTACAAGAACGCCGCTGGCCACTGGCTGGGATTTGACCCTGCCCCCAGCGCTGCACACATTGCGGTGCGGGGTAGCGTGTTCAAGTTTTACTACTTTGGCCTGCATGGCCTGGCTGATGTCGCTGCAGCCAGTACGGTGGCCCTGGCTGACCGTGGGCTGCTGCTGATGCGTGCCCAGGCGGAAGCCATGATGGAGCTGGCCCTGCGCAACATGAGCAAGCCCGTGCAGCTGCGCGATGGCTTAAGTGGAACGCCCCGCAACAGCACACCGCGTGCCCTGTATGACGCGCTGATTGCCGCCTTCATGGAGGCGCGGTAGCCATGAGCAAGGTGGCTGACGCCCACCGCGTGGTGTTTGCCCTGCGCCAGCACGGGCAGGACATGGAGCAGGCGCTGAAGGCTGAGCTGGCTGTGGTGGCGCAACTGGCCGCCCGAATGATGCGGGCAAAAGCGGCCAAGTGGCGCACCACGCTTACCCAGTCGATTGACGCCCACCAAGTGGATGACATGACCTGGGAAGTGAAGCCGGGCGTGGACTATGCCTACTACGTGGAAAACGGTGTGAAGCCTGGTGGCAAGGGCTTGCCCCGGTTCTTTGACCCAGCGTCTAAGTCCATCGTCGATTGGCTGCAGAGCAAGGCGTTTGTAGGAAGCCCCCGGGTGCGCAAGGGCACTGCACGTTTTACTGCCCAGGAGCAGGAGTTGCGCGACCGGTACGAGGGGCTTGCTTGGCACATCCGTCACAAGGGCACCAAGGCCCAGCCCTTTGCCGCGCCCACCGCCCGCGAAATGGAGCCGGTGATGCTGCGCCGCATGAACCTGGCTGTGCGCCGGGTGCTGGCTGCCCGCCCTGATGGAGGTGCCACGGCATGAGCTTGGACAACCACAGCGCAGTGATGGAGTCGCTGAAAACCAGCCTTGCCGAGTTTGTGCCGGCACGGGTGGTGACTCGCACCCTGATTGTCCCAACCCAAGCCAAGTCCGACGACTTGAAGAAGGGCGTTTTCTGCCTGGTGGTGGAGGGTGGTGGCGACTTTGCGGATTACGTAGGCCGGGCCGCGGATCTGGGTGAGATGAATGTGCGGGTGGTGGGCTTCGTCCAGGTGGCGGAGAACGCAACGCCTGCTGACGTGGAAACGGCTGAGCTGGCCATGTTGGGCGACTTGCTGCGCTGGGTCAACGTGGGCGGTGTGCCCGGACTTGATACGGTGAGCGCTGGCAACTGGATCTGCAGCAAGCAGCTTGAACACCCTTTTGGCTGGCTGGTTGTCGGCGCCGATCCAATATTGACCACCTGTGCCGATTGAATTTTGACCAGGGGCTATTGCCAGCAATTTGAATGCTGGCTGTGGATAACTATAAATCTAAAGTCGTTATTCAGGTCTCCTTGTCGTTGGGTGGATTGA
>JARXAM010000081.1 GCA_029865845.1 Rhodoferax sp. | reverse complement strand
GCACAGCCAGCTACGGGCTACGCCCTTCGCAGGCTGTGCCTGCAAGCTCCACCGCCTAAACCTTAGCCAATGGGGACATTTCTATTTTGGGTAGAAGGGGACATTTCTACTTTGGGTTGACACTGGTGCGGGCAGTGCGGTGCGTTGTGGCATGCCAAATGGATGGTGATACCTATGGGCTGCCGTCCGTCTTTTTCGCGCTGGGCTTGATGCGCGGTGCCCCCCAAACAGCGCGGCGGCAGCCTTGGATGCCGTAGCGGTAACGTCAACGCGCGCTCAGGCTTTGTTGCAGTATTTGTTGCAGTTGCTTCTTTCTGTCCATGAGTTGTCGTAGCTGCAGCATATTGGCCGGGTCTGCGGCCAGGACACGCATGTGTGTGTCAAGGCTGTCGAGTAGCATGCGATTGAGCAAGTCGCGCAACTCCAGCCCGGCATCGCTCCACGGCACGGTGTAACTGCCAGCGTTGCCGACCAAACGTAGCACCAAATCCTCGCAGGCGAGCCCCGGAACCTGCTCTGTGATGGCCCCCAGGGACAAGGGGCCGTGCTCGTGTAGCAATCCCTCCAACCAAATGAACAATTCTCCGTGTGGGGCAGGCAAAGCGCACAGCAAACCATGGTCTTCGCTGGAAAGCGTGTCCCAAAGCCCGCTGTGGTGCAGCAAGATGCGGGCGGCGATGTCCGGGCGGCGATCGAGTTGAAGCACTGTGGCCGGCGTGCGTCGCGCGCGCGCGCCAAACGCGCTGCCTGCGCCCCAGCCCTCTGAGGCTTCATGCCTCGAAGCGCCGCGGTTTCGTTGCCGCGCTTGTTGTAGCCACTCGTCCTTGGGCAGCCACACACGGGGCTGCCGTGCCCCCATGTCACCAGGGGCCATAGTGGAAGATGCGGTGGTGTTGGCGCTGGTGATCGTGACCTCGGCGAGCGCCGATCCCCTGGGCGGCGTTGGGCTGCTGCCGGTGGCCCACAACGCACTGAGTTCAGCGCTGCTTAACTGCACTTTGTGGGCCAGTTCGCCGAGTAGCTGGAGTTTGAGTGCGCCCTCGGGCAACGGGCTCCACAAGGGTTTGGCGTTGCTGCACATGCGGGCCCGGCCCTCGGCGGTGCCCAGGTCACAGCCCTGCTGCACCGACTCCACGAGAAACCGGCTCAGTGGCACCGCGTTCAGGACATGGTCTGCAAAGGCATGTTGGCCATAGGTGCGAATAAAACTGTCAGGGTCGTGCTCTGCCGACAAAAACAAAAACTTGATGCTTCGCACATCGGTTGCAAACGGCAATGCTGCATCCAGTGCTTTGCGGGCAGCGCGGCGGCCAGCGGCATCGCCGTCAAAGCTGAATACCACCGAGTCGGTAAACCGAAAAAGCTTTTGAATATGGTCGTGGGTACAGGCAGTGCCCAGCGTGGCCACGGTGTTGGGGAACCCGAGCTGCGCCAATGCCACCACATCCATATAGCCTTCGGTGACCAAGGCATAGCCGTACTCGCGCAGGGCGGCGCGGGCTTCAAACAGGCCGTACAGCTCCCGGCCTTTGCTGAACACCGGCGTTTCGGGCGAGTTGAGGTACTTGGGCTTCTCATCACCCAGTACGCGTCCGCCAAAGCCAACGCACTCGCCTTTGATGTTGCGAATGGGGAACATGACCCGGTCGCGGAACCGGTCGTAGCGCTTTTCTTCGGCTCCGGCCTCTGACTCGTGAAGCAGGACCAGGCCGCTCTCGACCAACAGCGGATCATCATAGGCCGCAAAGATGCTGGCCAGATTACGCCAGCCCTGTGGCGCATAGCCCAAGCCAAACTGCTTGGCCACTTCGCCAGAGAGCCCGCGACCCTTGAGGTACTCAATGGCCCGAGGCGATTCCTTGAGACCACGTTTGTAGGCATCACAGGCCTTTTCCAATACGCTGGTCAAGGTGTTTTGCTTTTGGCGCTGCGCCTTGGCGCGTGCTTGGTCTTGGGGGCTGCTGTCTTCTTCGGGGACCACCATGCCGAATTGGCTGGCAAGGTCTTTCACTGCTTCGATGAACGTCATGCCGGCATGCTCCATCAAGAAGCCGATGGCATTGCCATTTTTTCCACAGCCAAAGCAGTGATAGAACTGCTTGGACGGACTCACCGTGAAGGACGGCGACTTTTCCCCATGAAAGGGGCACAGCCCCATGAAGTTGGCACCGCCCTTTTTGAGCTGTACATAGCGACCCACAATCTCCACCACATCCGCGCGCGCGAGCAATTCCTGGATAAAACTTTGGGGGATGGCCATGCCGCGATTGTAGGGAAGGTGGTGAAGGCCAGGCGTGGGTTTGGTCGCATGGCCTGGTCCTGCTCTGTGGTCCGCATGCGCCTAGCGGCTGGTGAGTTTGTGCACCAAATCTGCGGTGGTGCAAGCCTGGTATTTGCGCATCAAACGGGCCCGGTAAATCTCTACGGTGCGGTGGCTGATGTGGAGCGTTTTACCGATCAGCTTAGAGGTTTGCCCTTGGAGCAACAGGGCCGCGACTTCTCGTTCGCGCGGGGTCAACTCTGCGCGCACGGGGCGTTGGGCGCTCAGGTCTTCAAAGGTCCATATGCCGGCTTCGTGGGGAGCGTTGGGGTTCAGGGCCCGTCCGCTCACATGGCACCAGAAGGTCTCGCCCTTGAAGCGACCATCCAAGCGTTTCATGATGCGGTCATCGGCATAGCGCCCGAGGTGGTTGAGCAAGGGGGCCATGCGCGCGCCCAGTCGTTCAAATTCTTCCACACTGGGGTAGAGCACCTGAAAAGATTGCCCAAGCAGTTGCTCCCGCGTGGCACCGAACATGTCGCACAGATGGCGGTTGCAGTCGATCATGGTGCGATTGCGGGACAGCGCCAACCCAACCGGTGCCAAGTCAAATGCTTCGCGGTAGTCAATGTCCATAGGGGTGGGTGTTGGCAAAAGTCGTTACGGAAAACTACGTATGTAGTTACGTAGTATCGTAACGCCCATGTTGTTTCTAAACCTGTAGGAGATACACGCAGTGAACAAAATTTACCCCAGCGCCGCCCAGGCGCTTGAAGGCATCATCCATGATGGCCAGTTGCTGGGCGTGGGTGGTTTCGGCCTGTGCGGCATCCCCGAGGCCTTGATCGACGCCTTGCGCGATACCGGAGCCAAGAACCTCACCGTGATATCCAACAACGCGGGGGTGGACGGTTTTGGTCTGGGCAAGCTGTTGGAGACGCGCCAGATCAAAAAAATGATTTCCAGCTATGTGGGTGAAAACAAAGAGTTCGAGCGCCAATACCTGGCCGGAGAGCTGGAGCTGGAGTTCACGCCCCAGGGCACGCTAGCCGAGAAGCTGCGTGCGGGCGGGGCGGGCATTCCGGCTTTCTTTACCAAGACGGGTGTGGGCACCATCGTGGCAGATGGCAAAGAGCTGCGCGAATTTGATGGCGAAACCTATGTCATGGAGCGCTCGCTGGTGCCGGGCGTGGCTTTGGTGAAAGCCCATCGCGCGGACACATCGGGCAACCTGCAGTTCCGCTACACCGCGCGCAACTTCAACCCTGCCGTGGCCATGGCCGGCAAGATCACGGTAGTGGAAGTGGAAGAGATTGTGGAGACCGGCGACATGGCACCCGATGCGGTGCACCTGCCCGGCATTTACGTGCACCGCATTGTGCTCAACACCGCGCCCCAGAAGCGCATTGAGAAGCGCACGATCACGGAAAAGGCCGGCGTCTAGGCCCGCGCATTCACCCAACCATCAGGAGTTTGAATATGAGCTGGAATCAAGACCAAATGGCTGCGCGCGCGGCGCGGGAGCTGGAAGACGGGTTTTATGTGAATCTGGGTATCGGCATCCCCACACTGGTGGCCAACCATGTGCCGGCCGACAAAGAAGTGTGGCTGCAAAGTGAGAACGGCATGCTGGGCATCGGCCCTTTTCCCACCGAGGACGAGGTGGATGCCGACCTGATCAACGCAGGCAAACAAACCGTAACCACCATCAAGGGCAGTAGCATTTTTGGTTCGGACCAAAGCTTCGCGATGATCCGTGGGGGCAAGATCAACCTGTCCATCCTGGGGGCCATGCAGGTCAGTGAGCACGGTGATCTGGCCAATTGGATGATTCCTGGCAAGATGGTCAAGGGTATGGGCGGCGCGATGGATTTGGTGGCGGGCGTTAAGCGCGTGATTGTGCTTATGGAGCATGTTGCCAAGAAGAAGGATGGCTCCGAAGACCTGAAAATTCTGCCCCGCTGCACCCTTCCGCTGACCGGGGTGGGTGTGGTGGACCGCATCATCACGGATTTGGCGGTGATGGACGTCACCCCCGAGGGCATCACCCTGGTGGAGTTGGCACCGGGCGTGACGCGCGAAGACGTTCAAGCCAAAACAGGCGTGCCGCTGCGCTGACGCGGCGGGTGCGGGCGGCGATCCGCTGATGCCGCCAACCCCTCCATGGACGGTTGTGTGGGCACCCGACAGGGCGGCAACCCTTTGCGCCCGGGGCCTGCTCAGAATTGAATGCCGGAGGGCGATGGCGCAGGAGGCGGGTTTCTGGCGGGCTTTTCGGTGGTTGCCGTCTTGGGCGGTGCGGCACTGGGCCGTGAAAGCAGCGGGGTGGCGTCTGCTGGGCGATAGGATTTGGGTAGTACCGAACTCTGGGGGTACCCCGCTGCGTCCAGGTATTGGTTCCACTCCGAGGCGTTTATCCCTCTGAGGTGGTGGGTGCCAATGGTGGCCGTTGGCAGGATGGGTTCCCCCGCCAACTTGGCCAGAGCCTGGCTTTCCTCTGCGGTGGACACGGTCCGTTCTGTAAATGGTATGCCCCGGGTGGTCAACAGCGCCCTGCCAGCATCACACCCGCTACACGCAGCAGTGGTGTACAGCGTGACGGGGTATTTGCCCATTGCCTGTCGCAATGCATAGGGGAGATCGGGCCCGGCGTTACCGCTGTTTTTTACTGATGGCACTGCGGTCACGGGCGCGTGCGTGGCAGCGCTTGGGGGCATGTCCGTGAAGGTCACCTTTCCGTCCGGCCCCACGACTTTGAATACTCCCTGCGCCTTGGCAAGCGGCATGCACGCGCATATCCACACCACGCAGGCCCCGAGCCAGCGCCACCCGAATAGATGCGTGCACCGGGATATCACAAAACTATGGGAACGGGGAGTGCTAGTCATGCAGTGTGCATGCCTTGGTGGCGCAGCAAGGCGTCGAGGGACGGTTCGCGTCCCCGGAATGCCTTAAACGACGCCATGGCCGGTCGGCTGCCTCCGGCCTCCAGGATGGCGGTGCGGTAGCGTCTGCCGGTTTCCGGATTGGCACTGCCGTCAGCCGCCATGGTCTCCTCAAAGGCTGCGTAGGCATCGGCACTCAATACCTCCGCCCATTTGTAGCTGTAGTAGCCCGCCGCGTAGCCCCCGGCAAAAATGTGGCTGAAGGTATGCGCGCTGCGGCTCCATGCGGGTGCCGGTAGCACGGCGACCTCGTCCCTGACTTGTCGCAGCAAGGGCATGATGTCCGCGCCTGGCGTGTGCACAGAGTGCAGCAGCATGTCGAACAGGGCAAACTCAATTTGTCGCAAGGTTTGCATGCCACTTTGGAAATTTTTGGCAGCCAACATTTTGTCGAAGAGCGCGCGGGGCAGGGGCGCCCCGGTGTCGACGTGGGCGGTCATGTGTTGCAGCACACTCCACTCCCAGCAGAAGTTTTCCATAAACTGGCTAGGCAGCTCTACCGCGTCCCACTCCACACCGCTGATGCCCGAGACATCCCGTTCATTGACCTGGGTCAGCAGGTGGTGCAGCCCGTGGCCAAACTCGTGGAAGAGGGTGGTCACGTCGTCGTGCGAGAGCAGGGCTGGTTTCTTGACACCATCTACCTCCACACCATCGGCAAAGTTACAGACCAGGTGCGCCACCGGCGTTTGCAGGGTGCCAGTGTCGGGCCGTAGCCAGCGGGTGCGTACGTCGTCCATCCACGCCCCGCCGCGCTTGCCGCTTCGGGCGGTGGGGTCGAGGTAGAACTGCCCGATCAGGCTACGGCCTTCGGAGCCCCTACGTTCGATGCGGTAGAACGACACGCCGGGGTTCCACACGGGTGCGGTGTCCGGGCTGATTTCAACATCGAACAGGGTTTCGATGATCTTGAACAAACCCGCCAGTACCTTGGGTGCGGTGAAATACTGTTTGACTTCTTGTTCGCTGAAGGCGTAGCGGGCCTCTTTGAGTTTTTCGGAGATATACGGCCAGTCCCAGGCTTGCGGGTCGTTGAGCTGCAGTTTATCTTTGGCAAAAGCCCGCAGGTCTGCCACATCTTTTTCTGCGAAGGGGCGCGCTTTGCGAGCCAGGTCGCGCAGAAACCGGATGACGGAGTCGGGTGAATCCGCCATCTTGGGCACAACGGACAACGTGGCAAAGTCCGCATAGCCCAGCAACTTCGCCTCTTCTTGGCGCAGCGCCAGAATGCCGTGGATGACCTCTGTGTTGTCGAACTTGCGGAATTCGTCGACGGCATCTTGGGAGGCACGGGTGGCATAGGCCCGGTACAGCATGCCCCGCAAGGCGCTGCTGCTGGCGAACTGCATCACCGGCAGGTAGCATGGCATTTTCAGGCTGAGCTTGTAGCCTTCTTTGCCCTCCGCCTGCGCTGCACTGCGGGCGGCTTGCACCACATCCGTGGGCACGCCATCGAGCTCGGCCAGGCTGGCGTAGTAGCTGAAGGCGTCGGTGGCGTCGAGCGTGTTTTCGCTGAACTTCTGGCCCAGCTCAGCCTGCTTTTCCTGGATCTCTGCAAAGCGCGCGCGGGCCGCACCGTGCAGGTCGGCCCCGCCCAACACAAAATTGCGCACCGCATTCTTGTGGGCTTGCAACTGCTCGGTATTCAGGCTGGCTGTGTCGATAGCTTTGTATTTGGCAAACAGGCGTTCGTCCGCCCCTAGGCGCGTCCAAAATTCGGTGACTTTGGGCAAAGCCGCGTTGTAGGCGGCGCGCAATTCTGGGCTGTCTGCCACGCTGTTCAAGTGGCTGACAGCACCCCACGCCAAGCCCAGGCGCTCCGTCGCCACGTCCAGCACCGACGCAATGGCAGACCACTCGGCTGGAAAAGCATCGGCAGTGACGCGTTCCAACGCCGCATCGGCATGGGTCAGCAGTTCATCAACCGCAGGGCCTACATGTTCGGGGCGGATGCGGTCAAAGAGAGGGAGTAATTCGGTTTGGAGCAGGGGATTCATGGTGCCATGGGGAGTGGTTTGACCAATGCCAAGTGGGTGTGATGCGCAGTTATACAAGGCCTCGCAAGGCCCCATCGCGCTCGGCAGATTCCAAGGTGTTGACCAGCAGCATGGTGATGGTCATGGGGCCTACGCCACCGGGCACGGGAGTGATGTAGCTGGCTACCTGGCGCACGCCCTCAAAGTCCACATCCCCACAGAGTTTGCCCTCGTCGTTTCGGTTCATGCCCACATCGATTACCACCGCACCGGGTTTCACCATGTTGGCGGTCAGCACATTGCGCTTGCCTACTGCGGCGACGATCACATCGGCCTGCAGCGTCATGGCTTGCAGGTCTGGCGTGGCGCTATGGCAGATGGTGACGGTGGCATTTTTTTGCAGCAGCATCATGGCCATGGGTTTGCCCACGATATTGGAGCGGCCAATGACCACGGCATGTTTGCCCCGCAGCTCGTAGCCAATGCTCTCCAGCATTTTCATGCAGCCATAGGGCGTGCAGGGCCAGAAGCCGGGCTGGCCCACCATGAGGGCACCGGCACTGGCAATGTGAAAGCCATCCACATCTTTGGCAGGCGCAATGGACTCGATGACCTTGTTGGCATCGATGTGCGTGGGCAGCGGCAGTTGTACCAGGATGCCGTGGATGGCGGGGTCGTTGTTGAGCGCATCCACACGGGCCAGCAGATCACCCTCGGTCATGCTGGCGTCGTACTTTTCCAGTACCGAGTGCAGGCCTGCCTCGGTGCAGGCTTTGACCTTGTTGCGCACGTATACCTGCGAGGCCGGGTTGTCTCCCACCAACACCACGGCTAGTCCAGGCGTGAGTCCCCGCGACTTGAGTGCTTGGGTGCGGCGGGCAACGTCAGAGCGGAGTTGGGCGGCGAGGGCATTGCCGTCGATGTTCTTGGCGGTCGGGGTAGCGGTCATTCTGGAGCTTGAAGTAAAAACGCCCGCAACTCAGGCAGGGCGGGCGCAGGGAGAAAAAAGGGAAATACTCAGGTCTTGGGAGCGTTCTGGCCAAGTGCAATTTTTAGCAAGTCGGCCACGGTGTTGGCTCCGAGCTTTTCCATGATGTTGGCCCGATGTGCCTCCACCGTTTTGATGCTGATGCCCAGGTCATCGGCGATTTGCTTGTTCAAGCGGCCCGCCACAATGCGTTCGAGCACCTGGCTTTCACGCAGCGTAAGTTTGGAGAGCAGGGCATCGCGGTTGACCGACAGCTGGTAGTCCGCAAAGGTGTCTTTGGCACGGTCAAGCATGCGCTCCACCAAGCTCACTAGCTGGTCTTCCTTGAAGGGCTTTTGGATAAAGTCCATCGCACCTTTTTTCATGCTGTCCACGGCCATGGGCACGTCACCATGCCCGGTGATGAACACAATGGGTAGCGGCGACTTTGCTTCGATTAGCCGCGACTGCAATTCCAGCCCGGTCATGCCGCCCATGCGGATATCGACAATCAGGCAGGCCACTTCTCGGGGGTCGTAGCGGTTCAGGAAGGTTTCGGCCGATTCGAAACACCGCACTTTGTAGCCCTTGCCCTCCAGCAGCCACTGGAGGGAATCACGCACCGCCTCATCATCGTCGACAACGTAAACCGTACCTTTTTTAGGAATCAAGCTCATTCAGTTATCCAAGGTTGGGTTGAAGTGGGAGAGGCTCCGCACGGGTCAGCGTATCGCTGTCGCCCAAGGGCAGCCAGAAGGCAAATCGGCAACCCGCAAGCTGTTCTCCATTGTAGATGTTCTGGGCGGTCATACGGCCCAGATGCGACTCCACAATCGACCTGCACAACGACAAACCAATGCCCATGCCGTCGGCCTTGGTGGAGTAAAACGCTTCGTACAGACGTTCCATGACTTCGGGTGCCAAGCCCAAACCGTTGTCTTGAACCGAAAACTCAATCACTTGTTTGTCGCTGATTTTTTTGGGGATAACGCGTAACTCCACAATTCTTTGGGGCGCGGCGCGTGCGGCCATGTCAATGGATTCCGCTGCGTTGCGCAACAAATTGACCAGCACTTGTTCGATCAGGATGGGGTCTACCAGTACCGGTGGCAAGCGCGCCGCCACGTAATGGTTGAGTCGGACGTTGAACCGGCGTAGTTCGATTTCAGCGAGCTCCATGGCCTCCGCAACCATAGGAGGGACTTCGGATAGCGTGCGGTTGGGCTCGCTGCGTTTCACAAAGTTGCGGATGCGCTGGATGATTTGACCGGCGCGTTGGGCTTGCTTGGCCGTTTTTTCGAGCGCGCTCAGTAGTTCGGACTCCGAAATTTGCTGTCCCCGGATCCGCGACACCATGCCGTTGCAATAGTTGTTGATGGCAGTCAAGGGCTGGTTCAGCTCATGGGCAACACTGGACGCCATTTCACCCATGGTAATCAGACGGCTCGCGGTCTGGGCACGCTCTGCTTGGTGGGCGGCCTGTTCTTCTGCCAAGCGTCGGCTGGTAATGTCGGTGGCGATCACCATTTGCGCCAAGCGGCCATCGACCCAGCTCAGGTAACGGGTGCGCACCTCTAGCCACTTGCCGAGTGAAGCGATGTAGATCTCGGTGTTTCCGGTGTCGCTTTCGGGCAGGGTGGTGGTGGGCAGGCCCGCAAAAGAGTCGACGCTGTCATCCGCGTCATCGTTGGTGGGGCTGCTGGGCATGCCCGCCTCTGCGACCAGTTGCAAGTGCCCGCCGGCTTGCACGCCAAACCACTGCCGGTACAGCTTGTTGGCAAACAGCAGCTCGTCGCTGCCCAGCGGGGCCACCGAAATGGAGGCATCCAGCGCTTCCAGCACGGCCGTGAAGCGCTGGTGGGAGGCGGTCAGTTGTTCGCGCACGCGGTTGGGCTCGGTGATGTCCGTCATGGAGGTGACCCAACCGGTTTGCGTGCCCATGGCGTCAATCAGGGGGGATACATAGAGGCGTGCGTCGAACAGGCTGCCGTCTTTGCGTTTGACGCGCACTTGAATTCCGCCGGGCGTCGCGTTACCGGTCAATTCTTCTTCGAGTCGGGCTGCGATGTGTTCACGTTCACTATCGGGCCAGTACGGAAAGGGCGCTGTGCGGCCCACAAGGTCAGACTCGGTCCAGCCCGTCATCTGGCAAAAGGCTGCATTCACATAGGTGATGCGGCCCTGCAAGTCCATGGCCCGCATGCCGGTGAGCATGGAGTTTTCCATGGCGCGCCGGAAGTTGGTTTCGGACATCAGGGCTTGCTGCGCCTGCTGCCGCCTGCGGGTGTGCCGCCAATTGGCGATCAACATCCATGCGGTCAGCACGCTCAGCGCTGTAACCAGCCAAAACAACCCGCTTCCAATCACCCCCAAGGATGCGCGGTAGGCCTGTGCGCGGATGACCAATCCTGTACCCACGGGGGACACCGGCATGGAATACTCGTTGCCCAAGCTGGCCCATGGTGCCAACGGGTTGGCGATCTTCCGCCCGGGAATGCTGGTGCCGGCCAGCAAGCGTCCATTGGCGTCTTGCAGCGATACCGCATACCGGGCCGATACCTCCGAGGGGATACCGTAGCGGTACAGGCCGTCAACCGAGTACTCCGAAATCAATACCCCCACGAAGCGCCCTCTGTGGTTGAGGGGCAAATACATTTGCAAGCGGGGTGCTTCCCCATCCACCGCGGGTGGCTGAATGTAGATCAGTTGGTTGAGTTGTCGCGTCAGCGCGTAGCCCGCGCTGCGGCTTTCCTGAAGCAATACGTCACCGGTAATGTGGTAAGGGCCAATGGGGCTCTCACCCATGCCTTGGCTGGCAACGGTGCGCTTTTTGTCGTCCACCCAGGCCATGGCTTGAATCTCAGGGTATTGGTCCAGCAAATTGGCTGCGCGCGCGCGGAAGTCGGCGCTGTCGATGTCCCGGCTGGCAATTTCTCGCCCGACCCGGGTGATTTGTTCTTGTCGCTCCAACAAGCGCAGTCGCAGGCGCTGCTGGGTGTATTCCACATCGCGTTGAACCGCCTCTTGTTCCCGTTCCATTTCCTCCAACCGAAGGTAACCCAATGCCGCCACGATGGCCGCAAAAAACAGCAATACCGCAGCAAGGGGCGCCAGCATCGCAACCCGGTCTTGGCGGTGCGGGGCAAGTCGGTGCCACCAGCGCTTGGCATCGTTAACTGAGGGAATGGCTAGGGGCTTGGCCAAAGACATCACTTTGTAAAAAGGCATTGCCCAAGTGTAGGGGAGGCTGTGCCCACACCGAGGCGCGGCGCTGCTGCAAAGCAGCAAAAAAATTTCATTATATGAAAGTGAGAAGCATGATTTGAAATTTTGGATGAACTGTGAGACACTCCGCGCACCGCTCTTACAACGCCAAAGTACACAGGAGACATCGATGGCAGCAACTCCCCAGAATCCCTTGGGCGCGTCCGACGTGGACAGCCAGGAAACCCGCGAATGGATGGACGCGCTCAGCGCGGTGATCGAGGCTGAAGGCCCCGAGCGCGCGCACTTTCTGCTGGAGCAACTGCTTGAGCACGCCCGCCAAAAGAGCATCGACATGCCTTTTTCGGCCACCACGGGCTATGTCAACACCATTGAGCCCGAAGACGAAGAGCGCTCCCCCGGTAACCTCGAAATTGAAGAGCGCCTGCGCGCCTATATGCGCTGGAATGCCATGGCCATGGTCGTGAAGGCCAACCGCCATAACCCCGCAGACGGCGGGGATTTGGGTGGTCACATCGGATCTTTTGCATCGCTGGCCAGCCTGTTTGGTGCCGGTTTTAACCACTTTTGGCACGCCGAGAGTGAAAACCACGGCGGCGACTGCTTGTACATCCAGGGCCACGTGTCCCCCGGTGTGTATGCCCGGGCCTACCTCGAAGGCCGCCTGACCGAAGAACAGTTGCTCCACTTCCGGCAGGAAGTGGACGGAAAAGGTTTGTCGAGCTACCCGCACCCCAAGTTGATGCCCGAGTTCTGGCAGTTCCCCACCGTGTCCATGGGCTTGGGTCCGTTGATGGCGATCTACCAAGCCCGCTTCCTCAAATACCTGCACGCCCGTGGTATTGCCAACACCGAGAACCGCAAGGTCTGGGTGTTCTGTGGCGATGGCGAAATGGACGAGGTCGAATCTCTGGGCGCCATCGGCTTGGCTGCCCGCGAAGGTCTAGACAACCTGGTCTTTGTGATCAACTGCAACTTGCAGCGTCTGGACGGCCCGGTGCGCGGCAACGGCAAGATCGTGCAAGAACTCGAAGGTGAGTTCCGCGGTGCGGGTTGGAACGTGATCAAGCTGTTGTGGGGCTCTGGCTGGGACCCCTTGCTGGCGCGCGACAAGGAAGGTGCCCTCAAAAAGCTGATGATGGACACCCTGGACGGCGACTATCAAGCCATGAAGGCCAACGACGGCGCGTACGTGCGCAAGCACTTTTTCGGCAAAGACCCGCGCACCTTGGAGATGGTGTCCAAGATGTCGGACGAAGAAATCTTCGACCTGCGCCGTGGCGGCCACGACTCCAAGAAGGTGTATGCCGCCTTCCACAAGGCCGTGAACCACAAGGGCCAACCCACGGTGTTGCTGATCAAGACCGTCAAGGGCTTTGGCATGGGTAAGGCCGGTGAAGGCAAGAACACGGTGCACCAGACCAAGAAGCTGACCGACGAAGACATCAGAGCCTTCCGCGACCGCTTCAACATCCCTGTGCCAGACAGCGAGTTGCCCAAAGTGCCGTTCTACAAGCCAGCAGACGACACCCCCGAAATGAAGTACCTGCACGAGCGCCGCAAGGCCTTGGGTGGTTACTTGCCGCACCGCCGCACCAAGGCGGACGAGAGCTTTACCGTGCCGTCCCTGGAAACCTTCAAGGCGGTGATTGAGCCTACCGCCGAAGGCCGCGAGATCTCCACCACCCAAGCCTACGTGCGTTTCCTCACCCAGTTGCTGCGCGACCAGGCGTTGGGCCCCCGCGTGGTGCCGATTTTGGTGGACGAGGCCCGTACCTTTGGTATGGAAGGTTTGTTCCGCCAAGTGGGTATCTACAACCCCGCAGGCCAGCAATACACCCCGGTCGACAAAGACCAGGTCATGTACTACAAGGAAGACAAGGCTGGCCAGATCCTGCAAGAAGGCATCAACGAAGCCGGCGGCATGAGCAGCTGGATTGCAGCGGCCACCAGCTACTCCACCAGCAACCGCATCATGGTGCCGTTCTACGTGTACTACTCGATGTTCGGCTTCCAGCGCATTGGAGACTTGGCCTGGGCGGCTGGCGACATGCAAGCCCGTGGATTCCTGTTGGGCGGCACCTCCGGCCGTACCACCCTGAACGGCGAAGGCTTGCAGCACGAAGACGGCCACAGCCACATCATGGCGGGCACCATCCCGAACTGCATCTCTTACGACCCGACCTTCGCTCACGAAGTCGGCGTGATCCTGCACCACGGTTTGAAGCGCATGGTCGAACGCCAAGACAACGTCTTCTACTACCTGACCTTGTTGAACGAAAACTACCCCATGCCCGGCCTGCAAGCTGGCACGGAAGAGCAGATCATCAAGGGCATGTACCAGTGCAAGGCGGGCCCCGCACTCACCAAGAAGGCACCCCGCGTGCAACTGTTGGGTTCGGGCACCATCCTGCGCGAAAGCATTGCCGCACAAGAACTGCTGGAAAAAGACTGGGGCATTGGCGCTGACGTTTGGAGCTGCCCAAGCTTCAACGAACTAACCCGCGACGGCCAGGACGCAGACCGCTGGAACCTGCTGCACCCGCTGGAAACACCGCGCGTGCCGTTTGTGGCCGAGCAATTGAACACCTCTACCGGCCCGGTGATCGCGTCCACCGACTACATGAAGGCCTATGCCGAGCAGATCCGTCCGTTCGTTCCCAAGGGCCGTACGTACAAGGTGTTGGGCACCGACGGCTTTGGCCGCTCCGATTTCCGCAGCAAGCTGCGTGAGCACTTTGAGGTGAACCGCCACTACATCGTGGTGGCCGCCCTGAAGGCCCTGAGCGAAGACGGCACCGTGCCAGTGGCCAAGGTGGCAGAAGCCATTGCCAAGTACGGCATCAACACCGACAAGGTCAACCCCCTGTACGCCTAAGAACTCCGGAGACAAAAAATGAACCCCCACGCTCATATTCATTCGCTGCCCCCCATGGGGGCGCATGCCTCCCTTGAGGCGGCTCGGCAGGAGGCATAACATGGCATTGGTAGAAGTAAAAGTTCCGGATATCGGTGACTTCGACGAAGTTGCGGTCATCGAACTGCTGGTCAAAGTGGGCGACACCGTGAAGGTGGAGCAAAGCCTGATCACCGTGGAGAGCGACAAAGCGTCCATGGAAATCCCCTCTAGCACCGCCGGTGTGGTGACGGAGATCAAGGTCAAGCTGGGCGACAAGGTCAAGCAAGGCTCCGTGGTGGTGATGGTGGAAGC
>JARXAM010000072.1 GCA_029865845.1 Rhodoferax sp. | reverse complement strand
AAAGAGTTCATCGATTATTTTCTGCCAATCGTCGCTGACGCAGAAGCCGGTTTTGGCGGCGTGTTGAACGCTTTCGAGCTGATGAAAAACATGATTCAGAGTGGAGCTGCAGGCGTTCACTTTGAAGACCAATTGGCAGCGGTGAAAAAGTGCGGTCACATGGGCGGCAAAGTTTTGGTGCCCACGCAAGAAGCTGTTGAAAAGCTGATCTCTGCCCGTTTTGCTGCGGACGTCATGGGTGTACCCACCATTGTGTTGGCTCGCACCGACGCAGAAGCCGCCAACCTGATCACCTCGGACCACGACGCCAACGACAAGCCTTTCCTGACCGGCGAGCGCACCCAAGAGGGCTTTTACCGCGTGAAGAACGGTCTGGAGCAGGCGATAAGCCGTGGGGTGGCCTATGCACCCTACGCTGACCTGGTCTGGTGCGAAACAGGTGTGCCAGATATCGGCTTTGCCCGAGAATTCGCCCAGGCGGTGCACGCTGCGTGCCCCGGCAAGTTGCTGTCCTACAACTGCTCGCCTTCCTTTAACTGGAAGAAGAACCTCAACGACAGCCAGATCGCATCCTTCCAGGAAGACCTGTCTGCGCTTGGCTACAAGTACCAGTTCATTACCTTGGCGGGTATCCACATCAACTGGTTCAACACGTTCCAGTTCGCCCACGCATATGCGCGCGGCGAAGGCATGAAGCACTACACCGAGATGGTTCAGGAGCCCGAATTCGCCGCCCGCGAAAAGGGTTACACCTTCGTGTCTCACCAGCAGGAAGTCGGTGCTGGCTATTTCGATGATGTGACCACCGTGATTCAGGGCGGTTCCTCCTCGGTGAAGGCACTGACAGGTTCTACAGAAGAAGAGCAATTCCACTAAGCCAACCGCTTTGGAGCGAGGGCCGGGCCGCTCATAAGGCGCCCGGCTTTTTTTGTTCTGAATGACTGCGGTTAAAATCTATTTTCCAACTTTGTATAAGAGCGAGAAAGGCAGTTTGGTTATGACACCGCGAACTACATCGGCAACATTCTTCAGCGAATAAGGCCCTAGTCCGCGCGCCTTGTGCGCAGTCAACTTCCACATCCATAGTAAAGCGCGGACTCCTCCGCGCTTTTTGCTTTGGCCTTCCTCTTTTCTTCATATCACCATGATCCACATCACACTTCCTGACGGTTCCAAACGTGAATTTCCTGGCCCGGTTACCGTGGCCGAGGTAGCTGCCTCCATCGGCACCGGCCTGGCAAAAGCCGCGCTCGCTGGCAAGGTAGACGGCAAAGTGGTGGATACCAGTTACCAAATGACCGTCGACAGCGCGCTGTCCATCATTACCGCCAAAGATTCCGATGGACTGGAAGTCATACGTCACTCCACTGCCCATTTACTGGCGTACGCAGTCAAGGAACTGTTTCCAGATGCTCAGGTAACGATCGGGCCAGTGATTGAGCACGGTTTCTTTTACGACTTTTCCTACAAGCGGCCCTTCACCCCTGAAGACTTGGTCGCGATTGAAAAGAAAATGATCGAACTCGCCAACAAGGACGAGCCGGTGGTCCGCCGTGTGTTGCCCCGTGATGAGGCGGTGGACTACTTCAAGAGCTTGGGTGAGCAGTACAAGGCAGAAATCATTGCCAGCATTCCTGCGAATGAAGACGTGTCCCTTTATCGCGAAGGCAAGTTTGAAGATCTGTGCCGCGGGCCTCACGTGCCAAGCACCGGCAAGCTCAAGCACTTCAAGCTTATGAAAGTGGCGGGTGCTTACTGGCGCGGTGACCACCGCAATGAAATGCTGCAACGAATTTATGGCACCGCTTGGGCCACGAAAGACGAGTTACAACAGCACTTGACCATGCTCGAAGAAGCCGAGAAGCGCGACCACCGCAAACTGGGTCGTGAACTCGATCTGTTCCACATTGACGAGCACTCGCCTGGTACTGTCTTCTGGCACCCCAAGGGCTGGACGCTATGGCAGGGCGTCGAGCAATACATGCGCAAGGTGTACCAGGACAACGGTTATCTTGAGGTCAAGGGGCCGCAGATCATTGACAAGAGCCTTTGGGAGAAAACCGGCCACTGGGACAAGTACCGTGAGAACATGTTCACCACCGAGAGCGAAAAGCGCGACTACGCCCTCAAACCCATGAACTGCCCGGGTCACATTCTGATCTACAAACAGGGCATCAAAAGCTACCGCGATTTGCCTTTGCGCTTTGGCGAGTTTGGTCAGTGTCACCGCAATGAGCCCTCGGGCGGTCTGCACGGCATCATGCGTGTACGGGCATTTACCCAGGACGACGGACATATCTTCTGTACCGAAGACCAAATTCAGGAGGAGGTGAAGGCTTTCACAACTTTGCTCCAGAAAGTCTACAAAGACTTCGGCTTCACCAACATCATCTACAAGTTGTCCACGCGACCTGAAAAACGCATTGGCACAGAAGAAAGCTGGGATCGTGCGGAAAATGCTTTGGCAGAAGGTCTGCGCGCATCAGGTTGCGACTTTGAATACCTTCCTGGCGAGGGCGCTTTTTATGGGCCCAAGATTGAATACACGCTCAAAGATGCGTTGGGTCGTCCATGGCAGTGCGGCACCATTCAAGTGGACCCCAACCTGCCGGAGCGCTTGGATGCGGAATTTGTGGGCGAGGACGGATCCCGTCATCGCCCGGTCATGCTGCACCGAGCGATTGTGGGCAGCTTGGAGCGGTTCATCGGCATTCTGATCGAAGAGAGTGCGGGTGCTTTGCCGGTATGGCTTGCGCCGGTGCAGATAGCGGTACTGAACATCACCGATGCGCAGGCAGATTACGCACGTAGCGTGACGAAAACGTTGCAGAGTCTCGGGCTTAGGGTCAATTTAGATCTGCGCAACGAGAAAATAAACTATAAAATACGGGACCATTCGATGCAGAAGCTGCCGTATCTGGTCGTCATTGGTGACAAAGAGATGGCAGCAGGCGCTGTCGCAGTGCGTGCCCGAGGTGGTCAAGACCTCGGTGCAATGCCGCTGGAGTCGTTCATTGAGCGCATCACCGCGGACATTGCCAATAAATCATCCTGAGGTCTTCCCAAGGAAACACCGGTTTGAAGGCGCGTGTTGTGCAGCAACCGCTACAGTTTGTGTAGCAAGTATTGTGAAGGATTGAGCCATCGCTACTGAATTTCGTGACCGCCGCCAGCGCGAAGAACGTAAACACCGTTTGAACCGTGAAATCATGGCCCCGGAGGTCCGCCTCTCCGGCCCTGACAATGAGCCTTTGGGTGTCGTCAGTCTCATGGAGGCCCTCCGTATGGCGGGCGACCTCGACGTTGACTTGGTTGAAATTGCTGCTACTGCCAACCCGCCCGTGTGCCGGTTGATGGACTACGGCAAGTTCAAGTACCAAGAGCAAAAGAAGGCAGCGGAAGCGAAAGCCAAGCAAACGGTCATTGAGATCAAGGAAATCAAGTTCCGGCCTGGAACCGATGACGGCGACTACAACATCAAGATGCGCAATATTCGTCGCTTCTTGGCGGAAGGCGACAAGTGCAAGATCACTTTGCGTTTTCGTGGTCGTGAAATCACCCACCAGGAAATTGGTTTGGCCATGTTGCAGCGCATGCGTGACGAGTTGGGTGACACCATCATCGTCGAGCAGTTCCCTAAGCTGGAAGGTCGCCAGATGATCATGATGATTGCGCCGGGCCGTAAAAAGCCTGGTGGCTCTCCAAAGCCTGCAGCGGAAGCTGCTGCGTAAGTATTCCTGGCAGGTCTGGTCACCTGTCGGGAGTCAGCCAGTCGCTGAAAGGCGGCTTGCAAAAAAAGCAAATCCGGAAACGGGTTTTGCACAAGTGGCTCGGGGCCAACAAGGCTGAAAGTAGTTTTCAGACGCCTCACGAGCACAAAGTAGAAGGAGCATAACCATGCCCAAAATGAAGACCAAGAGCGCGGCGAAGAAACGCTTTCGCGTCCGTCCAGGTGGCACCGTCAAGCGCGGTCAAGCCTTCAAACGTCACATCTTGACCAAGAAGACCACTAAAAATAAACGCCACTTGCGCGGTTCCGCAGCTGTTCATGAGACCAACATGGGTCACATGGCGCAGATGCTGCCCGGTCGTGGTATTTGATTAACGACGTACAAGGAGTAATCACATGCCTCGCGTCAAACGTGGTGTAACGGCTCGCGCCCGCCATAAAAAAGTTCTGGCCCTTGCAAAGGGTTTTCGCGGTCGCCGCGGTAATGTCTTCCGTATTGCTAAAGAAGCGGTAATGAAGGCTGGGCAATATGCCTACCGTGACCGTCGTACCAAGAAACGTGTGTTCCGTCAGTTGTGGATTGCCCGTATCAACGCGGCTGCCCGTCAATGCGGTCTGACATACAGCCAGTTTGCCAACGGTCTGAAGAAAGCCAATATCGAGATCGACCGTAAGGTTTTGTCCGATATCGCTATTCACGACATGGCTGCTTTTGCTGGCATTGTGGAACAAGTGAAGGCCAAACTAGCTGCTTGAGTCCGCTGCAGAGTGCTATTGATTCGGTAATACTCTGCGCACCAGAAACAAGGGCTAGCGCTTGAAAAAGCACTAGCCCTTTTTCATTGAAGTGAATCGTCAAGTACTTTTTTATGACCGAGTTGAACGACATCGTTGACACTGCCAAAGTTGCTTTTTTGCAAGCAGCCACGCCCGCCGATTTGGAGAATGCCAAGGCGCTGTTTCTTGGTAAGTCCGGCAAGATCACTGAGTTGATGAAGGGCATGACTGCACTGAGTGTGGAAGAGAAAAAATCTCGCGGTGCCGCCATCAACTTGGCCAAACAAGCGATCGAGTCCGCTCTCACGGATCGTCGCCAGGCATTGGCAGACGCCGAACTGCAAGTGCAGTTACAAGCAGAGGCATTGGACGTTACGCTGCCCGGACGTCAGCACGGGCAGGGCGGTTTGCACCCTGTGTCCCTGACGCTGGAGCGCATCGAAGCCATCTTCGGTTCCATGGGTTTCGATGTAGCCCAAGGCCCCGAAATTGAATCTGACTGGTTTAATTTCACCGCCCTCAATACGCCAGAGGACCATCCCGCCCGCTCCATGCACGACACCTTCTATGTGGAAGGTGGCTCCGAAGCTGCTCCCAACCTACTGCGTACCCATACGAGCCCCATGCAAATCCGCTATGCGGTGCAGCACGTTAAGGTGCATCGCGCCGCCGCAGGCGCGTCTTCGGAAGGCCTCTATGTGGGTGATATGCCAGAAATTCGTGTCATCGCCCCAGGCCGCACTTACCGTGTCGACAGTGATGCGACGCATTCGCCCATGTTCCACCAGTGCGAAGGCCTATGGGTGGGAGAGAATGTGAGTTTCAAAGACCTAAAGTTCGTTTTTACTGATTTCTGTCGGACCTTTTTTGAGTCGGATGATTTGGTGTTGCGCTTTCGCCCCAGCTTCTTCCCTTTCACCGAGCCCAGTGCCGAAATTGACATTCAGTTTCAGACGGGCCCACTTGCCGGTCGCTGGTTGGAGGTGGCTGGCTCCGGTCAGGTGCATCCCAATGTGATTCGTAACATGGGCCTGGACCCTGAGAAGTTCATCGGCTTTGCGTTCGGCATGGGCCCTGATCGCTTGACGATGTTGCGTTATGGCGTGAACGACCTGCGCCTGTTCTTTGACGGTGATGTCCGTTTCCTGTCGCAATTCCAGTAATCCACAAGAACAACAACCACGCCGGTCCCGAACATGCAATTCTCAGAATCTTGGTTGCGCACTTTCTGCAACCCGACCTTGTCTACCCTTCAACTGGCTGAAACCTTGACCATGGCGGGTCTGGAGGTGGAGGAGCTTAAGCCTGTTGCGCCTCCCTTCACGCATATCGTGGTGGGTGAGATCAAAGAAGCGGAGCAGCATCCCAACGCTGATCGTTTGCGCGTCTGCAAGGTCGATGTGGGCCAAGCGGAGTTGCTGAACATCGTTTGTGGCGCACCCAACGCGCGCGTGGGTATACGCATTCCCTGTGCCTTGGTGGGCGCTGAGTTGCCTCCTGGCGAAGATGGCAAGCCCTTCCTTATCAAGGTCGGCAAGCTCCGTGGTGTGGAAAGCCAAGGCATGTTGTGCTCGGCACGAGAGCTCAAGCTGTCTGAAGACCATGGTGGCTTGATGGAGTTGCCCGAGGATGCGCCTTTGGGCAAGAACATCCGCGAATATCTGGATTTAGATGACACTCTCTTTACCCTCAAACTGACGCCGAACCTCGCGCATTGCCTGAGCGTCTACGGTGTCGCCCGGGAGGTTTCCGCTCTCACGGGCGCTCCCTTGATGGCGTCCGACTTTCCAGCAGCGACTGTCGCGATCCAAGACACGGTGGCGGTCAAAATCAGTGCGCCTGACCTGTGTGGCCGTTTCTCCGGGCGCGTTATCCGAAACGTCAATACCAAGGCCAGCACCCCGCAGTGGATGGTGGACCGGCTGGCCCGATGTGGCCAGCGCAGCGTCAGCCCTTTGGTCGACATTTCGAACTACGTCATGTTCGAGCTGGGCCGCCCCAGTCACATCTTTGACCTCGACAAAATCCACGGCGGGTTGGACGTTCGCTGGGGAAAGCCGGGTGAACAGCTCAAGCTGCTGAATGGCAACACGGTCACCGTCGATGAAAAGGTTGGCGTGATTGCTGATGCACAGCAAGTCGAATCACTGGCCGGCATCATGGGCGGCGACGCCACTGCGGTCTCGGACGATACCCGCCACATCTATGTGGAAGCCGCGTTCTGGTGGCCCAAGTCCATCGCGGGCCGGTCACGCCGCTTCAACTTCTCGACCGACGCCGGTCACCGCTTTGAGCGTGGGGTCGATCCGCAATTGACAGTGGAACACATCGAGCGCATCACGCAGTTAATCATCGAAATCTGTGGCACTCCAGACACCCAGTGCGGCCCAGTGGATGATGTGGTGGCCCATGTTCCTGCCGCTGCACCCGTTTCCTTGCGTGTTGCGCGTGCCGTCAAGGTCATCGGTATGCCTTTGACCCAAGCGCAGTGCGTAGACGCGCTGCGCCGCTTGCGTCTGCCGGTGCAAGAGTTTGACGGGTTGATTACCGTCACGCCGCCGTCCTTCCGCTTCGATTTGCAGATTGAGGAGGACCTGATTGAAGAAGTCGCCCGCATGGTTGGCTACAACAATTTGCCCCATACGCCGCCGCAAGCGCCCATCACCGCAAATATCCGTAAAGAGGATCAACGCAGCGCGTTTGCGGTTCGGCGTTCGCTCGCCGCTCTTGGCTATCAGGAAACAATCAACTTCAGCTTTGTGGAAGAACGTTGGGAGCATGAGCTCGCCGGTAACCCCAATCCCATCAAGCTATTGAATCCGATCGCCAGCCAGATGAGCGTCATGCGCTCGTCCCTGATAGGCTCCCTGCTCCAAGTCCTGCGATTCAATATGGCACGTAAGGCGTCACGCGTGCGGGTTTTTGAGCTGGGGCGGGTATTTCTGCGCAATGCGTCCATTCAGAGTACCGATGCCACCGTCGAAGGCTTTGACCAGCCGATGCGCGTTTCCGGTTTGGCCAGCGGTAGCGCGGATGTATTGCAATGGGGCCGTAAAGATCACGGGGTTGACTTCTTCGATGTCAAAGGTGACGTGGAGGCCTTGCTAGCACCTCTGAAACCCGAGTTTTCTCCCGGCAAGCACCCTGCTTTGCATCCTGGTCGCACTGCAGAGGTGCGTCTTCATGGTCGTTCTATCGGCTATGTCGGCGAGTTGCATCCCAAGTGGCGCCAGACTTACGAGCTGGCGACTGCGCCCATCGTATTTGAGTTGGAGCTGGATGCTGTATTGGCGCGGCAGGTCCCTGAGTTTCAAAGCGTCGCTAAGTTTCAAGCCGTCCAGCGCGATGTGGCGCTAGTAGTGGGCGATCACGTGACCCATGCCGACCTCCTGGGAGCCGCATGGCTTGCTCCTACGCAGGGCTTGTTGCGCGATGTGCAATTGTTCGACGTATATCGTCCCAAAGTTTCCAGCGGCGCGGAGCAAGCGGCGGGCAATACAGACCGCAGCATGGCGTTACGTTTGACGCTGAATAATGTTGAAGCTACCCTCACCGAAGACCAAATTGAAGGCGCTGTGAACGCTGTGGTATCGCAGTTGGTCTCCTCGCTGGGCGCTCGCCAGCGCACTTGATGCATGCAACTTGCAGAAGGGCATAGTGATGAAGTTTTCTGTTGAGAGTTTGGAAACGCCTGCATTGACCAAAGCACACCTGTCTAGCATGTTGTTTGAGAAGATTGGCCTCAACAAACGCGAATCCAAGGACATGGTTGAAGCTTTTTTTAAGCTGATTGCGGACAATCTTGTCGAGGGTGTGGACGTCAAAATTTCTGGGTTTGGTAACTTTCACATCCGTGCAAAAGCACCTAGGCCAGGGCGAAACCCCCGTACGGGGGAGACTATCCCGATCCAGGCTCGCCGTGTAGTCACTTTTCATGCCAGCCACAAGCTAAAGGAGCAGATATTGGGTGTGGATCGATCCGAAGGCTGATCATCTTGATCATGCCACTTGCATTGAATCCAGAATCTAATTCTCGCGCCGTAGAAACCAAACAGCGAACTTGCCTAGTTCTATTGATGTAGCCATTGAGCCAATGGAAAAGTCACTCCCACTAATTCCCGCAAAGCGTTACTTCACGATCAGTGAAGTGGCCGAGTTGTGTGGGGTCAAGCCACATGTTTTGCGTTATTGGGAGCAAGAGTTTACGCAACTGCGTCCTATGAAGCGACGTGGCAATCGGCGGTATTACCAACATCATGAGGTGTTGATGATTCGTCGCATACGTGAACTACTGTACGACCAAGGTTTCACTATCACTGGTGCGCGCAACAAAATGCAGGAGATACTGCAAGGCGAAGGTAGCGCAACCCACGCCGATCAAACGATGCTGAAAAATGATGCGCCTGTCCTGGGTAAGCCCGCGAGCGACATAAACACATTGCCCAGCACCGTGGGCGAGGATGGCAAAACGGCGCGTTTCGCTACCTATCAAGATGTGCGGGCAGAGTTAATGAACCTCCATCAGATGTTGTCGATCTAGCCGAAATCCTGCCGCGTAATCCGTTATAATTTAGGTCTGATTCGGTGTGTGGCGCAGCCTGGTAGCGCACTTGCATGGGGTGCAAGGGGTCGAAGGTTCGAATCCTTTCACACCGACCAATTGAATAAACAAAGCCTTCAAACAGAAATGTTTGAAGGCTTTGTTTTTGGTTGGCTACGCACCGTTTATCGGATGGTTCACCATCCGATAAACGTGGGTTTATTGGATGTCGTCTGCCAATACTTTCACAATGCGCTTTGCGGTAGCAGAGGTATTGATGGTGCCATCTGCGTTGAGTACTTGCACATTGGATGTATCGCCCGTGCTACGTACTTCGATGCGGTACTTGGCAACCTCAGTCGTTTTCTTGGAGTTGCCAAATAGTTTGCCAAAGAAGCCGGTTTCCGCTGATTCGGCATTGTCGCTTTGATAGCGAACGAAATAAATGCCTTGTTTGCGATCCCGGTCTTCGACAGTAAAGCCTGTGCGGTCCAGGGCAAGCCCCACCCGACGCCAAGCGCGGTCAAAGCCCTCAGAGATTTGCAGGGTGGGTGGTCCGTCTACATCGGCAACCGAGGCTACGGGTTTGGATACAGGTGCATTGGCCGCCGCCCGTGCTTGTTCGGGAGAGGCACCGAGTTTCAACATCAGTCGGCGCAAAAACTCCGCTTCCAATTCTTCATCTGCTGGCCGGGGTTGCCAGATGGTTTGATTGGAGCGGTCTGCGGTGTACACCTCCACCATTCCCCGGTGGCTGATGTAAATCTCTGTGCTGCCGGCGGAGCCGCGTTCTAAGCGAGTTCGGAACTTGTCACGCTCGGGTGTTGAGTAAATGCTATCCAACAGCTTACCCAAGGATGCGCGGATAAGGTCCTGCGGGATCTTGGCCCGGTTCTCTGCCCAGTCGGTTTCCATGATGCCCAACTGATCTTGCTCCAAGGCGAGCAAAAATCCGTTTTCCATCCAAAAATCCTTGACTGGTTCCCAAAGCTGATCCGCCGGACGCGCAACGACAAGCCACCGCTGGTTGCCTGTGCGTTCAATGCGGACATCGCCGACAGAGGCAGGCGCGACCACCGCCTTGGAGGTGCCAGCTTGGGGTACCTTGGATGCGTTGGCAGATACGGCACCACCCACCACGGTGTAAGGTGCCTCTTTGCTGAGTTGCGTCAGGTCGGGGGGGACGTCCAGCTTGGGCGCTTTGGCCGCAGATCGGTAATCCACTTTGTCCGGTTCGAGCGCAGAGCATGCCCCTAGGGCCAGTGTCGTGCCAAGCAAAATAACTTTGGAAATGGAATTCACAGATATCCTCAAAAAATCGGCAGTCAAATCAGTCCGACGGACTGCATGGCACGTTCAAGAACCGGCTGACTTGCGTCCGTCAACGGCGTCAACGGCAGACGCAGTGCGGGCTTGCTCAGGCCCATGCGCGCCGCTGCCCACTTCACCGGGATGGGGTTGGACTCAATGAACAGCGCCTTGTGAAGGGGCAAGAGTTGCAATTGGATTTCCATCGCCCGTGCAACGTTTCCCGCAATGGCCGCTTTGCAGAGTTCGTGCATCAGGCGCGGCGCCAAGTTGGCAGTGACGCTCACATTGCCGTGACCACCACACAGCATCAGTGCTACGGCGGTTGGGTCATCACCGCTGTAAATCGAAAAGCTCTTGGGCGCATCCTTGATCAGCCATTGCGCGCGTTCGATATTGCCCGTGGCTTCCTTGATGCCGACGATGCCGGGCACTTGGGTCAGGCGCAGCACGGTGTCGTGGGCCATATCCGCCACTGATCGTCCGGGCACGTTGTACAGCACGATAGGCAGGTCGCCAGAGGCCTCGGCAATGGCCTTGAAGTGCTGGAACTGGCCTTCCTGTGTGGGCTTGTTGTAGTACGGCACTACTTGCAATTGGCAGTCCGCACCGACTTGTTTGGCGAACTTGGCCAACGCAATCGCCTCGCGGGTGGAGTTGCCGCCGCATCCGGCCATGATGGGCACTCGCCCTGCGGATTGCTCCACCGAAACGCGGATGATTTCGCAGTGCTCTTCTACGCTGACGGTGGGAGACTCTCCGGTGGTGCCCACGACGCCGATGCAATCGGTGCCTTCGGCAATATGCCAATCAATGAGTTTTCGCAGCGCCGGATAATCCACGGAGCCATCATCAAGCATCGGAGTGATAAGGGCTACGATGCTGCCCCGGATTGGACCTGTAGAAGCGTTCATGTCGAGTGTTGAATCAGTAAACAAACATTTTAACTAGAGTGCATAACGCGCCAGAGTGGCATTGGGTGCACCGGGGGTAGAGATTCGCAGGGCCATGCCGCGTTGCGCGACCGGGGAGCTCGAGGCATTGGAGTCAGAAACACGACCACAGTTGGTTGGCCATTTGCACCATGAAGTCAGGCTGGGCATAGAGTGAAAAAATGGCAGTCAGCAGCAGGCACAGTGCCAACGTGACCGCCAGGTGTTTGCCCATGATCGGTAGCCCTACGCCGCTTGCGGTGCGCGGGCAATAGGTGCCTCACGCACCGGCAAATTTACCAGCGCAGCAGCAACGCCAAGCGCGATCGCGATGTACCAGACGATGTCGTAGCTTCCCGTGCGGTCGTACAAGTAGCCACCCAGCCACACCCCCATGAAAGAGCCCACTTGGTGGCTGAAAAACACAAAGCCCCCGAGCATCGACAAATGGGCCACGCCGAAAATTTGGGCAATAGTCGCATTGGTGGGTGGAATGGTGGACAGCCACAGCACGCCCATGACTGCAGCAAACACATACACGCTGATTGGGGAAAGGGGCACCAATAAAAACACGCTAATGGCTACTGCTCGCGCAAAGTAGATGAACGCCAGAATGTATTTTTTGGGTATCTTTTGGCCCAGTGCCCCGGCTGCATACGTGCCAAATACATTAAAGAGCCCAATCAAGGCCAGCGCATAGCTAGCCACTTGAGGCGAGAGACCCTTATCTTTCAAATAGCTGGGCATGTGCACCCCGATAAACACGACCTGGAAGCCGCACACAAAGTAGCCCGCCATCAGCAACTGGAAGCTGGGGTACTTGAAGGCTTCGCGCAGCGCCTGCGCAATACTTTGCTGGTCCGCCGGGGCAGCAGAGCCACCAAATGCGTGCTCGCGCAGTCCGCGAGCCAGTGGAATCATCAACAGCGTAGCGGCTGCCAGTGTCAGCAACGCCTCCTGCCAGCCAAAGTGGCTGATCAAAAAGCCCTCGGTCGGTACCATCAAAAACTGGCCAAACGAACCTGCCGCAGCAGCAACGCCCATGGCCCAAGAGCGTTTTTCGGCAGGCACGTTGCGACCGATCACACCGTAAATCACGGCATAGGTGGTCCCCGCCTGCGCCATGCCGATGAGCGCGCCCGTTGCCACAGTGAACATCAAGGGACTGGTGGCCAAGCCCATGCCGCACAAGCCCAAGGCATACAACAGTGAGCCGATGATGATGACCCTGTACGCCCCATACCGATCTGCCGCCATGCCCGCAAAAATTCCGCTCAGACCCCATGCAAGGTTCTGGACTGCCATGGCAAAGGCAAAGGTTTCACGCGTCCAGCCCTGCGCTTGGGTGATGGGCTGTAGCCACAGGCCGAAACCGTGGCGGATACCCATGGACAGCGTCACGATAGTGGCGCCACACACCAGCACCTGGGACATGGAAAGTGGTTTGGCAGTGGAATTCATCCCCCAAATGTAGCCAGTTTCGCGGCACAACTTGGCGGCAAGGGCGACACCGGTCCGTGTTGCGTCAGGACACCAGACGCTCGGCTGCATGTATGCATATACAGTAAATTAACCGAGTTCCCCTACAATCCGCCCCTATGGCTGCCAAACCCACCCCCGAATATTCTGAATCGTCGATCCGCGTGCTCAAGGGCCTGGAGCCCGTCAAACAGCGCCCGGGCATGTACACCCGCACCGATAACCCGCTGCACATCATTCAGGAAGTGCTAGACAACGCGGCTGACGAGGCGCTGGCCGGTCACGGCAAGAAAATCAAGGTCACGCTGCACGCGGATGGCTCGGTCAGCGTCGAAGACGATGGCCGCGGCATTCCCTTTGGCATGCACCCGGAAGAAAAGGCACCGGTGATTGAGTTGGTGTTCACCCGCTTGCACGCGGGGGGCAAGTTCGACAAGGGCAAAGGCGGCGCCTACAGCTTCTCGGGCGGCTTGCATGGTGTGGGGGTGTCGGTGACCAACGCACTGGGCAAGCGCTTGGAGGCCACCAGTTACCGCGAAGGCTCAGTGGCCCACCTGGTGTTTGAAGGCGGCGACGTGACGGAAGCCCTGCAAGTGCGCAAGGCCGGTGAGGGGGACCGCAAGCAGGGTACGACTGTGCGTGTGTGGCCGGATGCCAAATACTTTGAATCCGCCGCGCTGCCCATGGGGGAGCTAACCCACCTGCTGCGCAGCAAGGCGGTGCTGATGCCCGGCGTAAGCGTGACGCTGGTGAATGAAAAAACCAAGGAAAACCAACACTGGCTCTACAAAGGCGGCCTGAAGGATTACCTGGGCCAGACCCTTAGCGCCGACCCCGTCATTCCCATGTTTGACGGTGAGGGCTTTGCCGATGGCAACAACGACACCTTTGCCGAAGGCGAGGGCGCCACCTGGTGCGTAGCCTTTACCGAAGACGGTGCGCCGGTGCGCGAAAGCTATGTGAACCTTATTCCCACCAGCGCAGGCGGCACGCACGAGAGCGGCTTGCGCGATGGCTTGTTCCAAGCGGTTAAAAGCTTTATCGAGTTCCACAGCCTGCTGCCCAAGGGCGTGAAGCTCATGCCCGAAGATGTGTTCGCCCGCGCCAGCTATGTGCTGAGTGCCAAGGTGCTGGACCCGCAGTTTCAAGGCCAGATCAAAGAGCGGCTGAACTCACGCGACGCGGTGCGCTTGGTCAGCAGCTTTGTGCGCCCCGCGCTGGAGCTGTGGCTGAACCAGCACGTGGACTACGGCAAGAAGCTGGCCGAGCTGGCCATCAAGGCCGCCCAAACCCGCCAGAAGGCCGGTCAGAAGGTCGAAAAGCGCAAGAGTAGCGGCGTGGCCGTGCTGCCCGGCAAGCTCACCGACTGCGAGAGTCGCGATATTGCCTACAACGAAGTGTTTCTGGTCGAGGGCGACTCCGCCGGCGGCAGCGCCAAAATGGGCCGCGACAAAGAGAACCAAGCCATTCTTCCCCTGCGTGGCAAGGTGCTCAACACCTGGGAGGTGGACCGCGACCGCCTGTTTGCCAACACCGAAATCCACGACATCTCGGTCGCTATCGGCGTAGACCCGCACGGCCCCAACGACACGCCCGACCTGAGCGGCCTGCGCTACGGCAAAGTCTGCATCCTGAGCGATGCGGACGTGGACGGCTCGCACATCCAGGTGCTGCTGCTCACCCTGTTCTTCCGCCATTTCCCCAAGCTCATCGAGACCGGCCATGTGTTTGTGGCGCGCCCGCCGCTGTTCCGTGTGGACGCGCCCGCGCGTGGCAAAAAGCCCGCCAGCAAGGCTTATGCGCTGGACGAAGGCGAGCTCACCGCCATTCTCGACAAGCTGCGCAAAGAGGGCGTGCGCGAAGGTGCCTGGTCCATCAGCCGCTTCAAAGGCTTGGGCGAGATGAATGCCGAACAGTTGTGGGACACGACGCTGAACCCCGACACCCGCCGCCTGTTGCCCGTCGCGCTGGGCGCTGTCAATTTTGGCGATACCGAGGCGCTCATTACCAAACTCATGGGCAAGGGCGAGGCAGCGTCTCGCCGCGAGCTGATGGAGCTGCACGGAGACTCTGTGGAGATTGACGTCTGAGCGTGAACCATCGCCCTACCCGGTAGCCCCTCTATAGACACAGATTGCAGCGGACTGAGCCCAACACGAACATGATCGATCCCACTATTCCCGATGTGATTCCCGAGCCCACCCTCCCCAGCGAGGACGGCGAACTCAACTTGGCCACCTACGCCCAGCGCGCCTACCTAGAGTACGCGCTTTCGGTCGTCAAGGGCCGTGCTCTGCCGGACGTGTGTGATGGTCTCAAGCCTGTGCAACGCCGCATTTTGTACAGCATGGGTCGCATGGGCCTGGGCTTTGGCGGTGCCAATGGCAACGCGGGTGCCAAGCCGGTCAAAAGCGCCCGTGTGGTGGGCGACGTGTTGGGTCGCTTTCACCCGCATGGCGACCAATCGGCCTATGACGCACTGGTGCGTATGGCGCAAGACTTTTCGCAACGCTACCCACTGGTCGACGGCCAGGGCAACTTCGGCAGCCGCGATGGCGACGGCGCCGCCGCCATGCGCTACACCGAAGCCCGCTTGGCCAAAATCACCACGCTGTTGCTGGACGAAATTGACCAGGGTACGGTGGACTTCCAGCCCAACTACGACGGGTCTACCGAAGAGCCCAAGCAGCTGCCCGCACGCCTACCGTTCAGCTTGCTCAACGGGGCCAGCGGCATCGCGGTGGGCTTGGCCACCGAAATCCCCAGCCATAACCTGCGCGAAGTGGCAGACGCCTGTGTGGCGCTGGTCAAAAACGACAAACTCTCGGACGATGAACTGTTTACGTTGATCCCCGGCCCAGACTTCCCTGGTGGCGGCCAGATCATCAGCAGCGCGAGCGACATTGCCGACGCCTACCGCACCGGCCGTGGCAGTTTGAAGGTGCGCGCCCGCTGGAAGATCGAAGACCTGGCGCGCGGCCAATGGCAACTGGTGGTTACTGAGTTGCCACCCGGCGTGAGCAGCCAGCGCGTGCTGGAAGAGATCGAAGAACTCACCAACCCCAAGGTCAAGGCCGGCAAAAAAGCGCTGAGCCAAGAGCAAACCCAGCTCAAAGCCAGCATCCTGAGTGTGCTGGATGTGGTGCGTGACGAGTCCAACAAAGACGCGCTGGTGCGCTTGGTGTTCGAGCCCAAGAGCCGCACCGTGGAGCAGCAGGAACTCATCACCGCACTGCTGGCCCACACCAGCCTGGAAACGTCTTCGCCCATCAACCTCACCATGGTCGGGCTGGACGGCAAGCCGGTGCAAAAGTCGCTGCGCCAGATGCTGGTGGAGTGGGTTGCTTTCCGCGTGGGCACCATCGAGCGCCGCAGCCGCCACCGCTTGGGCAAGGTGTTGGACCGCATTCACATCCTCGAAGGTCGCCAGACGGTGTTGCTCAACATCGATGAGGTGATCGCCATCATCCGCAACAGCGACGAGCCCAAGGCCGCGTTGATCGCGCGCTTCTCCCTGAGCGACCGGCAGGCTGAAGACATTTTGGAGATCCGCTTGCGCCAATTGGCGCGGCTGGAGGCCATCAAAATCGAGCAAGAGCTGTCGGAGTTGCGCACCGAGCAAGGCAAGCTGGAAGAAATTTTGGGCAGCCCCGCTGCATTGCGCCGCCTCATGGTCAAAGAGATAGAGGCCGACGCCAAAGCGTTTGCCGACCCGCGCCGCACCCTCATCCAGGCCGAAAAGAAGGCCGTGGCCGAGGTGAAAGTGGTGGACGAGCCGGTCACCGTGGTGGTGTCTGAAAAAGGCTGGGTGCGTGCCCGTACCGGTCACGGCCACGAAGCGTCTACCTTCGCCTTCAAGTCGGGAGATGGCCTGTACGGCACCTTCGAGTGCCGCACCGTAGACACGCTGCTGGTGTTTGGCTCCAATGGGCGCATCTACACCGTGCCGGTGTCGGCGCTGCCTGGTGGGCGGGGCGACGGCCAGCCAGTCACCACGCTGCTGGAGTTGGAGAGTGGCACACAAATCCTGTACTACTTTGCGGGGCCTGCCACTGCGCAGTTGCTGTTGTCCAGCAGCGGTGGCTACGGGTTCATTGCCAGCGTCGAGAACATGACCTCCCGGCAGAAAGCGGGCAAGGCCTTTGTGGGCGTTAGCGAGGGCGAAACGCTGTGTGCGCCGTCGGTGGTGGCTGGTGCACAAGGCAAGGTCACGGTGGCGGGCGCTCCGTCCGCGGTGGTGGCACCCGCCACCCACGTGGCGTGCGCGTCCACGGGCGGGCGCATCCTGACCTTTGAGATCATCGAACTTAAGACCATGACGAATGGTGGCCGAGGCTTGATGCTGATCGACCTCGATGACAAAGACACCTTGGCCGGTGCTGCCGCCTACACCCGCAGCATCCGCATCGACGGCATTGGTCGCGGCGGCAAAGAGCGCGATGAAACCTTGGAAATCCGCAGCCTCAACAACGCCCGCGCCGCACGCGGCCGCAAAGGCAAGGCCGCAGACCTGGGCTTCAAACCGAGCCGGATCACGCGGGTGGAGTGAGCTGGTGATGCGGGAGCCGGCCGGGCAGACCGGCTAACTTGTTGCGAAACCGAGGGTTTGTCGGTGCGTGGCTTGGGGCTTATTTTTCGCGCAGGGTACGAATGCACTCTGTAAACGCTGGGGACCAGTGCGCCTGTGCCCAATGGCTCACTCGCACGGATTTGCGCAGCCCGGCTTTCCAAAAGGGATCCTTTTGAAAAATCGACTCAGCCTCGGCTTTGGTCTCCGTGTTGAGAATCCAAAGGCCGCCATTTGGCACCCCGTCTGCGGTATCTCGCAGGGCACCTGACGCCACGACGTGTTCACCATGTGCTTCCAAAAATGCTAAATGCTCCGCCATGTGCAATGCCCGCTCCGCAAGCCGTTGTGGCTGGTCTGAATAGACATCTTCGAACTGGACGACAAACAGCATGGCGGCTCCACCTAAAGTAGGAAAGGTAACTCGAATAGTGCCGTATCAACGCAAGGGTGTTGGTTTTTCTGTGGGGCAGACCAACGTTGCCACGTGTGAGGCCGGTTCAGTGGAACCTACACTCACCCCATGCCCCACACGTTAGCCAAGCCCAGCCACAGCGAACTTATCGTCAAGAAAAGCCGTTTCATTGGCTGCGTGCAACCAGTGGCAGACCGCGTTGCGGCGCACAAGGTGGTGGCCGACTTGTGGGCGGCGCACCCTACTGCCACGCATGTGTGCTGGGCATTGATGGCGGGTGGGCATTCTGCAGCGGTGGACGATGGCGAGCCTAGCGGCACTGCCGGGCGCCCCATGCTTGACGTGTTGCGCCACCAGGATTTGGAGCGCGTGCTGGCTACCGTGGTGCGCTACTACGGCGGGGTAAATTTGGGCGCTGGCGGGTTGGTGCGGGCCTACACCGATGCGGTGGCGCAGGCCTTACTGCAAGCCGAAAAAATAGCGATCGTGAAAAAGCAGACATTGAAATGTGCCGTACCTTACCCGCTGGAGGGCCGCGTGCGCCGCGAGTTGGAAGCTGCGGGTGCCACCCTGGGTAACGTGCACCACGGCGAGGGGGTGGAGCTGGAGTTCGTGCTGCCCGTCCACGCAGCCCCTGCCTTGGTAGCCCGACTCAACGATGCAGGCAGCGGGCAGCTTGCTTGGATTGATGCCACGCAAGCCAGCCCGCCAGACTGACCCGACGGGCCGCTGCCCGGTTGGCGCGGCCCGTTCAGGCTGCCATGAACACGCCCACAATCACCGCGACCAACAAGCCCAACATGGGCAGGGCGCTGAGTGCGTAGCCCAAGGTGCGTGTTTTAGGGTCGCTGACGTAGGCGCGCAGGTAGATGAAACGGCCCGCAATAAAGATGGCGCCCGCCGCCGCTGCCCATAAGGGTGACCAGTAGCGTGCCGCCAGGTACATGGATGGCACCAGTGGCACCAGCAGCTCCAGGGTATTCATCTGCACGCGGTAGTAGCGTTCAAACATGTCGTGGCCGGTGACCGCAGGGGCATGCACCCCGTAGCGCCCACGCGCCTGCCCCACCAGCACGCCAAACCAGATGTACTGGGCAATCGCCAGTACGGTGACCAAATCCAGCCATTGCATACTTATCTCCTGTGTCAAAGAGGCCTGAGCCTACAGCATGGCGGCTTGGGACCATAAGCCGTAGGCAATGCGGCCCATCATCACTGCCACCAACAAGTCCAGCACCCGCCAGGCCATGGGGCGTGCAAACAGGGGGTGGAGCAGGTGTGCGCCAAACCCCAGCGTGATGAACCACAGGGCGCTTGCGCCACCGGCTCCCACCAAAAACCAAGCGTGGGTGCCTGCGGGTTGCTTGGCCCCTACGGTGCCCACCAAAATCACCGCGTCCAGGTACACATGGGGGTTCAGCAGGCTGATGGCCAGGGTCTGCAACACCGTCTTGCGCAGCGTTTGCGGCGCGCCTTGCAATTGGGCCTGCATGGCATGGGGTGCAAAGGCCCGGCGCAATGCACAGAGCCCATACCAGCCCACCACCGCAGCACCGGCCAGGCCCAGCGTATTCAGAGCGCGCGGGTGGTTTTCCAAGGTCGTAGCCAGCCCGCTCACGCCGATGGCCATGAGCCCAATATCGAGCAGGGCACACACCGCAACCACTGCGGCCACATGCTCGCGGCGCAAGCCCTGGCGCAGCACAAAAGTGTTTTGCGCGCCAATGGCCACAATGAGTGACAGACTGAGTGTGAGTCCGGTGATGACACTGGGCAGGGTCGTGGAGAGGGTAGGGAGCACGGCGATGGTTTCTTGCATGGCGCGAGTATCCGCTTGCCATTGTCAGAACTGCATGAATTCTGCTACGCTGAAATAAGCAACACTTCATCGATTACCGTCATGTTGGAATCCACCCTCCTTGCCACCGTTGCCGCGGTGGTGCGCGAAGGCAGCTTTGAGCGCGCCGCCCGGCTGCTGCACATCACGCCGTCTGCCGTGTCACAGCGCGTTCGCCAAATGGAAGACCGGGTCGGGGCCGTGCTGGTGGTGCGCGGGCAGCCGTGTACCGCCACGGAGGCGGGTGCGCGCATTTGTCGGCATGCGGATTCGGTGGCCGTGCTGGAGCACGACCTGCGGCGCGATTTGCCGTCCCTGGCCTCACAAGGTACCCACGCAACGTTTAGCACGATTCGCATCGCTATCAACGCCGACAGCTTGAGCACCTGGTTTGTTTCCGCCATGCGCGACTTTTATGCGCAGAGCCGTGTGTTGCTGGATGTGGCGGTTGATGATCAGGACCAAACCAATGAATGGCTGCGCAGGGGCCATGTGTTGGCCGCAGTCACCTCGCACGCCAAGGCGGTGCAGGGGTGCAAAGTGCGCAAGTTGGGCTCGTTGCGCTATTGCGCTACGGCGTCGCCCGCGTTCGTGTTGCAGCACTTCGCAGCCGGGGTGAACGCCGACACCCTGACCCGCGCGCCCAGCATTGTGTTTGACCGCAACGACCGATTGCAGGAGCGCTGGGTGCGCCGCCAACTGCGCCGCGACGTACTGCTGCCTGCCCACCGGCTGCCCTCATCGCAAGCGTTTGTGGATGCCGCACTGGCCGATGTGGGCTGGGGCATGAACCCGTTGCTGTCGGTACAAGAGCACCTTGCCACGCGCAGGTTGGTAGAGCTAATGCCTGGCCGCTTCATGGATGTGCCGCTCTATTGGCAGGTAGCGCAGCAGCCTTTGCCGGCTCTCGACGCCTTGACGCACCATGTCGTGCGGGCCGCAGGTCGCAGTTTGCTGTAGCGGCGTGGGCCACTGCGCACTAGCAGGAACTTCGGCGTTCGGAGTGGCTTGCTTCGTAAAAACGCCTTTTGGCTTCATACATCCGCTGGTCTGCTAGCTGGGTCGCTTCTTCCAAATGGGTGGCACCGATAGCACTTGCATGTCCGATAGACAGGCTGATTTTTTGGCCGGGGTAGAAGTGGTTGTTCAGTTCGAGAATCGAGTCAATGCGTACCCGCAGTTCCCGTGCGTCGCGCTCGTCATAGCCGGCCATCAACACAACAAATTCGTCACCCCCGGTGCGGGCCACGCACACAGACAAGCCGGTCGTGGCCTTGGCCAACACTTCGCCAACGCGCCTGAGCATCGCGTCACCTGCGGCATGGCCATCGCGGTCATTGACTTGCTTGAGGCCGTTGAGGTCCATCGCCAACATGCTCAAGGGCCACGGGCCTCTGCGGGCGATGCGGTTGAGTTCGTCCACAAAGTAGGCCCGGTTACGCAGTTGCGTCAGGGCATCATGTTGTCCGAGGTACTCTAGGTACGCTTCTGCTTTTTTGCGGGCCGTGATGTCCACCAACGACACCAGCACCAGGCTCCAGTCGTCTTCGTGACCGGGTTGCACCGCAAACTGTAAGTGGATGTGCAGCAGGTCGCCGCGTAGCGAGTAGTTCACCACCTCGCGCGTTTGCGTGGTGATGCCGTGCCACAGATCGATGAGTTGCTCTGCAAACGACCGCTTCATTTCGTCTTTGAACACCTGGTCCAAGTGCGACAGGAGGTCGTACCGGTCTTTGGCACCGAACATCGTGAGGGTGAGCCGATTGACATCGAGCACCTTGATGCGCTCCATGCACCGGGCGACAAACTCGGGGTGGACACTTAAAAACGTCTTGAAGTCGGTGATGCCGCTGGTGCGCACCTCGTCCATCAGCTCCTTGACGCTGCTGAAGTCTTCCACCCATAGCGACACCGGTGCGAACTCGAAGAGTTGGCGGGCGTGGCGTTCACTGGCTTCGAGCAGTGTTTGCGCCCGGTTCGCATCGGTAACGTCTTCGATGGTGACCAGCACCCGATCCCATGGTTGTGCATGGTCGGCCAACACCTGAATGTGAATGCGTATTTCCATGCGCCTGCCGTTACGGGCGTAGTTCACGGTGGTGCCGACGTAATGCACCTGTTGGTCCCACAGCGACTCCAACTGGGGCACTAGGTGGTTGAGGTTGTCCTCCCCCAAGACCGTGGCGAGGTTGTCCAGCAAGTCCGCTTGGTTGGCCGCTGCGTAGGTAGCCAAGGCGTGGCGATTGACCCGCAGTACGTGCATGCGCGCAGCGCACTGAGCGAGACGGTCTGGGTCCTCGTGGAGGTGTGTGTGCAGGTCGCTGACGCCTTGGGCACGCCACTGCGCGAAAAGCGCGTGCAGTGCACTGTAGTCTTCCAGCCAGAGCGATACGGGGGCAGCGTCAAACAGTAACTCGAAGTTGGTGGGATGTTCCATGAAGGGCGGAGGCAAAGTCGGTGGTCGTCGACTATAGCGGTTGCATGGGCCGGTGCCTGATGCGATGGGGATTCCTCAAATCTTGGGTTCTGGCCTCTCCAGGCACGGGGGCGAACACACCGCGTCGAGGCAAAATGTCTGCCATGGAACACAGCATATTGATCGTTGGGGCTGGCATCGCGGGCTTGGCCGCCGCCGTGGCGTGCGGCAGCTCGCGCAGTGGCCGATCGCCAGGTCCTGCACTGCAGGTGATTGAGCAGTCGGGCCACCTGGGAGAGATCGGCGCGGGGGTCCAGCTTGGCCCCAATGCAACTGCCGTGTTGCACGGATGGGGGCTGCACAAAGCCTTGGCCGAGGTGGCCGCATTTCCGGCCCTGCTGGAGGTACGCAGCGCGGTCAATGCCCAGGGGCTGGGCCGCTTGCCGTTGGGGGACCGCGCACACGCCCGCTATGGCGCGCCCTATGCCACGATTGCGCGGCAGGACCTTCACGCACTGCTGCACCAAGCCGTCATTGCGCAGGGCGCTGTCGACATGACGCTCAACGCGCGGGTAGAGCGCGTGGATGTGGTGGACCAGAAGGTTCGGGTGCTCGCTGACTCGGGGCGTCAGTGGGAGGTGGATGGGGTCTTGGGGGCCGACGGCATTTGGAGTGTGATGCGTCAGGCCGTGGCGGGTAACGACGCGCCACGCCTTACCGGCCATGTGGCATTTCGGTCCATGGTTCGCCAAAGCGCCTTGCCGCAGGCCCTGCGATCCCAGGTGGTTACAGCCTGGCTCGGACCCCTGTTTCACGCGGTGCAGTACCCCGTGTGTGGTGGCGAGTGGCTGAACGTCGTGGTCATTGTGCGCAGCGGGCCCTCGCTGGACCCGAACCGGTGGGACCAGGCGGCCACGGTGGCCGACCTTCGTGCACGCATGGCGGGTGCCTGCGTCCCATTGCGCGAGTTGGTGTGGGCGATTGACGACTGGACGTGGTGGGCCTTGAGTGATCGCGCGCCCCTTCGCCGCCCGGCAGATACGGTGCGCGGGCGCATCGCGCTGCTGGGGGATGCCGCGCACCCCATGCGGCCTTACCTTGCGCAAGGTGCGGGCATGGCGCTGGAAGACGCTGCGCAGATCAGTCATTCCTTGTACGAACACCCAGAAGACCTGGTCGCGGGGCTAGCGCACTACGCAGCACGGCGCTGGAAGCGCAACGCCCGTGTGCAGGCCCGCGCCATCCGCAATGGGCAGGTCTTTCATCTGCGGGGGCTGGCGCGCTGGGCACGAGATACAAGCATCCGCCTTGGGGGTGCGCGGGTACTCGATGTGCCGTGGTTGTACGAATACCGTGTCGGCTAGGATAGCGCCCATGAAAACCAGCTATCTGTTTATCGGCATTCTTTTGTGTTGCATGGGCGGCGTGTTCACGCCAAGTCGGTCTGTCAAAACTGGCATGTTGGTGCTGTGCGGGGCACTGTCGGTCTACGGCATTCTGCGGTTTCTCGGGTAGTCCGGCGCTGCTTGTGGGCCCTTGGGTGCGATGCGTGGCGATAATGGGCCGGTGAAAAAATCTGTCTATATTTATTCGCCCTCCGGGGCTGTGCAGGACAAAGTTGCGTTCAAGCGTGGTGTGCGCCGCTTGACCCAGCTGGGTTATGCCGTCGAGGTGGACGCAGATGCCCTGACCCGGTTTACCCGCTTTGCCGGCGACGATGACACGCGCCTTCGATCCATCACCCGGGCATGTGCCAGTGGTGCGGATGTAGCGCTGATCAGCCGGGGGGGCTATGGCCTGACCCGCATTCTGGACCGCATTGCCTATGCTGAGGTGGCCCACGCGATTGACGGCGGCATGCATTTTGTAGGGATCAGCGACTTCACTGCGTTCCAGTCCGCCGTGTTGGCGCAGACAGGGCGGTGCACGTGGGCGGGGCCTGCGTTGTGCGAGGGCTTTGGCGTGGGTGGGGCCGACGGCCTGGTGCCCGACGACATCATGGAAGACTGCTTTCAAGACCTGATGCTGGGGCAGGGCGAGGGGGCAGGCTGGCGGCAGGATGCATCCGGATACCTGCCGGCAGACGACACGGCCATTGCCACCGACGCGATTCTGTGGGGCGGCAACCTCACGGTGCTCACCAGCTTGTTAGGCACACCATTTTTTCCGCAAGTAGACGGCGGCGTTCTCTTTTTGGAAGACGTAGGCGAGCACCCCTACCGTGTCGAACGTATGCTGACCCAGTTGCTGCGTGCCGGGGTGCTAGGGCGTCAACGAGCGATCGTGTTAGGGCAGTTCACGGGCTACCGTTTGGTGGGGCACGATCGTGGTTTCAAAATGGCCCGTGTTGTGGAGTGGATTCGGACCCACACAACGGTGCCTGTGTTAACCAACCTTCCCTACGGGCACGTGCAGACCAAAGTGTTGTTGCCTGTGGGCGCGCAGGTTGATTTGGCGCTGTCTGGACGCGACGCCATGTTGTTCTGGGGCCATGCTTTGCCCGACGCTGCGCACGAACATCCCTAGGTGGTTGCCGGTGATGCTGACCGCATGACGTGCTCACCAATTTCTTGCAAGCACAGGCGGCCTATTGGACTTGAAAACTGGCTACAGCGCGGTCCGAAGCGTCCAGATCTCGGGGAACAGCACCACGTCCAGCATCTTGCGCAAGTAGCTCACGCCGCCGGTGCCCCCGGTGCCGCGTTTGAAGCCGATGACGCGCTCCACGGTGGTGACGTGGCGGAAGCGCCAGAGGCGGAAGGCGTCTTCCAGATCGGTCAGCTCCTCGGCCAGTTGGTACAGGTCCCAATGGGCTTTGGGGTCGCGGTAGACCTGCAGCCAGGCGGCTTCTACTTCGGGGCTGGCAGCGTAGGGCTGGGTCCAGTCGCGCTGCAGGTGGCTGGCGGGCACGGCAATGCCGCGGCGGGCCATGAGCTTGAGGGCTTCGTCGTACAAAGACGGCGCTTCATACGCGGCCTGTACCAGCGCTAGCCGCTCGGGCGCATGGGCATGGGGCTTGAGCATGGCGGCGTTTTTGTTGCCTAGTGAGAACTCGATGCAGCGGTACTGAAAGCTCTGGAAACCGCTGCTCTGGCCCAAGTAAGGCCGCATGGCGGTGTACTCGGGTGGCGTCATGGTGGCCAGCACGTCCCAGGCGTGCACCAGCTGCTCCATGATTTTGCTCACACGCGCAAGCATCTTGAAGGCGGGCGGCAAGTCGTCTTGCGCGATGTGCGCCATAGCAGCGGTGAGCTCATGCAGCATAAGCTTCATCCACAGCTCGCTGGTCTGGTGCTGGATGATGAAGAGCAGTTCGTCATGCGTGGGCGACAGTGGTTTCTGCGCCCCCAAGATGGTGTCGATCTGCAGGTAGTCGCCATAGCTCATGGTTTTGCTGAAGTCGAGCTGGGCTTTTTCGTCAGCGACGATTTTTTCGGTAGATGTCATTGGTGATCCAAGAGGTGGAGGGGCTCCGGGGGACTGGGCCGATTTGCTGATCCGAAGGATCTGATGAGGCCCGGGCCCCCGGAGCCCGTCCGCCTCGCACGCAAACCAATGTCAGGTCACCGCATGCTTCTGGTTGAACTCGGGCTTTTGCCACTCGCCCGTTTCCAGCACTTGCCGCAAATGCTCCACCGCGTTCCACACGTCTTCAAACCCGATGTACAGCGGCGTAAACCCAAAGCGCAAGATATCTTTGTGGACGCCGCCGTCACCCGCGCGGTAGTCGCCAATGACGCCGCGTGAAATCAGCGCCTGCACGATGGCAAAAGCGCCGGAGCCCCATTCGCCACCCGCCCTGTGCTCGCGCGTCAGGCACACCTGCGAGCCGCGCTGGGTATGCTCACGCGGGGTTGCCAGGCCCAGGCCGTAGCCCTGGCAGCGCTCTTCCACCAGCTGGATGAACAGGTCCGTCAACGCCAGCGATTTGGCGCGCAAGGCCGCCATGCCCCCCAGTTTTTCAGCTGCCTCAAAGCCTTCCAGGCCGCAGCTCAAGAGCGACATGCTGACGATGGGTTGGGTGCCGCACAGGTAGCGGGTGATGCCGGGGGCGGGTTGGTAATCGGGCGTGAAGGCAAAAGGTGCCGCGTGGCCCCACCAGCCGGCCAGGGGTTGCCAAAAGCGCTCGGCGTGCTGGGGGTGCACCCACACAAAGGCGGGGGCACCGGGGCCACCGTTCAGGTATTTGTAGCCGCAGCCCACCGAGAAGTCGGCGCCCGAGGCTTTGAGTGTCACCGGCACGGCACCCGCGCTGTGGGCCAGGTCCCAAATCATCAAGGCACCGGCGGCGTGGGCGGCGGCGGTCACCGCAGGCATGTCGTGCATGGCACCGGTGCGGTAGTTCACGTGGGTGAGCATGAGCACGGCTACATCAGCGCTGAGTGCTGCGGCAAGCTCGTCGGGCTCCACCAGTTTGAGGGTGTAGCCGCGCTCTTTGCACAGACCTTCGGCGATGTAAAGGTCGGTGGGGAAGTTGCTGCGCTCGCTCACGATGAGCTTGCGTTCAGGCGCGTCCTGCGCGGCGATGGTCAGGGCAGCAGACAGCAACTTGACCAAGTTGATGGACGTGCTGTCGGTGGCCACCACTTCATCCGCATCCGCGCCAATCAGCGGGGCAATGCGGTTGCCCAGGCGCTGCGGCAGGCTGAACCAGCCGGCAGTGTTCCAGGAGCGGATCAGGCCCTGGCCCCACTCTTGCGTGACGACTTCAGCAGCGCACGCGGCGGCGGTTTTGGGCATCACGCCCAGCGAGTTGCCGTCCAGGTAAATCACGCCCTCGGGAATATCGAACAGGTCGCGCAGTGGGCGCAAGGTGTCGGCCGCATCCCGGGCGCGGCAGTCGTTCAGGGTGAGGGCGGTAGTCATGGTGTCTCGATGAGAGTGGTTTTGCTAAATTATGTGTTGAGGGCTTTGAAATGTTTATATTTAATCTTCTATATTTAAAAAATAGACTAAATTAGTCTTTATTGAGTAATTTGAGAAAAATTTATGCAACCAGTTACCGATAAAGCCGACCGCCTGTTGCTGCGGGCTCTGCAAGACAACGCGCGCCTCACCTCGGGCGAGCTGGCACAGATGGCCCATTTGTCGCAGTCACCTACCTGGCGGCGCGTCAAGCAGCTGGAGGAGTCCGGCACCATCAAGGGTTACCACGCCGCACTGGACCGGCGGGCGCTGGGCTACAGCGTGCTGGCGTTTGTGCTGATCGGCATTGACCACCAGAACGAAACCTCGTCACAAGCCTTTGTGCAGGCGGTAGCCGAGATTCCGGAGGTGGTGCAGTTTCATGCCATCTCGGGGCAGGCCGACTTTTTGGTGGGCATGGTGGCCCGCGACCTGGACCACTATTCAGAGTTGTTGCAACGCAAGCTGCACCGCCTGCCGGGCGTGCGGCAGGTGCAGTCGCATTTTTCGCTGCAGGAATTCAAGGGGCAGATGGCGGATTTGCCGGTGCCGCTGGACTGAATCGCTTTATGCAAGCGCGGGCAGTCCGCATTTGGCGCGGGCCCTTGCGCAGGCTTCGCTGCCTTCTGTCAGCTCATGGCACGGCGCGGGGCGCAGTGCGTAGATGCTGCACCCGACTTGCTCACCCACCGTGCCGGTAAGCGCGGTACAACGTATGGGCACTTCTGAAGTGCCATTCATGCGCCATCGGTTGCCACTGACCTCATGCGCAAGACCGACGGGCACGGTACCACCGGCCAAGTCCATCTCGTAGACCGAAAACTCTACACGGAAGCTTGCGCAGCATGCACCGCAGGTGGTGCAGGCGCTCATGTGGGGGCGTGGCAGACGGCTTCGATGTTGTTTCCGTCGAGGTCGATCACAAAGGCGCCGTAATAGTGAGGGTGGTAGTGGGGGCGCAGCCCCGGAGCACCGTTGTCTCGCCCGCCATGCGCCAGTGCGGCCGCATAAAAGGCGTCCACTGCATCGCGGCTGGGTGCCGACCAACACAGATGGCAGCCTGTGGTGGTGGCGTGACCGCCGTAGGGCGATGCTCCATCGATGAACCAAGTGTCTATCTTGTGACCACTGGGGTTGTTGGCATCGAGGGTGCCGTAGCCCAGCAAGTTGCTGCCGTAGTTGGCTTCGACGAGGAGGGTATAGCCCAGCGGGGCCAGCGCAGCGGTATAAAAAACCTTGCTGGCGGCAATGTCGCTGACGCGAAATGTCATGTGATCAAGCATGGTGAAATCCTGTCAAAGCTTGCCCAGCAGCAGGTACTCCATGAGCGCCTTTTGCACGTGCATGCGGTTTTCGGCTTCATCCCAGACCACGCTTTGCGGGCCGTCGATGACTTCGGCCTCCACCTCTTCGCCACGGTGGGCGGGCAGGCAGTGCATGAAGAGGGCGTTGGGCGCAGCGACCGCCATCATCTTGCGGTCTACGCACCAGGCGGCAAAGGCTTTGCGGCGGACTTCGTTTTCGGCCTCAAAGCCCATGCTGGTCCACACATCGGTGGTGATCAGGTCGGCGCCTTGGCAGGCTTCCATGGGATCGCTGTAAGTTTTGTAGCTGCCTGCACCCATTCCACCGGCGCTTGCAGCCAGTTTTTCGTTGACTTCATAGCCACTGGGGGTGGACACGCGCAGGTGGAAGCCCAGTTTGGCGGCGGCCTGCAGCCAGGTGTTGGCCATGTTGTTGCCATCGCCCACCCACGTCACGGTCTTGCCCTGGATGGGGCCCCGGTGCTCGATGTAGGTAAAGATGTCCGCCAGGATCTGGCAGGGGTGGAATTCGTTGGTCAGGCCGTTGATGACGGGCACCCGCGAGTTGGCAGCAAAGGCTTGCAGCTTGGTTTGCTCGTAGGTGCGGATCATCACGATGTCGGTCATGCGGCTGATGACCTTGGCGCTGTCCTCGATCGGTTCGGAGCGTCCCAGTTGGCTGTCGCCGGTAGTGAGGTGCACCACGCTGCCGCCCAATTGGTACATGCCGGCCTCGAAGCTCACGCGCGTGCGGGTGGACGCCTTTTCGAAAATCATGGCCAAAGTGCGGTCCATCAGCGTATGGTGGCGCTCAAAGCGCTTGAACTTGGCTTTGATGAACGCAGTGCGCTCCAGCAGGTAGGCGTATTCGTCAGCAGTAAAGTCGTCAAACTGCAGGTAGTGCCGCACCGGCGGCGCGCCTTGGGGCAGGGTGCTGGGGACGGCGTTGCTGGAGAGGCTCATGCGGTTTCTTTCAAAAAGGCAGCAATCAGGGGCGCAAGGATGGCGATGATCTCATCCGCCTCTGGCACACTCAAAATCAGCGGTGGCACCATACGCACTACCGTGTCAGCGGTGACGCTGATCAGCAGGCCTGCGTCGGCTGCGCGCTGCACCAAGGCACCGCAGGGCTTGGACAACTCCAGGCCCAGCATCAGGCCCTGGCCACGCACTTCCTTTACACCGCCGTTGGCGATTTCGGCCTTCAAAGCGGTCTCGAGTCCGGCTTTGAGGTGCGCGCCTACCGTCTGGGCATTGGCTAGCAGTCCCTCGGCTTCCATGATGCGTATGGTTTCTACTCCGGCACGCATGGACAGCGGGTTGCCGCCAAACGTGGAGCCGTGGTTGCCGGGTTGGAAAATGGTGGCCGCTTTGGGGCCCACCACCACCGCGCCCACCGGCACACCGGAGCCCAGGCCTTTGGCCAGAGGCATCACATCCGGCTGGATGCCTGCCCACTGGTGGGCAAACCACTTGCCCGTGCGGCCCATGCCGCACTGCACTTCGTCGATCATCAGCAGCCAGTCGCGTTGGTCGCACAGGGTGCGCACGTCGCGCAAGTAGTCCATGTGCATGGGGTTCACGCCGCCTTCGCCCTGAATGGCTTCAAAAAACACGGCCACGACGTTGGGGTTGCCTTCCGTGGCGGCCTTGAGGGCTTCGATGTTGTTGACCGGCACCCGGATAAAGCCTTCCACCAGCGGACCGAAACCGGCCTGTACTTTGGGGTTGCCGGTAGCACTCAGGGTGGCAATGGAGCGACCATGAAAGGCTTTTTCGTACACCACCACTTCGGGGCGCTCTATCCCCTTGTCGTGGCCAAATTTGCGGGCTAGTTTCAAGGCCGCTTCGTTGGCTTCCAAGCCGGTGGAGCAGAAAAACACATGGGACATACCAGAGCGCTCTACCAGCAGCTTGGCCAGCTCTTCCTGCAAGGGGACGTGGTAATAGTTGGAGGTGTGGATCAGCTTGGTGAGTTGGTCTTGCAGTGCGGGCACCAACTGGGGGTGGTTGTGGCCCAGGGTGTTGACGGCAATGCCGCCCAGGGCGTCCAGGTACTCTTTGCCATTGACGTCCCACACGCGGCATCCTTGGCCATGGCTCAAGGCGATGGGCAGTCGGCCGTAGGTGTTCATCACGTGGGGTGAAGACGGCGCTGCGGGGGCGGCGGTCGAATGCGTGGCGGCGGTCATGCGATAACTCCGGATTGAACAAAAAAACAAATCGACCCGACTGCTGCAAGGGCCAGTCGGGCCGTTGAAGTCTGATTTTAGGGGTACACGGGATGGCGGTTTCGTGACAAATCCACATCACTCTGATGCGTGCGGACGGGCCGACTTTGCGATCTATCTGACGATGGAGCGGGTAGAATTCTTGTGCGGCGCAGCACTGACTTTTTCGGGTGTTCCGCCCTCTGATTTATCGCACGTACTGATGGCCTCCACTGCTCCAAAAGAACTCTACATCCTGGGAATCACGCGGCAAGGCAAGACCTTTCGCCCCAGTGACTGGGCGGAGCGTTTGGCGGGAGTGATGAGCCCATTTCGCCCTGGTGGTGCCACGCGCGGCAGCCACCTTGGCTACTCTCCTTGGTGTGTTCCCACCTCAATCGGACAGCTAAAGTGTGTCATCGTGCACGCGGATTTGCGCGATTACGACGTCATGGCCTGGGATTTTTGCCTGAACTTTGCGCGTGACAATGAACTGCAAGTCAGCGAGACCCGACCAGAACCGCCCGCCGCCCGCCCGGCAGCGTCCGAATAAGACCTGTGTCCAAATAACTTGCTTCCCGGCAGTCCAAACAAAAAAGCCGTTCAGATGAACGGCTTTTTGCTTTTGCTGGCAGCGCACCCTTACAAACGGCGAACCTTGTTGCCAAGGTCCGTGCGATTGCCTAAGTGATTAGGCTGCGAGGGCCAAGGCTTTCACCTTGGAAGCCAAACGGCTCTTGTCGCGTGCTGCTTTGTTCTTGTGGAAGATGCCTTTGTCAGCCACGGTGTCCACCACGGCTTGCATCTTGGCAAACAATTCTGCGGCTTTGGTTTTGTCACCGGCCACCACTGCCTTTTCCACGTTCTTCACCGCGGTGCGGTACTTGGAACGCAAAGAAGTGTTTGCTGCATTGATTTTGATGTCCTGACGGACGCGTTTACGGCCCGACGCCAGGCGCGGGTTCTTTTTCTTGGGTTTACCAGATGCCATGATTGTGTTTCCTTGTGTTGGAGGATGTTGCCAGCAAAGCCAGCGATTATATATCGGGCCTCGCCCAAGGCCTGTGTCGCCTCGCCGCTAACGCAGCTCGGTGGCCAAGAGGGCGGCTACACTCCCGCCGGTGAGCCTCATCAAATCTGTATCTACCGTGTCTTTGTGGACACTGGCATCGCGCGTCACCGGTCTGGCCCGCGAGTTATTGATGGCTGCGGCCTTTGGCGCCAGCGCCATGACCGACGCATTCAATGTCGCCTTTCGCATCCCCAACCTGTTTCGGCGCTTGTTTGCCGAGGGTGCCTTTAGCCAAGCGTTTGTGCCGGTGTTGGCTGCCAGCAAGGCACGAGACGGGGACGATGCCACCAAACGGTTGGTCGACCACGTGGCGTCGTTGTTGCTGTGTGCCTTGGTGCTGACTTGCATTGTGGGCGTTGTGGCGGCGCCCTTGCTGGTCTGGGCGATGGCCAGTGGTCTGCAGAAAAATCCGGCGGGTTACGAGGCTGCGGTGTTCATGACGCGCTTTATGTTTCCCTACATTGGCTTCATGTCTTTGGTGGCGCTGTCGTCTGGTGTGCTCAACACCTGGAAGCGCTTTGCGGTTCCGGCGGCCACTCCGGTCTTGCTCAATATCAGCTCCATCGCTGCTGCATGGCTGTTGGTGCCTTGGTTTCGGGGTCAGGGTATTGAGCCGATCTATGCGATGGCCGTGGGGGTGATGGTGGGGGGACTTCTGCAACTGCTGGTGCAGATACCGGCTCTCAGCCGCATTGGCATGCTCCCGCGATTTGGGCTCGGCGCGGTGGCACTCAAGGAAGCTTTGGCCGACCCGCAAACCCGTCGTATCGGCCTATTTATGCTGCCTGCGTTGCTGGGCGTGAGCGTGGCGCAAATTTCTTTGCTCATCAATACCCAAATTGCTTCTCATCTGCCTACCGGCAGTGTGAGCTGGCTCACCTACGCAGACCGTCTAATGGAGTTCCCCACGGCCATGCTGGGCGTTGCTTTGGGGGTCGTGCTGATGCCGCAGTTGGCAGGCGCCCGTGCCCAGGATGATGCGGCTGGCTATTCTGCTTTGCTGGATTGGGGGCTGAGGGTCGTTGTGCTTTTGGCAGTACCTTGCTCTTTGGGCTTGTTGGTGTTTGCAAAGCCCATCGTGTCCGTCCTATATCACTACGGCGCGTTTTCTGAGCTGGATGTGTTGCAAACGACCCGGGCTCTCTCGGGTTGGGGGGTCGGCTTGGTGGGCATTGTGGCCATCAAGGTGCTTGCGCCTGGCTACTACGCCAGCCAAGACATCAAAACACCCGTGCGGATTGCGGTGGTTGTACTTGTGACGACCCAGTTGCTTAACCTTGTTTTGGTGCCAGAGTTTCAGCATGCCGGGCTGTCGCTGTCCATCAGCCTGGGCGCGATGCTCAATGCGGGGTGGCTGCTGGTGGGCCTGATACGCAGGGGCAGTTTTCAGCCGCTGCAGGGATGGCTCACATTTTTGCTTCAGGTCGGCTTTGCCGCAGCAGTCTTGGTGGGCTATTTGGGGTGGGCGGTGGGCTTGGTGGACTGGATCGCACTGCGTGCCTACCCCATGCTGCGCATTGGTTGCTTGTTCCTGTCGTTGGTCGGCGCGGCGGTGGTGTATTTTGTTTCGCTCAGGCTGGTGAGAGTCAACCTGCGCAGCTTTTTGCGACGTTGACCTAGGAGGTGCGGTGTGAAATTGAAGCTCTCGTTGCCGTCTCCATTGGAATACTTTGGTTACCTGGTGCAAGACGATGCTGAATTCCCGCTTTTTGAAGCGGCGCTTGCGGTGGCACAAGATGTATACCCTGACGTGGATCTTGGGGCCACGCTGGATGAAGTGGACAAGTTGCTGGAGCGGCTGCGGCGGCGTGTAGCGGACGATGCGCCGGATGCCTATCGCCTTCAGGCTTTGAACCGGTTTTTCTACGCTGATTTGGGCTTTGCAGGCAATCTCAACAACTTTCATGACCCGGACAATAGCTTTCTCTCCGTCGTGCTGCGCACTCGCCGTGGCATTCCTGTTTCCCTGGGCTTGTTATGGATGCAACTCGCCCAGGGCTTGCGCTTGGATGCACGAGGTGTGAACTTTCCAGGCCATTTTCTGGTCAAGGTAAATTTGCCCAAGGGCGTGGCTGTTCTCGATCCCTTGACTGGGCGCTCATTGAGCCGCGATGCCCTTACCGAGTTGCTGGAACCTGTGCTGTCTATGCATCAGGCAGACGGTGGCGATGCGGTACTGGCGAGTTATTTGCAAACTGCCCGTGCGCGTGACGTTGTGGCACGACTGTTACGCAACCTGAAAGAAATCTATTGGGGGCAACAAGATTGGGTGCGACTGCTCGCGGTGCAGGAACGCATGGTGCTGCTAATGCCCCAAACATGGTCGGAGTATCGTGACCGTGGCTGGGTACACGCCAAGCTGGGAAACCACCGACAAGCATCGTTTGACCTCGATATGTACCTGGCCCATGGAGGGCGCGGGTCGTGGGACGATTCGCTCCATCCGCGGTGACGTAGGCGCTACGCGCCAGCCGCAGAGGCCGTGGATGCCCTGCGCATGCCGTAGCTGCCCTCGGTTACGCAAGGGGGCGTCGCATCAAGAAGGGCGGTGGTGGCGTTTGCGACACGGGCGGTGCGCTGACCGGTCCCCGAGGTTCACCGTGGAGCGGGCGGACGATCCCTGTGGGCCGTACGTCACGCACATCATCGCGGGGCACCGGAGTTAGAACGTTTCGCACAGGGGGCATGGTGGTAGCAGGAGGTAAGGGTGCGCGCCCTGCAGCCTCTGCCTGCCCCGGCGCGCGCGGGCGCTCCGTGTCCATGGCCCATTCCAAAATGGATTTCCATTGTTCGATATCTGCGCTCTGCGGAGGCGAATGGGGATCAAAGATGGTGGTTCCCGTATCGAGGCTGCGCACGTACATCTGGGTTTCCCGCAGTGCGCCCACAAATTCCACCTTGTGCGCGGCGGCCCACGTTTGCAATTGCTCAGCGGCGTGGGTGCGCGCATCGACACGCATGCCCACGATGCCCAAGCGACAGCGCCCCGATGCCACCCGTGGCAGGCCACGCAGCTCTTGTAGGCACGCACTTGCAGACTCTTTGTCGAACAACGAGTTGCACACCGGCATGAGCACCGTATCCGTAGACATGATGACCTTTGCCAACTCAAGGCCATGCATGCCACCAGGTGTGTCCAAGACCACGTGCGTGATGCCGATAGGAACCTTGAGTATGTTTTTCTGGTCGACTGTCCAACCCGCAATGTGGGGCAAATCCGCAGGTCGGAGTCGAAGCCATGTACGGGAAGACTGCTGGCGATCCACGTCACCCAGCATGACCGCCATCCCCTGATTGGCAAGCCAAGACGCGAGGTGGGTGGACAAGGTGCTCTTCCCGCTACCACCTTTTCGGTTAATCACAGCAATCACAGGCATGAAGCGATCCTAGAAGTCTGTACTGTTCAAGTATGGACGGGTAGGCTGAAAAAGTACAACTCCTATCTTAGCGGTTCGCTATAAATTTTCTAGCAAAGAAAGGCCCTCATTCGCCGGCATTTCTTCTGCTTTAGGGCACCGCTGCAGGCGGGGCGCTGTAGCGCGTCACATGCGATCTGCCCCCCGGGCGCTGGCAATGGATGCCCATGGTGACCGTGCATGGCCACCGGGGGCAATGCACGGTCATGGGCACATGCGCAAGGTGAGAGGCTGGGAGCAACATACTTTTGAAAAAGCCATGAAAACTTTTAGCGAGAACCAAATTGTAAAAATTTGTTCGACAAAAAACAAATAATCGGTAGTTAAAGTAAGCTTTTGATTGATAATTACAATTATAAGAACAAAACAATTGTTAAAAGCATGATTCACAGGGAGGAAGAACTTGTTAGCCATCCATCGCAACCAAATCGTTTCCCAGCTGCGCAAAACAGGCTTGTCGGAAACGGCGGCATTGCAAATCTCGTACGAGGTGCGTGTCCGCTCCTTCGAAGAGGGGGAGTGCATATATCGCCGTGGGCAAGAAGTTAATCTTTGGTTTTTTTTGATGAACGGCACCATCGGGTCGGGGGTGTGTCTGGATGGCAACGGATTTTCAGTCAATCAAATTTTCCCGACGGGTTCGTGGGTCGGTGAAGAATATTTGATTTCAAAGACACCCTGCAATGCCGACTATGTGTGTTTTTCGGACGTGGTGGCCTACGCACTTCCGGTTTCATTTTTTCAAAAACTATTTCATTCAGAGGTTTCATTTGCAAAATGGATATGCAGATCGTTGGCCAAACGCGAATGCCGATCTGGTGAACTGATCGCCGTCTACAAAGTTGGAAGTGCTCAACACAAAGTGACATTGTCCTTAGCATTCCTTGTTGAATCGATCATCGCTAACTTGTCGGGTGTTAACCATAGTGCGCTGGAGTCGCAAGCTATCTCCATTTACGGAAAACAGAACTTTGTCGCCAGTTTTTGTGGTGTATCAAGGGCTGTATTTAGTGGGTTTGTTCAGCATTTAATGAGTGCGGGTTTTTTGCGCGTCTATTACGGAAAAATAGAATTCCTGAAGATTAATGCCTGGCTGGGACTTCTAAAAAAAGTTCGGAAAAATGATTATCACTTTCAGGATTTTGTGAATCATTCCGCACTTGATGAGTTAGAGGCGTGTACTGAATTTGAAATAGAGTATGTTTGTGGCCCCAGGTCCTTGACCAGTATGCCTGCCAAGGCACTGGAAGCGAGGGCGTGAATTCTTTTTGCCAGTGTTTTGCGTTTGGGCGAATTGTGTTGCCAGTCCTCATGAAGCGTGCATGTGACATACATGCTATGCCATGGTGGGGGAGCGGTGTCTGTAAACCATTGCGCCTGTATTCTGCAAGACTTTTAAATAATTCGATCGGATAAATTATCAAAATATCAATTTTTAGTTATATTTACTTTAATTGCATATTTTGTATTGAAAAAAACATTGTTATTACACAATGTTACAGACATTGCCCAACAATGGAGCTAAAGCACGGGGGGCAAGATGAATGAGGTCAATGCGTACGTTCGGCAGTTAGGGGTGACAAGCGAACCGGATACTACGCAAACCACCACCTTCTTGGACTATGTAACGCGTGTGGCTCCATTGAGGCAAGGTGCCTCTTCGGGCACGTCCCGCGACATGTCTCCTCAAGGAATGGATTCCATGTTGTTTTCATTTTTTGAAAGTCAATATGAAACCCAATTCTTGTCCGCGATGAGTTCCATGCATATTGGAGACAGCGAGTGCTCCATGTGCCATCGGCGTGTATCGGCGGGGGATCACTTTGCGGATGTGGAGTTTCCGGGGACGAAGGTTTGGGTAACGTTTTGTGACGAGTGCTTTGCTGAAGCTGGCTTTTCGCTCAGTGCGCACAAAGCTTTTTTGTATCGCAAAGTCGGCACGGGCAGCGTCGCCCACAGCACGCGTTGGTGCTTGGTCGGTGGGTTCCGGCATCTCGCCACCTTGTAGCGCCCGCGCTTGTTGCCGGGCGCTGAATTTAGCGAACTTTGCGGTTTCGCCTGCAGCCGTAAGGTTTTCGAAGGGCGCAGATCTCTGTCAATCTGTGCCCGATGCATGTGGCAGCCAGAGTGGCTATGCCACCACCACGGGGTGGCCGTCGCCTTGGGGGGCGATCGTGCCTATGGCATACACCGTCTCACCGGCAGCGCGGAGGGTATGTGCGGTGGCCTCTGCGTGCTCTGTGTCGACCACGACAACCATGCCGATGCCGTGGTTGAAGGTCCGGTTCATTTCTGTGTCGTCAATGCCTGCCGTGTTTTGCAACCATGCAAACAGTTCCGACTGTGGCCAGCTGCGTTTCACCAAATGGGCTGCCATGCCTGGTGGAAGCACGCGGGGAATGTTCTCTAGCAGGCCGCCGCCCGTGATATGGGCGAGCGCCTTGACGGGATGGGCAGACAGTGCGGCGAGCACGCTTTTTACGTACAAGCGAGTGGGCTCCATGATGGCGTGTTTGAAGGGCTTGCCATCCAGTGTCGCGGGCAGAGTCCCAGCGCTGGTCGCGCGATCAATGCATTTGCGCACCAAGCTGAAGCCATTGGAGTGCACACCGGACGATGCCAAACCAAGCACCGTATCGCCCACTTGCACCGTCGCGCCATTGAGGATTTTGCTTTTTTCGACTGCACCGACAGCAAATCCCGCCAAATCGTATTCACCGGCCGGGTACATGCCGGGCATCTCCGCCGTTTCCCCGCCTATCAGTGCACACCCAGAGAGTTCGCAGCCCTTGGCGATACCACCGACAACAGCGGCAGCGGTGTCCACATCAAGTTTGCCGCAGGCAAAGTAATCTAAAAAAAACAGCGGCTCTGCACCCTGTACCAGCACATCATTCACGCTCATGGCAACCAAGTCTATGCCTACGGTGTCATGCATATTCCACTCGAAGGCAAGCTTGAGCTTGGTTCCGACGCCGTCCGTGCCACTGACTAGCACAGGTTCTTTGTACCGCTTGGGCACTTCAAACAATGCACCGAAGCCACCGATGCCAGCCAGCACGCCCTCCCGCATGGTCTTCTTGGCCAGAGGCTTGATGCGTTCTACGAGCGCGTCCCCCGCAACGATATCAACGCCAGCATCTTTATACGAAAGGGGGGGGGTAGCAGTGGTTTGAGTCATGTGGAGTAACTTTTGGGGAACGGCGAATGCAGACCCCGATAGAATTTGCGCTGATTTTAAGGGTTTGCCCCTTTCATTTTTAATGCAACTGACCCCCACCCAAAAAAGATTCATCGCCTGGGCTTCTTTGGCGCTGTGCGCCGTGCTTGGCCTGTGGCTACTCGCGCCTGTACTGGCCCCTTTTGCCGTGGCTGCAGTATTGGCCTACGCGTTGACACCAGTGGTGAATTGGCTGGATTCGGTGGGGCAGGGGCGTATTCCGCGTGTTGTCGCAGTGCTCGTGGTGGAGTTGCTGGCGCTGCTGGTGATACTGGGTCTGCTGCTGCTGATCGTGCCGATTCTTGCGAGTGAAATTCCCCTGATGCGGGCGCAAGTTCCGGTGCTGCTCGACGGCTTCAACGCCGCACTCAAGCCCTTGTTTGCGCAGTGGGGAATCCAATTGCAGTTCGACGTTGGCAGCATCAAGGCGTTTGTGATGCAGTACATGAACGCCAATGTCGAAGACACCCTCGGCTCTGTGCTGGCATCAGTCAAGTTGGGCGGGAGCGTTGCGTTGGCCGTGATTGGGAATGCCATCTTGATTCCGGTGGCTTTGTTTTACCTGTTGATGGATTGGAGCCGTTTTATGGGCCAGTTGCGCGCGCTCGTGCCCCCACGGATGCGTGCCCCGACGGATGCTTTTTTAAGCGAAGCGGATCAAGTGCTCGGTCAGTATCTGCGTGGACAACTGCTGGTGATGCTGATTCTGGCGGTTGCCTACTCGATGGGTTTAGCGCTGTTCGGACTGGATTTGGCCCTGCCCATTGGGGTGTTTACGGGGATGGCCATTTTTGTACCCTACTTGGGATTTGGGGTGGGCTTGGTATTGGCGCTGTTTGCGGGCTTGCTGGAGTTTTCAGGCTCCCACGGCATTGCTTATCCATTGGCGATGGTGGCCGTGGTCTACGGGTTGGGGCAGGTGGTGGAAAGCTTTGTGCTCACACCCAGGCTGGTGGGAGAGCGGATTGGGCTGCACCCCTTAGCCGTCATTTTTGCTTTGCTTGCGTTTGGCCAACTGTTTGGATTCGTGGGTGTGTTGGTGGCATTGCCAGCCAGTGCAGTGCTGTTGGTCGCAATGCGGCGCATACGCACCGGATACATGGCCAGTCAGCTGTATTTGGGTTAGTTTTCTATGAAGCAAATCGCGTTGGACATCGGTTTGTCCACCGGCCCTTCATTGGCCAATTTTTATGCAGGCCCCAATGTGGCGGCGCACCACCACATGGCGAGCTGGATCCAACATGCCGACTCGCACGCAGGCAAGCCACCTGTGCCTACCTACTTGTGGGGCGCACAGGGCAGTGGCAAGACCCATTTGTTGAAGGCTGCGCGCGAGGGCCTGCGTGAACACGGTGCGCGCGTGGGATGGTTGTCACCGCGGGAGATGCCGGGCGACTTTGACGACGGCTGGGCCGCGGTGGTGTTGGACGACGTCCACCTGTATTCCGCCGAGCAGCAACACTTGGCATTTAACTGGTTTGTCAACGCCCAAACGCATTGCAAGCCGGTGTTGGCAGCGGGCCAGGCCGCGCCGGCGCACTTGGACCTTCGGGAAGATTTGCGTACACGTCTGGGGTGGGGGCATGTATTCCAACTTCATCGACTCAATGAACAAGAAGGCCGCAGTGTGCTACGCCAAGAGGCCGACGCACGCGGTGTGTTCCTGAGTGATGAAGTCATGGATTTCATGTGGCATCGCTTCAGCCGTGATCTTGGTAGCTTGATGGAGTTGCTGGACCACATGGATGGCTACGCACTGCAAACCCGGCGCGCCATCACGATTCCCCTCATCAAATCCATGCTGGAAAACACATGACTCTCACAAAATTTGCGCTGTTTGACCTCGACCACACCCTGATTCCCCTGGATTCCGATTTCACCTGGGGCCAATTCACCGCCGCATTGGGGTGGACGGACCCCGAAACCTTCAAGCAAAGAAACCTCGAGTTTTACGAGCAGTACCGCGCAGGCACCTTGGATATCCGCGCCTATTGCCGCTTTGCGACGGCGACCGTGGTGCGGCAGGGGGAGCAGCGCGCGCGCGCTGCCCAGGCAGATTTCATGCGTGAGGTCATGCACTCCGCCATCACCACCCAGGCCTTGAAGTTGGTGCGGGACCACCAAGCGGCGGGCGACACGGTCATCATCGTCACCGCCACCAATGCCTTTGTGACCCGCCCCATCGCCACCGCCTTTGGGGTGGAGCACTTGATCGCCCTAGACTTGGAGACGGACGATGCGCCCGGAGGCACTGGGTGGTACACGGGCGAAATTGCGGGCATACCATCCTTCCGCGAAGGCAAGGTCACACGCGTACAGCAATGGCTGGCAGAGCGGGGCCTGGATTGGGATACGGTGCACACCACGTTTTATTCAGACTCCATCAACGATGTCCCCCTGCTGGAAAAGGCCAACGTGGCCGTGGCCACCAACCCCGACCCGAGCTTGCGCGCACTGGCCGAGCAGCGGGGATGGCGCATACTCGAGCTCTTCTCCTGACCCTTGGGCAGGACCGCTAGGAACCACAACTTGATCAAAAAATTTATCGACAAATTGCTGGGCAAAAGCTCTGCAAGTCCCAGCAAAAAGCTCCAGTTCGGCAAGCGCGTGGAGATTCCCGTGTCAGTGCATGGCATTGACCCCAGTCTGGTGGATGAGCGGGCCATCAACGTGGTGCGTACGCTCCAGCAAGCCGGTTATGAAGCCTATGTGGTGGGCGGCGCAGTGCGCGACTTGTTGGTGGGTTTGCGCCCCAAGGACTTTGATGTGGCGACCAACGCCACACCCGAGCAGGTCAAGGGACTTTTTCGTCGTGCCTTCATCATCGGTCGGCGTTTTCGCATCGTGCACGTGGTGTATGGCCGTGGGCGTGAGCATGAGGTGATTGAGGTCTCCACTTTCCGTGCCTACCTGGACAACGCTGCTGCAGAGCAGGTCGCGGGTAACGAGCGCACCAGCAAGAGCGAGCTGGCCCACCTGAAGCATGCAGTGGATAGTACCGGCCGCGTTTTGCGTGACAACGTCTGGGGACCGCAAGAAGAAGACGCGGTGCGCCGCGACTTCACCATCAACGCCATGTACTACGACCCCGAAACTCAGATTGTGGTCGACTACCACAATGGCCTCAAAGACTCCAAGAGCCGCACCTTGCGCATGATTGGTGATGCCGCCACCCGCTACCGTGAAGACCCGGTGCGCATCATCCGTGCAGTGCGTTTCGCGGCCAAGCTGAGTCCGCTGGGCTTCAAGTTGGAGTCCAAAACGGCGGCTCCCTTGGTCAAGAGCCAACGCTTGTTGCATGATGTGCCGCAGAGCCGCTTGTTCGACGAAATGCTCAAGTTGTTGCAAACCGGCCATGCACTCGCCTCGGTGGCGCAACTCAAGGCGCTGGGCTTGGCTACCGGCATTTACCCCTTGCTGGACGTCGCGGTAGAGCGCGCAGAGCAGCCTTTTGTCTCTCGTGCACTCCACGACACCGACCGCCGTGTCGGTGAGGGCAAACCCGTGGCCCCCAGCTTCTTGTTGGCGTGCGTGCTGTGGGCCGATGTGCGTGACGGGTGGGCGCAGCGCCTGCAGGGTGGCCAGCACAGTCACCCGGCCTTGCAAGACGCCATTGAAGACGTCTTCAACGCCCGAATCGGCGACGTTTCCGGGCGCGGCAAATTGGCCGGCGACATGCGAGAAATCTGGCTGATGCAGCCGCGCTTTGACAAACGCGTGGGAAGCACCCCGTTTGGCATGGTGGAGCAGCCGCGTTTTCGCGCATCGTTTGACTTCATGCGCCTGCGTGCGGATGCGGGGGAAATCGATGAATCCCTTGCGGACTGGTGGCAGGAATTCAGCGTAGCCACTGAAGAGGTGCGCCAGGACATGGTGGACCAAGTGCGCGCCGAACAACAGCAGCAACGCAAGCTCGCGCCCAAGGGTGGACGTGGCTCCAAACCGGTGGGTGTGGCGCAGTCCGCGCGGGGTAGCGGCTCAGGTGGCACCGATCTGCCTGAGCAAGACGCGGCACGCACCCCTAGCGACGCACCACGCAAGCGCCGCCGCCGCCGTGGCGGTGCGGCGCGTGGTGACGCGGGTGCGGCTGACGCTGGCACTTAAGCCATGGCGGTGCGCGATCCCGTCCAGGCCTATGTGGGGCTGGGCGCCAACCTGGGCGACCCGGTGGCCACCCTGCGCCGCGCACTGACTGACCTGCAGGCGCTGCCTGGATTGGGGTTGTTACGCGTATCGGCTTGGTATGGCAGTGCCCCGGTGGATGCCACAGGGCCCGACTATGTCAACGCGGTGGCCGAGATAAGCACCACCCTCAGCGCTCCCGCATTGCTTGCAGCCTTACTGCATCAAGAGCAGCGCGCAGGGCGTGAGCGCCCTTATCCGAATGCGCCCAGAACACTGGACCTTGATCTGCTGCTCTTCGGTGCAGGGCGTATCTGCAGTGCCGCACTCACCGTGCCCCACCCGCGCATGTGGGCGCGTGCCTTTGTCCTTGTGCCCTTGGCGCAACTGCGGCCTGACCTGGTTCCCGATGCTTGTTTGGCCGCGGTGCGCAGCCAAGTAATTTGGCGTGTTGGGCCACCGGGCCCGACCTCGATGGATGTGATAAACACGCAAGCAGGGTAAATCCCAAGTTGTTCGCAGTTTGGATTTCTCCAACCCCTCTATAAAATTAATGAAAAATTAATGGAGATTGGAATGCACATCGCGAACATGCGTTTGGCGACCAAATTGTGGTCCGCCATGGCATTGATGGTTTTGTCCCTGGTTCTCATCATCGCGTGGACGGCCATGCAGTCGCGTGTGACCCGCGACGCATTTAGCGCCGCCAATGAAAAAATGGGCGTCCAGATCACGTATGCCAACCAGCTCGCCCTGCTGGAAGACGCCAACGCCACACGCGCGTATGCGGTGGTGGTGTCTACCGACGCGGGGGTGGCGCGCGCGTTCAAAGATGAAATCAGCAGTGGCAACGCCCGCATCGACGAGCTGCAAAAGCTGTTGTTGCAAAGTGGCTTGAACGAAGCGCAACAGCAGCAACTGGCCAAAGTGGGTGACTTGCGGCGTGTTTTGCAAGACCTGACCAGCCAAACCGCTCTGCTCAAAGTGACCAAGCCTGCAGAAATGCCTGCGTTTCTGGAAACCCAATACCGCCCAGCACTCTTGGCTTTGCAAAAAGCACATGAAGCATTCGTGGCCATGCAAGACAGTGCGAGTCAGACGCTGCGCGAAGACTTTGATGCGCAGGGGCGTCAGTTGATCGCGTGGTCGATCGGGGGCCTGGCTCTCGCTATCTCGGGCGTGATGGTGGGTGCAGCATTTTTGATTCGATCCATTCAGCAGCCGCTGGCGCAGGCCAATGGCCTGGCCACACGCATCGCACAGGGCGACTTGAGCGCGGTGGTCGATGAGACACGTACGGATGAGTTTGGTGACCTGATGCGCTCCTTGGCGGCGATGAATCGCGCCTTATTGCATATGGTTTCGCGCGTACGCCAGAGCACCGACAGCATTGCGACGGCCAGCACAGAGATTGCGGCCGGCAACAACGATTTGGCGCGCCGCACCGAGGCTGCCTCCAGCAACCTGGCCTCTACTGCATCGAGCATGGACAGCCTGACCCACGGCGTGCGCATGAGTTCAGAGAGCGCACAGCAGGCAGGTTCGCTGGCAGCGCAAGCGTCGCAGGTGGCGAAGCAGGGTAGCGAGGTGGTCACACGGGTCGTCCATACGATGCAAGAGATCGATGGCAGCAGCAAGCGGATCGCCGACATCATCAGCGTGATCGATGGCATAGCCTTTCAGACCAACATTCTCGCGCTCAATGCTGCCGTCGAGGCAGCGCGCGCAGGGGAGCAAGGCCGGGGCTTTGCCGTGGTGGCCTCCGAAGTGCGCTCGCTTGCGGGGCGCAGTGCAGAGGCGGCCCGTGAGATCAAGGCGCTAATCACGTCATCGGTAGAAAAGGTGGAGTCCGGCACCCACCTGGTGAATGTCGCGGGCACCACCATGCAAGACATCATGTTGAGCGTGCGGCGTGTGGCCCAAGTGATTCAGGAGATCACGGCGGCTTCCAGCGAGCAGAGCGCGGGAATTGTGGAGGTGAACCAAGCCGTCTCTCAGTTGGATCGCATGACCCAGCAAAACGCCGCGCTGGTGGAGGAGAGTGCCGCTGCCGCCGAAAGCCTGCGTGAGCAGGCGGCGCAACTCGCGCAGGCGGTGTCGGTGTTCAAAATCGAGGTGCAAGACACACCCGTGACTTGGGGGCCGGACGAAGCCAACGTGGCGCTGCGTCTTCGTTAACGTCAGCGGGTGCTTGCTGTGACGGAACGCGATTGGCGCGCCCCGTTCAGGCGACTTCTGCGATCAGTTCAATCTCCACGCACGCGCCCATGGGAATTTGTGCAACCCCAAAGGCGCTGCGCGCGTGGGCACCCACTTGCCGTCCAAACACCTCACCCAACAGTTCGCTGGCTCCGTTGGTTACCAGGTGCTGCTCGGTAAAGTCGGACGTCGAGTTCACCAAGGACATGACCTTCACGATTCGCGTCACGTGGTTCAAGTCTCCCACTGCCGCGTGCAGGGTGCCCAACAGGTCGATGGCGATATTGCGGGCAGCCATTTTCCCCTCTGCGGTATCCATGTTCTTGCCCAATTGGCCCACCCAAGGCTGGCCATTTCTTTTGGCGATATGTCCACTCAGAAACACCAATTTCCCTGTTTGCACAAACGGTACATAGGCTGCTGCGGGCAGCGCGATGGGGGGCAGTTCAATTCCAAGTTCGCTAAGTTTGTCGTAGGGGTTCATCGCAGGGTTTCTGTGTAATGCAAGGGGGGTGAAATCGTAATCGCAAAAGACCTGCGTCAGGCGATTTTCTGTTGCGCTGCGGTGCTTACGCCACGGTGTCTGTGTCTGGTGCAGGCGAGGGCACGTCCTCAACAGTGACGCCCACTGTCAAGGTGTGTCGTGAGCCTCCATGGATGACACCTCGCAGAGGGGACACGTCTCCAAAATCGCGCCCTATCGCCACCGTCACATAGTCTTCGCCGGGGGCATGCCACCCCCAGCGGTTGTTGGTGGGGTCAAAATCGACCCACTGTTTGTCGGCAGGCAGGTCGGGCACAAAAACGCTGACCCATGCATGGGACGCATCGCTTCCTACGAGTTTGACCGTGCCGGGTGCGGCCTGGGTTAGCAGATAGCCGCTCACGTAGCGCGCCGGCAGCCCCATGCTGCGCCAGCACGCCAACATGATGTGCGCAAAGTCCTGGCATACCCCTTTGCGTTGTTCCAGGGCTTGCAGGGCGGGTGTGCTGATTTGCGTGCTGTTGGTCTCGTAGGTGAAGTCCTGGTGGATGCGTTCCATGAGTTCACGGGCCACCGCAATCACATCGGTGCCGGGGACAAAGCACGGGCGCGCGTATGCGGCGAACTCGGGGTGGCGCGGCACAAAGGGACTTGCAAAGATGAACTCAGTGGCCGGTTCATATACGGCACCTGCCTGAAACCGCAGATGTTCACGCAAGGTCTCCCAAGGAACGGCACTGTGGGGGAGCGAGCCGCGTCGTGTGGCTACCACACTGGATGCGCGAACCTCTAAGACCCCGTGGGGTGCTTGCAACGAAAAGAAACAGCGGTGGTTGCCATACACATCCAGGGCGAACTGCTGTTTGGCCGGGGGCGGGTAGATGGCGAGCTGGTGGCTGATCACGTCCTGGCCCGCATGCCCATGGGGGCTGAGGTAGGCGACATGCTGCGCGGTCTCTACCGCGGGCTGGTAGTCATAGCGGGTTTCGTGGGTGACGGTCAGCAGCATCAGGCACCCACGCTTTGGTTGGTTTCCCCCGAATGGGTGAAATAGGTAGTGCTGATGGACTCGGACACTTGAAACGCCGCGGTGCTTAGTGCCTGCAACAGCGCACGCAGCGCGGGCATGACGTCGCCGTTGGTCGGGGTCTCACACAAACTCGCCAATGTCCAGTCGTCTGGCAAGGGAACCAAGAGCCCCATCCCGCTGATTTCCGAGGCCGGGCACTGCGCCAACTTGGCCAATCGCCCACGCAAGGTGTGCGTGACCCAGGCCAGGGAGCGCGGGTTGTCCCGGTCCAACACCAGCAAGTCAATAAGCGCGGCCACATCGCGGCTTTGCTGGTACTGGGCATGGAAGGTGATGGTGCTGTCAAACAAGCCGAGCAAGGCCTCAAACCCACCGCTGGTATCGACGGAACCGGTGTCAAAGGACTGGTCCAGCGCCGTGGTCAAGAAGTTCAGCCGCTCTACATGGCGGCCAATGCTGAGTAGCCGCCAGCCATCGTCGCGGGTCATCCGGTCGGTTTGTGCACCGGTAATGGCAGCCAAATGGTCGCTGGCATCCTTGAGAATGCGCAGCGCTTGGTGGGGCGCGTAGTCCCCCTGGGATGCCATGTGGGCGCAACGCTGGAACATATCGTCCTCCGCCCGCACGATGGTGCTCCAGTGTTCTTGCGAGAGCCGTTCGCGCACAGTGGCCGCCGCCATTTTGAGGGCGCGCATGTTGTAGCCCACACTGGTCGCCCCATCTTCGGATGCCAAGCTGGCGATGATCGAGCGCTCAAATACTCTGCGGGCCAACACGGCGGAGGGCACACCAGGCAACACCAGTGTGTTGGTGTGAGCCAGTTGGGTCAGCCATTGCAGCAAGGGGGGGCTGGATTGATCTTCCCCCCCCAAACACTCCAGCGCAAGGCGGGCGAGCCGAATGGTGTTGTCCGCACGCTCGGTGTAGCGGCCCAGCCAATACAAGTTTTCGGCGGCGCGGCTCGTCACCAGGCGCTTGCGTTGCGCCAATATCGCGGGCGTGAGGGTGGTGGGCAGCAGGGTGGTTGTGTCAACTTCACCCTGCGTCAGTGCCCACACATCAGCGCTGCTGCCACCACGTTGCATGGACGCAATGTCTGCACTGGCACCTGCTACCCGGGCGAGTCCACCGGGCAATACCTGCCATTGCGGCTTGCCGTCTGCGTCCAAGCCGTGCGATACCGCAAACACGCGTAGCATCGCAGAGTGGGCCTCCATGCTGGCACCACGCGCAGGGTCGGTGCTGTTGCGCCATGTTGGCATTTGTGAAAAAGGCAGATAGGCCTGCACCGTATGTTCTTCACTTTGCCGAACAATGCGTCCTGCCAGGCGGTCCAAGGCGCTCTGGTTCAGGCTGTTGCCCAGTACCGGTTCAAAGCCTGCGTGGACAGGCGACGCCGGGTAGGTGGGCTTGACTGTGCGCTCCCCCAGGCAAGGAAGCGCCCCTTCCATGGCGCTGCGTTCACCGCACCACCATGTTGGCAGTGCAGGCAGGGTCAGGGCCTCACCGAGCAGTACCTGGGAGATGGCAGGCAAGAAGCCCAACAAGGCGGGAGACTCCAAAAACGCCGAGCCCGGTGCATTGGCCACCAGCACATTGCCCGCACGGATGGCCTGCAACAAACCGGGAACACCCAAGGTGGACTCGGGTAGCAGTTCCAGTGGGTCCAGATAGGCATCATCCACCCGCTTGAGCAAGCCATGGACGGGCACCAAGCCCCGCAAGGTTTTGAGGTAGAGGTGCTCGTCGCGCACGGTAAGGTCACTACCCTCCACGAGCGTCAGGCCCAGGTAGCGGGCCAGGTAGGCATGCTCAAAGTAGGTCTCGTTGTACGGACCGGGCGTGAGCAGGGCAATGTGGGCCTGCGCGCCTGCGGGGCTGGCGGTTTTCAGGCTGTCCATCAGGGCGCGATAGGTACCGGCCAGTCGTTGAACCTTCAGGGCTTGAAACGCCTGGGGAAACTGCCGCGACACCGCGATCCGGTTCTCCAGCAAATAGCCCAGACCACTGGGGGCTTGGCAGCGTTGGCTGACCACCCACCAATTGCCGTCGGGGCCGCGCGCCAAATCAAACGCTGCCACATGCAAATGGATGCCGCCCACCGGCTGCACACCCACCATGGGACGCAGGAAACCCGGGTGCCCATGCACCAACGCGCTGGGCAACAGGCCCTGTCGCAAGAGCAATTGGGGGCCATACACGTCGGCCATGACCGACTCCAATAGCCGCATGCGCTGCAAAATGCCACTCTCGATGCGGCTCCAATCGGGCGCATCCACAATCAGGGGAAACAGGTCCAAAGACCAGGGGCGTTGCGGCCCCTCGGCATCGGCATACACGTTGTAGGTGACACCGTTGTCGCGGATCTGGCGCTGCAAACTGGTCACGCGCTGATCCAGCGCATTCACGCCTTCTGCCTCTAGACATTGAAAAAATTCTGCCCATGCGCTACGGATCCCAGCAGGCTTGGCTGCGCTATCGGGCAGGCCCCGCAGTTCGTCGTAGTGCCCATGCGTTGCCACACAGGTCGCTATCTGCCGCTGTAGCTCGGACAGGCTACGAGAGGTGTTGGCGGAAGGGGAGTCGTCGTTGGAAGTCACTGGGCTGAAGTATGCCAGCCTGGCATCGGCTGCACGGCAGTCTGCCGGTGCACGTGCCGCGCAGAGGGCATGGTCAAGAGGGGCGGGAAGGGCTGACCATGCTGGGGTTGCACCCTGCCCCAGACCCCGTGGCTTAGGCTTTCTTTGCGTATGCGTTGCACCACGCTTTGCCAGCCACTTGCTTGCCTGCAAACAGTGCGCACGCGGCTGCAGCGTCGCTGGGCTTGCCTTGGTAGAGCGCGCAATTGGCACAGGCTTGCCCGGCGGCGAACTTGGGAAACTTGGCTTTGTCCACTTTGCTCGCATCGGATTTGTAGCCCAGTTGCACGGCTTGCGGGTCGCTGTCCGCAACCAGAGGCGCAGCCGCCTGCACTCCACAGGCCCACAGCGCGGTGCTGGCTACGGTGAATTGAGCAATGAATTCGCGACGTTGTGTCATGGTGATAGTCCTGTTGGTGGTTGGCGCCGCACGATAGCGGGTGGGCCTCGCAATAGTAAGGAGGAATTAACGGTGTGGCCTTGAACCCCGTCAATTTCCGTCTTTTGCACTCCAGTGTTCGGGCGGGGTCTACAGGGCTCACAAATGCAGGTCATTCACCGCGCTGTAACAGGATTTGAGCCATGTTTTGACCCGTTGCCGTTCCAGCATGCCCAGCGCGTCCGGGCCATCCCGGTGGTGAATGGCCGCCCAGAAGCTGGCATTTTGGCGGTCTATTTTTCGCATGCTGGCCTCGTGCAGTGCCGGCAAGGTGATGACCGTGGCCCCCACAGCCACCGCTTTTTGGAGCGCGGCAGATTGTTCCAAAAGCGAAAAGTCGCTCCCGCGGCCCTGATTCTTGACGACGATGTAATTGGGCCCCGCGCCATGGGTGGCGACCAGTCGGTCCAACAGGGCTACCGAGTCCTTCCCCGCGTCAGCCACATGCCAAAAGTTAACGGTTATGCCCATGCTCGCCATCAGACTGACAAGGTCAGAGTCCTTGGCCCACCGGGCCAGGGGCGCGGCCGTCTGGGCGGCAAGATCGACGATCACCGGTGGCGCAGCACTGGGTACGCTCGCCTGCTCGAAGTGCGCCACCGTGAGGTCTAGGCCCTCGTAGTTGTCCACCACGACAGGGGCCGCGTAGTCGGCATAAAAGCGGGTGAACGAGGTGTGTGACCGGTCAGTGTCAAAGCCGACAAATGCGCGACCCTGGTCAATGAAATACTGCGCCAGCAAACGGGAAACGACCGATTTGCCGACCCCGCCTTTTTCGCCGCCAATAAAGTTGATGGAAGTCATACAGCCTTCTGTGAAGTGGAATAGCGTGTGCCCGGGGCCTGAGCCCCACTGGGCGCGTAAAGGCTCGCCCCGTGCGACGCGAGCCTGTGGGTGTCGCGTACGGAGTTATACGCGGCGCATGTCTTTGGTGAACGGGAACTCTTTGCTGCCCGGCACCTGGATGGTGGCCGGTGGCACCACCAGCGTGCCCGGCGTGTGGCCCATGGCCGCAAACCGCGCCAGGCGGCGGCTTTCGGCCTCGTAGCTGTTGACTGGGAAGGTGTCGTAATTGCGCCCGCCGGGGTGGGACACAAAGTACTGGCAGCCGCCTAGCGAGCGCTTCATCCAGGTGTCCACGATGTCAAAGGTCAGCGAGGCATGCACACCAATGGTGGGGTGCAGGCTGCTCGGCGGGTTCCAGGCCTTGTAGCGCACGGCGGCTACAAATTCACCCACCGTGCCGGTGCTGGTCATGGGCAGGGCTTCGCCGTTGCAGGTGACCACATAGCGGCTCTCATTGAGGCCGGTGACGCGCACTTCCAGTCGTTCCAGGCTGGAGTCCACGTAGCGGGCGGTGCCGCCGGCAGAGCTCTCTTCGCCCATCACATGCCACGGCTCCAGCGCGTTGCGCAGGGTCACCTCCACGCCCATGCTCTTGACTGAGCCTACGAGCGGAAAGCGGAACTCGTAGTGCGGCGCAAACCAGCTGGTGTCAAACGCGTAGCCCGCAGCGTTCATGTCGGCGATCACATCATCAAAGTCCATTTTGATGAAGGTGGGCAGCATGTAGCGGTCGTGCAGCTCGGTGCCCCAGCGGGTGACCGGGGCCTTGTAGGGCGTCTTCCAGAAGCGGGCCACCAGCGCGCGCAGCAAGAGCTGCTGCACGCTGCTCATGTGGGGGTGGGGCGGCATCTCGAAGGCGCGCAATTCCAGCAGGCCCAGACGACCGGTGGAGGAGTCTGGCGAGTACATCTTGTCGATGGAAAACTCGCTGCGGTGCGTGTTGCCTGTCACGTCAATCAGGATGTTGCGCAGCGTGCGGTCCACCAACCACGGCGGCATGCTCTGCCCATACATCTCGCGGTTTTTGTAGATCTGCTCGATGGCGATTTCCAGCTCGTAGAGCTGGTCGTTGCGGGCTTCGTCCACGCGCGGGGCCTGGCTGGTAGGGCCCACAAACATACCGCTGAAGAGGTAGCTCAGGGACGGGTGGTTGTGCCAGTACAGCAGCAGGCTGGCCAGTAGCTCTGGCTTGCGCAGGAACGGGCTGTCTGCGGGAGTGGCGCCGCCCATCACAAAGTGGTTGCCCCCACCGGTGCCGGTGTGACGGCCATCGGTCATGAACTTCTCGGCCGACAGGCGCGACTCGAAGGCCGCGTTGTACAAAAACTCGGTGTTGTAGACCAGCTCTCTCCAGTTCGTTACCGGGTGGACGTTCACCTCGATCACGCCCGGGTCCGGGGTGACTTGCAAGAGCTTCAAGCGCGGGTCGCGGGGGGGCGGGTAGCCTTCCAGCACGATTTGCATCTTCAGGTCGGTGGCTGTGGCCTCGATGGCTGCCAGCAGGTCCAGGTAGTCTTCCAGTCGCTCCAGAGGCGGCATGAAGACATACATCACCCCCGATTTGGAGCCCACGGCTTCGGCCTTGGGGCCGCTGGCATGGCGCGGGTCGCGCACTTCCACGCACAGCGCGGTGCGGGTGATCCAGTGAGCGGACTCAAAGCGGTTCGGAGCCTGTGCGTACATCGCTGGCTCAGGCTGCTTGGCGCTTTGGGCGTTGGTGGCAATGCTGGTGTCACCCGCGCCCTTGGCACTTTGCATCTTGCGGTCGGCTTCCGGCACGGCGAGGTTGCCAGCCAGATACGGCGTGCCGTTGGGCGCTACGCTGCCAGTGGGGCTGGCCATCGGTCCTCGTTCTCCCTGGGCCTGTCGAAGGGCTTCGACAGGGTCCGCCCCCACGGAGCTGGTGGGGCTTGTTGCATAGCGCTGTGCATAGGCTGCGTGTGGGGGCAGAGCGCCGCGGTCTACGGTGGGGTCCCGTTCCACCAAATAGGGGTAGTCGCCCTGGCTGACCCAAGGCAGGGAATCCAACGGCAGACGCAGGCCCATGGGCGAGTCGCCGGGCATGAGGTACATGCGCTCATCGCGGAAGAACCAGGGGCCGGTAGTCCAGCTCGGGCCGGTCAGGCGCGGGCCATCGCCTACCTTGAGGGGCAGCACATAGCCCACCACCGAATCGAGCTTTTGCTCGAACACGCGGCGCAGGCGGGCGCGCTCCATTTCGTCATCGAGCTTGCTGTTAAAGGGGTCCACATTCACTGGCAGGCGGCGCTCGCGCCACAGGTAGTACCAGGTGTCCTCATAGCCTGCCTGTACGTACTTGTCGGTCAGGCCGAGCTTGCCCGCGAGGGTGCGGATGAAGTAGCCCGCGTCCTCTGCGGTGTAGTGGGTGGGCTTGCGCTCGTCGGTGAACAGGGCCGGGTTGTTCCACACCTTTTGCTTGTCGGCACGCCAGTAAATGTTGAGCGCCCAGCGTGGCAACTGCTCGCCGGGGTACCACTTGCCCTGGCCAAAATGCAGGAAGCCGCCTTGACCATATTCATCACGCAGTTTGTGCACCAGCTCGGTGGCAAAACCACGCTTGGTCGGGCCTAGGGCGTCGGTGTTCCATTCGGGCGCGTCGCGGTCGTTCACCGCCACAAAGGTGGGCTCACCGCCCATGGTCAGGCGCACATCCCCGGTGACCAGTTCGGCATCCACCGCGTCGCCCAACGCCATAACATCGGCCCACTGCTCGGGCGTGTACGGCTTGGTGACCCGGGGCGATTCGTACATGCGGGTGACTTGCATGTGGTGCGCGAACTCCACCTCGCATTTGTCCACGCCGCCTTCGATGGGGGCTGCGCCGCTGGGTTGCGGGGTGCAGGCCAGCGGGATGTGGCCCTCGCCGGCCAGCAAGCCGCTGGTGGCGTCCAGCCCGATCCAGCCCGCACCCGGCAGGTACACCTCGCACCATGCGTGCAGGTCGGTGAAGTCGACCTCGGTGCCGCTGGGGCCGTCCAGGGACTTCACGTCCGGGGCCAGCTGGATCAGGTAGCCCGACACAAAGCGTGCTGCCAGCCCGCAGTGGCGCAGCAGTTGTACCAGCAACCAGCCAGAGTCGCGGCAGGAACCGCTGGCCAGCGTCAGCGTTTCCTCGGGTGTTTGCACACCGGGTTCCATGCGGATGGTGTAGCTGACGGCCTTGTGCACCAACTGGTTGATGTAGACCAAAAAGTCGATGGTGCGGCGTTCCTTGAGGTCAATGGCGTCCAGAAATTTTTTGAACTCCGGGGTCAGCGGCTCGGCCACCAGGTAGGGGGCCAGCTCCTGGCCGAGCAGCTTGTCGTATTTGAAAGGAAAGTTTTCGGCTGCGGGTTCGAGGAAAAAGTCGAAGGGGTTGTACACCGCCATTTCGACCACCAAGTCGACTGTGACCTTGAACTCTTGCGTTTTCTCAGGAAAGACCAAGCGCGCTTGGTAGTTGGCAAACGGGTCTTGCTGCCAGTTGATGAAGTGGGTGCTGGGCTCGACTTTGAGCGAGTAGGAAATGATGTTGCTGCGACAGTGCGGGGCAGGGCGCAGGCGGATCACTTGGGGGCCGAGGTTGACCAGACGGTCGTACGAATAATGGGTAACGTGGTTCAGCGCTGCGTGAATGGACATGGGCCGGTCTCGGTAGATCTCACAGGGGACGCAGTGCAGCGGTTGCCGCACGGACCCCATACTAACAATCGGGTTTGACTCGGAGTTCAAAGCAAGGTCCGCGCCATGCGACGTAAGCGCGGTCCGGCCCGAACCGCCACAGGCGTTAGCATCCGCGCATGCATGCCTCACGATCCCCACGGGTTGGTTGGCCCCACACCGGCTTGGCACTCGGAGTGGGTGTGTTGGCCGGTATCGCTGCGCAGTTGCAGCAAGCGGCGCTTGCTTCGGGGTGGGTCTATGCGGGCGGGGTATTGCTGGCGTGTGGGGTCTATGCCGCCATCGTGACGCAACGCCGCACAGGCCCGTGGGTCCAGGTGACGGTGTTGTGCATGGGGGCCGCGTTTGCGTGGGGCCTGACGGGCTTGCGTGCGTTGGTGTTTGTAGGGCAGGCCTTGAACCCCGGCCTGGAAGGGCGTGATGTGTGGGTCACCGGCGTGGTGGTTGACATGCCACAGTATGTGCAGACCGGTGTGCGTTTTCGTTTTGCACCGGAGGAGGCCTGGATGGATGGGCAGCCCATTGGCGTGCCTGCATTGCTGGACCTGGGTTGGTATTCCAGTGCCTACAACGCTTCATCCGCCATCCCGGAGTTGCAGCGTCCCCCAGCCGAGGTCCGTGCGGGCCAGCGTTGGGGGTTTCAGGTGCGCTTGAAAGCACCGCATGGCAGTGTGAATCCGCACGGTTTTGACTATGAGCTGTACCTCTGGGAGCAAGGTGTACAGGCCACCGGCTATGTGCGCGCCACCGAGGGTGCGCCGCCGCCCCAGCACCTGGCACAGACTTGGCAAGCGCCGGTGGCGCAGGCTCGCCAGTGGACGCGCGAGCGCATCCAAGCTCATGTCAGCGATGCACGAACCTCTGGTTTGCTGTCGGCACTGGTAGTGGGTGACCAGCGGGCCATTGAACGCGACGATTGGGATGTGTTCCGTGCCACGGGGGTGTCGCACTTGGTCAGCATTTCTGGCACCCATGTCACGATGTTTGCGTGGCTGGCCACGATCGTGGCAGGGCGCTTGTGGCGGCGGTCAGTTCGCTTGAGCGACTGGCTTCCTGCACCCCACGCTGCCTGGCTGTTGGGTCTGGCGCTGGCGGCGGTGTATGCGCTGTTCTCAGGTTGGGGCGTGCCTGCACAGCGCACCACCCTCATGCTGGCGGTGGTGCTTGCGTTGCGAATGTTGGGCGGACGCTGGCCATGGCCTTGGGTGGCACTGTGGACGGCTGTGGTGGTACTGCTGTGGGACCCTTGGGCGATGCTGCAGGCGGGGTTTTGGTTGAGCTTTGTGGCCGTAGCGGTGTTGTTCATGGCCTTGCCTGCGCTGGGCGGGTATGACCAGCCGCCTGCGCCAGGCGATGCCAGTGGCATGCGAAAGTTACGCGCGCTGTCCTGGTGGTTGCAGGCGGGGCGCGCCATGTGGCGCGAACAATGGGCCATGACCGTGGCTCTGGCACCTCTTGCGGTGCTGTGGTTTGGGCAAGTGTCGTTGGTGGGCTTGTTTGCCAATGCATTGGCCATCCCGTGGGTCACGCTGGTGATCACGCCACTGGCGCTTATGGGGGTGCTGTGGCCTGAGGTGTGGACGGCCGCCTCGGGTGCCATTGCCTTGCTGTATGCCGTATTGGACGTGTTGGCCGCGCTGCCATGGGCCAGCGTCAACCTGCCCCTGCCCCCCACCGTGCTAGGCCTGTGGGCCGTCATCGGGGGGGTGTTGTTGGTGTTGCCCCTGCCGTGGGCCGTGCGGGCAATGGGCGTGGTGCCCGTGTTGGCGTGCTTGTGGTGGCGGCCACCGTTGCCAAGCGGGGGTGAGTTTTCGGTATTGGCCCTGGACGTCGGGCAGGGCAATGCCGTGCTGGTGCAGACGCAAGGGCATGCCCTGTTGTTTGATGCAGGGCCGCGCTACAGTCTGGAGAGTGATGCAGGCCACCGTGTGCTGCTGCCGCTCCTGAAGGCACTGGACGTGCGCCTGGATACCGTGGTGCTCAGCCATCGCGACATGGACCACGTGGGCGGTGCAGCGGCGGTGTTGATGATGCAGCCAGAGGCTGGTTTGCTCAGTTCGATAGATCCTCAGCATGCGCTGCAGCAATTGCGGCGCTCCAGTCGATGCGAGGCAGGCATGCAGTGGCAGTGGGACGGCGTGCATTTCGAGATCCTGCATCCTGCAGCATCCGACTACGCGGCGGTGCCACCGCCCAGCCCCAACGCGGTGTCGTGTGTACTGCGCATCAGCAATGGACGGCAAGTGGCCTTGTTAACCGGCGACATCGAAGCGGCGCAGGAGCGCGCGCTGTTGCAACGCCCGGAATCGGCGGACAGGTTGCGCGCCGATTTCTTGCTGGTGCCCCACCACGGCAGCAAAACATCCAGCTCCCTCGCCTTTTTGGAAGCGGTGCAGCCACGGCATGCGCTGGTACAAGCCGGTTATCGCAATCGCTACGGCCATCCGGCTGCGCAGGTGGTGGAGCGTTATGCGGGCTTGCGCATCCATTTGGTGTTATCGCCCCGATGTGGGGCATCGCTGTGGCGCTCGGAAGATCCCCAAAATGTGGCGTGTCTTCGGGAAGACGCACGGAGGTACTGGCACCATGATGTGCCATAGTGGTGCATGGGCGCCGTGGCCCGAAGTTTGCATAAGAGGAAACTAGAGAGGTCTTATACATGCAGAAATTCGACGAGATGTACACCCAGCTCCCCTATGAGTTTTTCAGCCAGGGCAGCCAGATCAGGGACCACTACAAAATCTACGACGAATGGCTCGCTCGCCAGCCCGGCGACATGATGGCCAAGCGTCGTGAAGAGGCGGAAATGATCTTCCGCCGTGTGGGCATTACCTTTGCCGTGTACGGCGAAAAAGACGAGGATGGCTCGGGCACTGAGCGCCTGATTCCGTTTGACCTCATTCCTCGCATCATCCCGGCCCACGAATGGTCCACCATGGAAAAAGGGCTGGTGCAGCGTGTGAATGCGCTCAACCGCTTCATCCACGACATCTACCACGACCAAGACATCCTGAAAGCCGGCGTCGTGCCGCGCGACCAGATCGAGGGCAACGCCCAGTTCCGCCCCGAGATGGTCGGGGTGGACGTGCCGCACCAGATCTATTCCCACATCTCCGGCATCGACATCGTGCGGGCACCCGATGCCAAGGGCAAGGGCGAGTACTACGTGCTAGAAGACAACCTGCGCGTACCCAGCGGTGTGAGCTACATGCTGGAAGACCGCAAAATGATGATGCGGCTGTTCCCCGATCTGTTCAGCGCCCACCGCGTGGCGCCGGTGGCGCATTACCCCGACTTGCTGTTGGAGACCCTGCGCCAGAGCAGCCCCGCCACCACTGACGAGCCCACCGTGGTGGTGCTGACCCCCGGCATGTACAACAGCGCCTACTTCGAACATGCGTTTTTGGCCCAGCAAATGGGTGTGGAGCTGGTCGAGGGGCAGGACCTCTTTGTCAAGGACAACTTCGTCTACATGCGCACCACCCGTGGCCCGCGTCGTGTGGACGTGATCTACCGCCGTGTGGATGACGACTTTCTGGACCCCACGGTGTTTCGCCCCACCTCTACCCTGGGCTGCGCTGGCCTCATCAATGCCTACCGCGCAGGCAATGTGACCATCTGCAACGCCGTGGGCACCGGCATCGCCGATGACAAGTCCATCTACCCCTACGTGCCCAAGATGATCGAGTTCTACCTGGGTGAAAAACCCATCCTGAACAACGTGCCCACCTACATGTGCCGCAACAAGGACGACTTGGCCTACACCCTGGCCAACCTCAAAGACTTGGTGGTGAAAGAGGTGCACGGCGCTGGCGGCTACGGCATGTTGGTGGGGCCTGCTGCCACCAAGGCCGAGATTGAAGACTTTCGCAAGGCCGTGCTGGCCAACCCCGCTGGCTACATCGCCCAGCCCACGCTGAGCCTGTCGAGCTGCCCGACCTTTGTGGAAAGCGGCATCGCACCGCGCCACATCGACCTGCGGCCGTATGTGCTCTCAGGAAAAACCGTGCAGATGGTGCCCGGCGGCCTGACCCGCGTGGCCCTGAAAGAGGGCTCGCTGGTGGTCAACAGCAGCCAAGGCGGCGGCACCAAAGACACTTGGATACTGGAAGAAGACGTGCCCACAGCCCCCGCTGCACAAGCCGCCACCCAGTCGCAAACACAGACTCCCACACCGTAGTCGCAAGGCCGAGGAACCTTATTTATGTTGTCACGCACCGCTGACCACCTGTTCTGGATGTCCCGCTACACCGAGCGGGCAGAAAACACCGCACGCATGCTGGATGTGAACTACCAGACATCGTTGCTCCCCCAATCCCACGCCGTGGCCCAGATGGGTTGGCAGGGCCTGTTGTCCATCAGCGAACTGCTGTATTCCTACCAGCAGCGGCATGGCGACATCCAGGCTCGCGAGGTCATGGACTTCATGGTCAAGGACGAGAGCAATCCATCCTCCATCATGTCTTGCCTAAGTGCGGCCCGCGAGAACGCCCGCGCCGTGCGCGGGGCGCTCACCACAGAGGTATGGGAAACGCAAAACACCACGTGGCTGGAAGTCAAGCGCATGATCAAGAGCGGGGAGTTCGAGCGCGACCCCTCGCAGTTTTTCGAATGGGTGAAGTTCCGCTCGCACCTCTCGCGCGGGGTGACGGTGGGCACTATGCTGATGGACGAGTCCTTGCACTTCATGCGCCTGGGGACGTTTTTGGAGCGCGCTGACAACACGGCACGCCTGGTGGATGTGAAGTTCCACGCCGTGCAGAGCGACTTTTTTGGCGTCGCCAGCGAGAAAGACCAAGAGTACGACTTCTACCACTGGAGCGCGATCCTGCGCAGCGTGTCGGCATTTGAGATCTACCGCAAGGTGTACCGCGACGTGATCAAACCCGAACGCGTGGCAGAGTTGCTGATCCTCAAGCCCGACATGCCACGCTCCCTGCACGCCAGCCTGAATGAGGTGGTCAACAACTTGTCATTGGTGGCGGGCAGGCCAGAGAGCGAAACCCTGCGTCGCGCGGGCAAATTGCGCTCCGAACTTCAGTACGGGCGTATCGACGAGATACTGGCAACCGGCCTGCACGCGTACCTCACCCAGTTCCTAGATCGGGTCAACGATTTGGGTGCCCATGTGAGCCGAGAATTTTTGGTGCCAGTGGTCTGAGAATTTGCATAATGTGTGCGAACGGGAGCACACATGCGCATAGCAGATATCGACCACGAGATTGACATTGCACGGGCCGAGGGTCCGCTCAAAGACATTGTCATTCAGCCCTGTCCGGCCTTGTTGTCCGACTTGCGGGTGGCTGTGCACCGCGATGACCCAGAGCCCGCTGCAATTGCCCAGATTGCCGCCCGTGACGTGGCCATGGCAGCGGCGCTCATCAAGGTGGCCAACAGTCCCTTCTACGCGCGCTCGCGCCAGGCGGGCACCGTGGCGGACGCGGTGGCCTTGTTGGGTATGTCCCAGACGATCTCCATCTTGACCGGTTTTCTGTTGCGCCAGTCCATTCCTGCGAAGTCACCGCTTTTGCAGCATTTTTGGGAAACCTCCACGCGACGCGCCTACGCCATGGGGTACATCGCCAAGCAGATGTATGGGGTCAACGCGGACTTGGCACACACCTGCGGTCTGTTTTGCAACGTAGGTATCCCCGTCATGCTGCAAGGCATTGCGGGGTATGCGGCGACCCTGACACGCGCTCTGTCCCAGTCGGAACAAGCGTGTACTGACATCGAAAATGCCAGCCATCGCACTGACCATGCGGTGGTGGGGGCCATCGTGGCCAAAACCTGGCGACTGCCTCCCCACGTAGCCCACGCAGTGCGCTTGCACCATGACTTCACGGTGCTGCGCGACGAACATGTGCCTGCCGAGGTCCGTACGCTGGTGGCCATGTCTTTGGTGGCGGACCATTTGGTGGCCTTGCATGAGGGAGCGGCCCAGAGCCCGGAGTGGGGGGCCCACGGCGCAGCCTGTTTGGCCTTTTTGCACATCAGTGCTTTAGAAATTGAACACTGGCTGGACGCCCTGTACGCCCAGTTTTTGGAACCTGCCGGCTTTTAAGGTGCGGTGGCCGGTTGGTCGCTGCCAGGTGCTTGGCGCCTGGCTTGCGCGACTTCGCGCGCAGCACGCTCTGCTGCGGCCGAGCGCATGGGCACCGGCATTTGCCGCTCGGGGGGGGCTGCGCGGGATTGCCTGTCAGCGGTCGGTGGAGGAGGGCTGGGCAGCGGTAGTGCCACGGTGGGGGCCGTGCTGGGCGCGGCGGGTGCAGAGGTGGGTGCAGGGATGACAGCGGGCACCAGTGCTGCAGGTGTTGCTGGAGCTGTATGTGCACCCTCAGCCTGGCCCGTGGCGACGGGTCCTGAGGAGGTTGTCTCCAGGCGCTGCGTCGATGCACCTGTTTGTAACGGCACTGCGCTGCGCAACACCGCGTACGACTGGATTGCCAAGACCGCCAGGAGCACGTTGGCGACGCAGAGCAAGATCAAGCCTTTGCGTGAGCTGGACTGCCGGGCCAACTGTTGGCAGGCTTGTGCTGCGGTTTCATTGCGTGCGAGTGCCTCTTGCACGCGCTTGCGCGTGGCCAAGTAGTACAGCGCATTGGCTCCCGCGCCGGGGATCACAACGAGCAAGCCCATGTACACCAGCAACAGGCCCCACTGCATCCCTTGCGAAAAATCGAAGACCAGTTGGCCGATGCCAAAAAAACACAGGCCTATGGCCAACACCGTGGCCAGGTAGGCCCCCAGCGCTTGCCACATTTGCCGAAAGATGAGCCAGTTCACGGTGGTCAACGCTGCCGCCCAGTTCCAGCTCAGGTGCGGGCGCTGACGTGTGTCGAATCGCGCGAAGTGGGCCATGTAAAACGCACGGTTGATGTCACCCACGGCCGCACCAAAGAGGGCCGCCGTTGACGACTCGTTGGAGTGATCCAGGGTAGTGTGCTGTGCGGCAACCATGGCTTATTTTGGCACGCGAGCTCCGGTGGGCAAGGCGCTGGCCACCGCATCGCCCAGCTCGATTACCGCCATGGCGTAGTAGCTGCTCCAGTTGTACCGGGTCAGGGCGTAAAAGTTTTCTGTGCCAGCCACATAGCTGGGTGCAGCGCTGCCATTTTTTAACTCGACCAGCGCGAGTGGGCCGGCATGGCTGCGGCCCTGCGCGTTCAGCATCACTCCCTTGTCGTGCATGTCAGAGGCGGTGAAGGTGGGGACGATGTCGTTGGCGAGCAAAGTAGGCATGTCCACGCGTAGCGGGTCGAAGGCCACTGCGTAGTGGGTAGGCATGCCCCGACGCCACTGAAACGCCTCGAAGTAGCGAGCCACCGAACCAATCACATCGGCTTGGCTGTGGAAGAGGTCCACCTGGTGGTCGCCATCAAAGTCGGTGCCGTAGCGCAGCCAGCTCGTCGGCATGAATTGGGGCCATCCCATAGCGCCTGCGTAACTGCCCCGCCATGCCATGGGGTCACTTTCTGTGCGCTGCACCAACCCGAGGAACACCTCCAGCTCTCGCGCAAAGTAGGCGCTGCGTTCGGCTTTGCGCGGGTGGGCATCTGGAAAGTCCAGGCTCAAGGTACACAAAGCATCGATCACGCGGTAGTTGCCCAAGTGCCGCCCATACAAGGTCTCCACCCCGATGATCCCCACAATGATGCGGGCGGGCACACCCGACTGCGCTTCTGCGCGCGCCAGATCGGCCTGGTTGGCCCGCCAGAAAGCGACGCCTGCACGTATGCGTCGGGGTTCGATAAAACGGCTGCGGTACGCCGCCCAGTTTTTGGGAACGCCGGGCCCCGCCGGCGTCATCGCCCTAACAATGCTTGGGACCATGCGCGCGTTCGCGATGGTGTGGCGCACCCACTGCGCATCCCATGGGTTGCGCTGCGCGATATCTTGGGCCAAGCGCATTGCGTCCTCGCGCTCACCGTAGGGCGTGCCATCGCTAATCGTTGATATGGGGCCCGTATGTGGGGGAGGTGGTCGCAGTTTTGCGCTGTGCGCGTTCCACGCATGGGTGCAGGCAAGGGTCAGGGCCAACAGGGCAAGAGGGTGTTTCAAATACATGCAAAAGGACAGGGTGGCGTGGGCATTAGGGCAAGGGCCCGCTGCGTGTCGGGAAGTGTATCCACCTGCCCGTGCGTTGGTGCGCCGGTGTGAAAAGGCGCATGCCCTTGGTGCATAGGAGGTCTGGAGCGTTGGGGGTAGGCGGTACAGTACGCGCCATTTATTCAATGGGCAGCTTATGGGGTTTATGTCGACGTCGCGCCGCAAGATGGTGGGGGCTCTTTTGTTCGTGTTGGTGTGTACCTTGCTGGCGCTGGCACCTTGGTACAGCGCCCGCGTGCTGGAAAGCAGTGTGCGTGCCTGGGTGAGTGAAACGCAAAGCAGCCTCTACCCCTTGCGGGTTCGGCACTGGGAACACCATGCCGGATGGTTGGCTTCACACGGCGCACTGGAGCTCGAATGGCGTCGGCTCTGCGGCGACCGGGAGGCTGCGTCTCTGGGGGTGCGTGTGCGCTACCAGGCCCGGCACCTGCCCGATGGGCAGGGGTGGTTGCGTCTGGACGGGGCGATGGAGCCCTTGCCCGACCTGGCGGCGGCGGGAGGCGCGACACCCGTCCCACTGCGTATTGCGGTGGTGGCGCACAGGGGTTTTGACGGCGTTGTGCGGGCGCGCTTTGCTGTTCCCACGTGGACAGTGCATACGGGTTGGGGGCTGATGCAGGGGGCGGCCTCCCAAGCCCAGCTGGAGTGGGCTGGCTCACGCCTTTGGATGGCATGGGAGGGGCCGCACATGGCGTGGGCGGAGGGCGGCACATCACCGTTGCAGGCGCAAGGCATTCGGGTGCAGATGGACTGGGACGACGCAACCGTGTCGCGTGGGCAGGCCACGGTGCAGGTGGGTGATTTGCAATGGGCCGCACTGCGTTTGCAGGGCCTGCGCTTGGACGCCGATGCGGTGCAACACGATGACCGCATCAGCGCCTCGTTGACACAGGCTGCTGATCGTGTGGGATACCAGTCTCACGCCATGGAGCAGCAGGCGCTACAACTGCAAGTGAAAGGCCTTCACCGGGCCAGCGTGGTGGAGCTGGGTCGCGTGCTGGCCGCCCGATGTACTGCGACGGGAGGGGCCGCAGAGGCGGCACAGGCCGTGCGGGCTGCAGTGCAAAAGCTGTTGGCATCGGGTCTGAGTGTGGGGGTCCCGGTAGCGCGGGGGCGCATGGCCCACAGCGATTGGCAGGGGCAGCTGGTGCTGTCGCTGGCGCCCGCCCCGACCGATCGGGTCCAGATGACCCGGCAACTGTCTGTGCAGGCAGACCTGCAGGTGCGGGGCGATGTGTCGACCTTGGCGACGTCCGTGCTGCCGGTACCCAGTCCGTATTGGCAGGAGCGCGTCGACGGATATGCCACGGCCTGGCGTTACGGCCAAGGGCAACTTCAAGTGAATGGGCAGGTGTTGGACAGTGCCCGCTTGCAATGGGCAATTGATATGCTCGACAAAGCCTTGACGGCCTGGCTTGCACGCCAGGACGCAGAGCCCGAGCTGCCGCACGTGCCGGTGGTGCCGCCTACCGAATTGCCAGCGCCAGTTCCCCCCGAGGGTTAAGTCAACGGGGCACTCGCCGCAGTGTGCGCAGCTCTTTGCGCAAGGCCCGCAAGCCCTGGGGCTGTTGTGGTGCAGGGCCATAACGCCAAGTCTCCAGCCGCGTGAGCCAGTCTACGATGGGGGGGCTTGCGCTGCCATGCTGGCGTAGCAGGCTGGCGATTGCGCGCGGGGTTTGGGCGTGCGAGAGGTCGAGGCCGGGTGCACCCAGTCGTCGGCGTGCCTGTTCCAGAAGCTGCAGCCAGGGGTCTTTGCGTCTGCGCTCCCACCCCACCCACAGGGCGGCACCCATGCAGCTCGCCACCACACAGGCGATGAGCAGGTTGCTGAGGTCTTGCCAATCGGGCTGCCGAAAACCGATGTGGCGCAGCAAATCCAGTTGTTCGCTCTTGGTGTAGCGGGTAACCCAGCGGTCCCAACTGCTGTTTGCAGCATCCCACCACCCCCGAAACCGCAGCGATATACCGGGGCTGACGGTTTCCAGTGCCCTTGACAACACGCCTGGTGGTCGCAACAAGGGCTGAAACTTGCCCGTGCGCGCTGGGGCGACGGCTGCGGTGGGATCGACCCGGACCCAGCCCTGTCCTTGGAGCCATACCTCCGCCCACGCATGGGCATCACTTTGCCGAATGACCCACGTAGCATCCGAAGCTTGGGCTTGGCCGCCCTGGTAGCCGGTCACGATGCGGGCCGGGATGTCCAGGGCGCGCATCACAACAACAAAGCTCGACGCGATGTGCTCGCAAAACCCCGCCTTGCGGTCGAACCAGAACTCATCGGCTGTGTGGGTTCCGTAGACACCGGGCTCCAGCGTGTATTCGTAGCCCCCTTGGCGCAGTGTTTCGAGTACCGCGTTGACCAGCGTGGGTGCATCGGCCTGCGCCAACGCAGGTTGGCGACGCAGGTCTGCGGCCCATTGCAAGGTGCGGGGGTTGAAGCCTGGGGGTAACGCCACGTCGTCCAGTAGCGCGGTAGTGAAGCGCGTGGGGCCGAGCTTGAACTGCGGATAGGCCAGCGCCTGGTACCGGACCGGTGAGCCGGGGGCAGACAGTACCCGCCAGGTCAGGTCGGGGCCCCTTTCAAACCGGTAGTCCGCGGATTGTGGGCTGGCGGGGGTGGCGTCGAGTGCGAGTGCCCAAGGAGGCTGGGTGGGGGCCAGGGTGACTTCATACGCCACGGGTGACCCGCTGACCTCCAGTGTTGCAGCCGACATTCCGGGGGCGGGGCCCGCGGGGGGGCGCGCTTTCCACTCGCGCCCGTCAAAAGTGGTGAACACCGGCCCGCGGAAGTAGAGGGCACTTTGTGCCGGTGGCGGGCCCGAAAACTGTACGCGCATGGCAACGCTCTCGTCCAATGCCAGGCTGGCGATGGTGCCAACGCGCATGTGGCCCGACAGACCGCTGCGGCCTTGTAACGCGTCACTGGGCAGACTCCACAGCGGACCTATCCGTGGAAATAAGACGAACAAACACACCATGATGGGCGCGCCCGCCAGCATCATGCCGGCTGCATGCCGCGCTGCCAGGGTCAGGGGTGGGCGCCCTACGGGCATATGGCTGTTGACCAGTGCGGTCAACAGTCCCCACAGTGATACCACCATGCCCCCGGCGGTGAGCAAACTTTGGGAGTAAAAAAAGTGAGTGAGCGTGACAAAAAAGCCTAGAAAAAACACCACAAAAGCATCTCGTCGTGCCCGCAGCTCCAGCGTTTTGAGTGCCAGTAGCACCACCAAAAACGTGACGCCTGCATCGCGTCCCAACAGCGTTTGGTGGCTGTACCACGTGCCAATGGCTGCCAGTGTCAGAAAGGTGGCGAGCCACCACCGGGACGGCAAGGTGCGGCTTTTCCAGGCAAGCACAGCACGCCAAGCGAGCGCCCCAGCGGCCATGAGGGAGCACCACCACGGAAGGTGGCCCGCCTGCTGCCCAATCACCCAGGCTATGACCGCCAGTAACAACAGGGTGTCTCGGGCTTCGCGGGGCAGGGTGAGCCAGCGTGTAGGGATGGTGGACACGGGAAAACGTCAATAGGGTGGCGGTGCTGAACGCAAACTCAGCGCACTAGCGAATTGCAAACTGAATGCATGGCATAGTGGGCTCGGCGAAAGAGGCTCCCAACGCAAGCCATCCACGACCGTGCAATATGCACTCATCGCGCCGCAACAGGATGTGGCTGGTCGGATCATCGGCAAAGCGCACCCACGTGCCGTACGTGCTCAGGTCCGCCAGAATCACCCCGCCGTTGCGCCAAATGAGCTGTGCGTGGCTGCGGGACACGCGGGCGTCGGGTACGACAAATTGCGCAGATTTGATGCGCCCGATATGCACAGGCAATTCGTACGATCGAAACACCGTGTGGTGCCCATCGTATTCCAAGCGTATCTCTTTGCCCAGTGCGTCGCGTGTGGGGTCTGCATCCTCGGGTGAGGCACCCTGCATGGTCAAGAGTTCGGAGGGTTCCTCCTCCCGCCACTCAATTTGCAACACATTGCAGGGGTGCGGGCGACCGCGAATATCGATGGCCCCCAGCGCCCGTGTCTTGACATGGTCCCAGGGGTGTACCGGGTCCATCACCGTGTCGCTGGCCCATATCTGGTTGGGCCCGCACAAGTCACACAGGCGTGCTGCGACATTGACCGCATCCCCGAAGTAGTCACCCCGGTGTGCCTCGACCTCGCCCGCGGCGATGCCGATACGGATCGGGATGGGGACTTCGTCGGTCCAGCCATGCTCGTTGTGTTCATGGCCCCGCTGCACATCCACCACGAAGCCCAGCGCCTGGTGCCTGTCATGGAACGCCACCATGACGCCATCGCCTAGGGTTTTGACGAAATGGCATCCAAACGCCTTTGCCACTTGCGTGATCCACGATGTGATGCCCGTCACGGTTTCTGTGGCAAGTGCATTGCCCAGGGCGCCAAATACCGCAGTGCTTCCATGGAGGTCGGTAAACACAACAGTGGACTGAATACCCATTCCTAATTTCCCCGTATCGCGACGTGCTGCTGTCACTGGAGGGTAACGCAAACCCCCGCAGACTCCAAAGCCTTCCAGTGTGGCACACCGGCACCCCCGGGCGACCATTGCGTACCGAGGGTGTGCTGTGGATTGTGTAAGCGATTGTGCGTGCAAGGCTGCGCACCGTCTACCGACGGGCCGCAGCCTGCACCTACAATGCCCAGCACTGGATTCAGCTATGAAAATACTCATCTCCAACGACGACGGTTATCAGGCACGCGGCTTGGTGGCGCTTTATGAGGCGCTCAAGGACATTGCACAGGTGGAGGTGGTGGCGCCCGAGCACAACAACAGCGCCAAGTCCAACGCGCTCACCCTGCATTCGCCCTTGTACGTGCAGCGGGCGGCCAACGGTTTTCGCTACGTCAACGGAACCCCTGCAGACTGCGTCCACATTGCCTTGACCGGACTCTTGGATTACCGCCCGGACTTGGTGGTGTCAGGCATCAACAACGGTGCCAATATGGGGGATGACACGATCTACTCGGGCACGGTGGGCGCGGCCATGGAGGGGTATTTGTTTGGCATACCTGCCATTGCTTTTTCCCAGGTTGAGCGCGATTGGGTGCATGTGGACGCTGCGGCGTCCAAGGCACGCGAAATCATCTTGTCCATGAAGCAGCGGGACATGATCACCGCCAAGCCCTGGTTGTTGAATGTGAACATTCCCAATTTGCCACTGGAGCGCATCGGCCCCAATCGTCTGTGCAGACTGGGAAAGCGGCATGCGGCAGAAAAAGTCATTACGCAGCAAAGTCCACGCGGCGAAACCATGTATTGGATCGGGGCGGCCGGGCCTGCCAAAGACGATGCGGACGGTACAGATTTTCACGCCACGTCCCACGGGCATGTGTCCATCACGCCTTTGCAGGTCGATATGACGGATTACGCGCACCTGGGTTATTGGGCACAAACCTTTCAGCAGTTGGCGTCGGGCGCTGGATGAGAGAGCGGCCCTCTTTTCCGGCACGTATGCCGCCGCAGGTCAGCTCCACGGGACGGGTCACGGTCACTTCCCACACACCACATGGTGCCGCCCCGCCCGCCATTCCGACGCCCCACGGGCTGGGTCTGGACTCCTCGGCGGTACGTCAGCAAATGGTGCGCAAACTGGCTTTGCAGGGCGTCACCGATTCGTTGGTACTCGCCGCCATGGGGACAGTCGAGCGCCACCGCTTTGTGGACAGCGCGCTTGTGAACCAAGCCTATGAAGACACCAGTTTGCCCATTGGCCTGGGGCAAACGATTTCCAAACCCGGAGTGGTGTCACGCATGCTGGAGTTGCTGCGAAACGGCACCTCGGGCCGCATGGGACGTGTTTTGGAGGTTGGCACCGGGTGCGGTTACCAGGCAGCGGTGTTGAGTCAAGTGACAACAGAGGTGTATAGCATGGAGCGGCTGAGGGGCTTGTACGACAAAGCGCGGGAAAACCTCCGCCCGTTGCGCCTCCCCAATGTCCACTTGTTGTTTGGTGACGGCACGCAAGGCTGTGCGCAGGGTGCGCCATATGCGGGCATCATCGCCGCAGCGGGGGGCGATACACTGCCGCAGGCGTGGCTGGATCAATTGGCCATGGGAGGCCGCTTGGTCGCGCCTGTGTCTCACGCGGGCGGACAGGTGCTATTGGTCGTGGACAAGACCCCGCAGGGCCTACAGCACTGCCTGCTGGAGCCGGTGCAATTTGTCCCCCTAAAATCAGGCGTAGCGTGAAAGAAAGTTTCAAAATGATGGGTTTTCGAGCTGGGTGTACAGGTCTGCTCTTGGGTGTTGTGCTCGTGCTGGTAGGGTGCGGCGGCCCGTCTCTCACACGGGCACCGGTGGAGGATAGAACGCTTCCAGGTACGGGGCCTGCGCCAGTGGATGCACGTGCTGGTGCAACGAAGCAACCTCCTGGTTTTGAGAATGCGGGCAAGCCCGGCTACTACACCGTCAAACCCGGCGACACCCTGATTCGTATCGGACTCGAAAATGGCCAAAGCCACAAGGACTTGAGCCGATGGAACGCCTTGGAAAATCCAAACAAAATTGAGGTGGGGCAGGTGATACGGGTTGTCCCTCCAGCGGCAGCCACAGAGCCGGTTTCACCCAAGCCCATACAGGCCGCGACGAGCAATACCACCGTGTTGCCGCCCGCAGCAGCCTTGCCTGCTGCCGCGGGCGTTTCGGGCAAGGGCGGGACCTCTGCGGCCACTGCCCCGGTGGCGCCTGCGCCAACCACAAACGCCTCCGGCGACGATGCCGTGGCGTGGATTTGGCCGGCCTCTGGACCTGTGCTTTCGGCCTTTGACGAAAGCAAAAACAAGGGCGTGGACATCGGGGGAAGTGCCGGCGACGCTGTCGTGGCAGCCGGGGAGGGCAAAGTCGTGTATGCCGGCGCTGGCCTTCGAGGGTATGGGAATCTCATCATCCTCAAGCACAACAACACCTATCTGACCGCGTATGCGCATAACCAGGTGTTGCTGGTGAAAGAAGACCAGGTCGTTCGCAAAGGCCAAAAAATTGCGGAGATGGGCAGCAGTGACGCCGACAGGACCAAGCTGCATTTTGAAGTTCGCAAACAGGGCAAGCCGGTAGACCCCTTGAAGATCCTTCCCGCGCGTTAAGTCCGTGGCGTGTCGAAAGCGCAAGCCAAGGCACCCCGTTTTCGAGCGCTGCATGCGAAGGTTTTGGTCTGCGACCTGAGACAATTCAGGGATGACAGACGTACACAACAACGACATCGCCCCGCCAACGCCGCTGCCCGAGGGGTGGCTGGCCGTCAAATCACTGGATCTCGAAGCCCAGGGCGTCGCCCACCGCCCCGATGGCAAAGTGGTGTTCATCGACGGGGCCTTGCCCTTTGAGGTGGTCAGCGCGCAGATGCACCGCAGCAAAGCCAGTTTCGAGAAGGGCACGCTGACCGAAATCCACACCGAATCCTCGCAACGGGTGCAACCCGCCTGCCCTCACTTTGGTCTACACGAAGGTGCCTGCGGGGGGTGCAAGATGCAGCATCTGCACATAGGTGCCCAAGTGGCAGTGAAGCAGCGTGTGCTGGAGGACAACCTTTGGCACATCGGCAAGCTCAAGCCAGACAATGTGGTGCGCCCCATTGAAGGCCCGGCCTGGGGCTACCGCTATCGCTCGCGTCTGTCTGTACGCTTTGTGCGAAAAAAAGGCGCGGTGTTGATTGGTTTTCACGAGCGCAAGAGCCGTTATGTAGCCGACATGAAAGTTTGCCCCGTACTGGCTCCTCGTGTAAGTGCCATGCTCATGCCGCTGCGCGACTTGATCGCATCCATGGATGCGGTGGAAACCATTCCCCAGTTGGAGTTGGCTATGGGCGACAAGGGCACCAGCCAAGACAGCCAGGCTGGCGTAATCGCCTTGGTGCTGCGTCATATGGAGCCCCTGTCGGAGGGGGACAAAGCCCGCCTGCGTGCCTTTGCAGCCGCCCAGCCGGGCCTGCAATGGTGGCTCCAACCCAAGGGGCCGGAAACCATCCACCGCTTGGATGAGTTACCCGGCCATGTCACGGACGATCTGGCTTACACCTTGCCCGATTACGGCATCACCATGCCCTTTCGCCCGACGGATTTCACACAGGTGAACCCCCACATCAACCGCGTGCTGGTGTCCCGCGCTTTGGGCTTGCTACAGGTGCAACAGACAGAGCGGGTGATTGACTGGTTTTGTGGTCTGGGCAACTTCACCCTTCCACTGGCCACTCAGGCGCGCGAGGTGCTGGGGGTGGAAGGGGCCGAGTCGCTGGTGGCGCGTTCGCGCGACAACTTGAAGTTCAACGTCGAACAGCGGCGGGCTTTGGGGCCTGTTGGGACCGTTTTGGCCCCCACAAAGTTTGTGGCACGCAACCTGTTCGAGATGACGCCTGACCTCTTGGTTGCCGACGGCCCGGCCGACAAATGGCTGATCGACCCGCCCCGCGAGGGGGCTTATGCGCTGGTGCAAGCTCTGGCCGCTTTGCACCAACAGCCCCACTTGCGCATGGGTTGGACACCGCCCAAGCGCATCGTCTATGTGAGCTGCGCGCCTGCGACGCTCGCACGGGACGCGGGCGTGCTGGTTCACGAGGCGGGCTACATTTGCACCAAGGCAGGTATGGTGAACATGTTTCCCCATACGGCGCACGTGGAGAGCATTGCGGTGTTTGAACTCCGGGGCTGAAGCCCGGCAGGCGGCAGCGCAGCCCGTGGCGTTAGGTGCGAGTAAACGCGGCGCCTAGTGCTCCGATTTGGCTTTTGGCTTGGATGCTGTCTTGGGCGTCTCGTCAGACTTCTCGGTGATTACCGGGTCAGCGGGTGGGGTCGGAGGTGGCGTGGGCTTGAGGCCCTGTGGGGCGATCCCTTCAATTTTGTTTTCCCGCATGTAACTGTCCATCTCTTTCCACCCCTCAAAGATGGCGGCCTTGGACGCTTTTTCGTTGAGCGAGTAGCAGTCCTCAATGCTGCGTAGCCCGTGGCGGCAGGCGCTGCCTATGGCCTTGGCCTCCGCTTCCCTTTGGGCAATTTTGGGGTCCGCCAACGCCGCCTGAATGGATTGCAAGTCGCAACCCGCCAGTAACAGCGTGATAAAGAGAAGCAGGTGGCGTGGTGTCATAGGGTGCACAGGATATTGCGAGTGATATCGGCATTTATTGCCATGGGTTTACCACCCCCGGAGTGCACAGCAACAAAAAAGGCCCTTGCGGGCCTTTTTTGATTGGCGCAGGTGCACTCAATCGCGTTCACCACCAAATATTCCCAACAAGGCCAACAAGTTTTGGAACACATTGACGATGCTCAAGTAAAGGCCCAGCGTGGCGGTGATGTAGTTGGTTTCTCCACCATCCACGATGCGCTTGACGTCGTACAGCATCCAGAAGCTGAAGATGCCGATCGCTGCCACGGACAGCGCCATCATGCCAGCGCTGGAGCCCACAAAGGCATTGATCAGGCCGCCGACCAGCAGCACGATAGTGCCAACAAACAGCCATTTGCCCATCCCGCTCAGGTCACGCTTGATGACGGTGGCCAGACTGGCCATCGCGAAAAACACACCTGCAGTGCCGCCGAAGGCGGTCATGATCAACTGTGGGCCATTGCTAAATCCCAGCGTGCGCTGGATCAGCGGGGACATCATCAAGCCCATAACAAAGGTGAACCCCAGCAGCACGGGAACGCCTGCTGCGGAGTTTTTGGTTTTTTCAATGGCGAAGATGAAGCCAAATGCGACTGCCAAGAACAGCACCAAACCCATCACACCGCCAAATAGCGATGCAAGGTTTAGCGCGACACCTGCCCACGCACCCAGCACGGTGGGAACGAGGCTCAATGAAAGCAGCCAATAGGTGTTGCGCAGCACCTTGTTGCGTTGCGCGGTCGATGCGCCATAGCCCAGGCTCTGGCCAAAGGTAGTAGTGCGATCTGTCATGGTGTTACTCCAGTAAAAAACTGCGGTGGATAGACGGTAGTTGTCCAAGCAAACTGCAGGTGGGGGCATTTTAGGCGTATGCAAGGGCAGCCCCGACCTTTGTGTGTCTATTCATGCGTGCGCGGCACAGGCGCAATACCTTTTGGGGATCGGCAAAAACTGACGCAGTTTGGATATGCTCGGAGCTTTACTGTTCAATCCCCGTACACCATGAAATCCAAAACCGTACTTGAGTTCACTGACGTCGCAGCCATCGCCGCTGCCGCCCTTGCCGAGGCAGTCAAACACCAATGGGCCGTGAGTATTGCCATTGTGGATGACGGGGGGCACCTGTTGTCGTTCCAACGCCTGGACGGCGCAGCTCCCATTTCTGCGCACATCGCTCCTGGCAAGGCGCGCACGGCCGCTTTGGGTCGTCGCGAGAGTAAGTTGTACGAAGACATGATCAATGGCGGGCGCGTGTCTTTCCTCAGTGCGCCCCATCTGGACGCTTTGCTGGAGGGCGGGGTGCCGATCATGAAAGACGGCCAATGCCTGGGGGCTGTGGGCGTAAGCGGTGTCAAATCCAATGAAGACGCGCAGATTGCCAAGGCCGGTATTGCCGCTCTCGGGCTGTAAATCGTCGCCCGTATTTCAAGAGGGCGGCTGGTGAACTTTGAAGTACACCAGCCGCTTTTGGTTTGCACCGTTGGCACCGCTATTTGGTGAGGATAAGCTTGCCCGCCTTGGTGGTTTGCAGGCGGTAGCGCTGACCCTTGTATTCAATGTCCACGCTCTGGCGGGTGCCCAGTAAGGTGCTGGCCTGCACCAGCGGGGTGGCCTGTGCGCTGGAATCTGGCCTTACGACCGGGGCAGCACCTGCCCGCAGTTCGGGCATGGGTGCGAGGGTGCGCAGTGCGGGTAAGGGGCGGTTGGCCATGGCTTTACGGCGTGGACTTAGAAGGCTTGGGCTCGGTGATGAAGCCTATTTTTCGCAAGCCTGCTGTTTGCGCGGCAGCCATGGCGTGTGCCACATATTCATAGCGCGCGGCCTTGTCGCCGTGGATGTGCAACGCGGGCTGTGGCTCTGTTGCGGCTTGGGCCTGCAGCACGCCGGTCAGCGCTTGTGCGGCCACCGGCGCTTCATTCAAGAAGTAAGCGCCTTGCGCGTCCACACTGAGTTGCAGCGTTTGCGGCTTGGCTTGCTGGGGTTGGCTGGTGGCTGCAGGCAGTTCCACATTGACGGCATGTTTGATGACAGGAACGGTGATGATGAAGATGATGAGCAGTACCAGCATCACGTCCACCAAGGGCGTCATGTTGATTTCGTTCATCACCTCGGTGTCACCTTCCGTGCGGGCGTCGTGCATTGCAAAGGACATGGGCAAACCTCGTAGCGATCAGGCGTGTTTCATGGCTACGACCTTGCCGTCGCTGCCATGGGTGTTGCTGACGCGGGCGCCAGTGACAAAGTAGGCATGCAGGTCGTGCGCAAAGCGGCTGAGTTTGCTCAGTATGGACTTGTTGCCCCGCACCAGCGCGTTGTAGCCCAGCACGGCGGGGATGGCCACCGCCAGGCCCAGTGCGGTCATGATCAGCGCCTCGCCGATGGGGCCTGCCACCTTGTCGATAGTCGCTTGGCCGGTGGCGCTGATGCCCATGAGGGCGTGGTAGATGCCCCAAACGGTGCCAAACAAGCCCACAAACGGCGCCGTAGAGCCTACCGAGGCCAGCACGGCCAGGCCGCTTTGCAAACGCGCGGTGCTGTCGTCAATGCTGTTGCGCAATGCGCGGCTGATCCAGTCGCTAATGTCTAAGGTGTCGTGCAACTGGGTTTGGGTGTTGCGGTGGTGGGCGGTGGCCTCTTGGCCGCTACGCGCCAGTTGTACAAACGGATTGCCGGTGGCAGCGCCCAGGGTGGCCATGCCGGCTTCGAAATCGGCGCTGTGCCAAAACGATTCTGTACGCGCGGCCAGTGTTTTGAATGTGAAGACGTCCAGTGCCTTGGCCAGGATCACGCTCCACGAGGCCAGTGACATGCCGAGCAACAACACTGCGACCGATTTGGTGACCCAGTCGCCCTGGGTCCAGAGGGTGATGAGTCCGAGTTGGGTTTCCATATAGAGTGCTCCGGTAATGAATCTAAAAAAGGGGTTGAAGTGAAGGCGCGTGTCAGCGCGTCAGTTGCCAGTTGAATGGCAGGTCAAACCACATGCCTTGCGGCACGCCGGCCCGCTTGCCCGGCACATAGCGCCACTGAAGGGCGGTCTCCACAGAAGCCTGGTCGAGTCGTTCAAACCCACTGCTTTGCTTCACGCTGGCCTGGCTGGCGTGCCCGTCGGTGCCTATGAATACCCGCACCACCACCAAGCCCATTTCGCGCAAGCGCTTGCTGGCTGGGGGGTAGGTGGGCCTGGCGTTGTTCAAGTAGTCGGCGTCGCTGGAGGGAAGCTCCAGCTTGGGCGGTGCCGGTAGGGTTGTAGGTGCAGTGCCGTTGGCACTTGCGCCCGTGCTTGTCGGGCTGGTCGCCGTCGCAGCCAGGGCCGAACTTGCTGACGCAGCTGATGCGGGTGCAGAAGGCGCCGGGGCATTGGCGCTGGGGGCCACGCTCACTGGACTGGGCGCAGGCGGCGGCGCGGCCACCGCTGGGGAGGGCGGCTGCGACACCCCGTGGGGCTGGCGCGCCGGGGGCGTAGCTGCCGCTTGGGGCCGCTGAGTGGGCACAGGACGGGGCACCCTGGTGGGCACTGGACCCGCCGTCGCAGAGGCCATGCTGTCCACCTGCAGGGCGACGGGCACCACCAGCTCCGTCGCGCGCTGCAGCAGGCCGCTGTGCATGGCCCACAGGACGGCGCCGTGCAGCGCCAGCACCATCAGTACGACCGGGGCGTTGCGGCGCAGTGCAGGCGGTGCCCCGCGCGCTTGAGAAAACTGCGTTGTCATCGGGAATGCGTAGGTAAGGACGGGTGCGCGCATGGGCGTTAGGTGTCTGCCCACATGCGCAGCATGTTGTGGTACACGCCGGTGAGCGCGGTGGACTCCGCCGAATCGCCATGGCGGCGGCGCAGGGCCAGCAGGTTCATGTCTAACTCGTAGAGCATGCGGCGTTGTTCGTCGCTGCGCACCAGGCTCTCGACCCAAAAAAAGGAGGCGAGGCGTTGGCCGCGGGTCACGGGCTTGACCTGGTGCAGGCTGGTGCCGGGGTACAGCACGGCGTAGCCCGCTGCGAGTTTGACGGTGTGTTCGCCGTAGGTGTCGGCAATGGTCAGCTCCCCGCCGTCGTAGTCGCTGGGGTTATTCAGAAACACGGTGCACGACACATCGGTGCGCAGGCTTTGTCGGCTGCCGGGCATGTAGCGCACGGCACCGTCGATATGGTTGCCGTAGCAATTGGTGTCTCCGCCATACCGGTTCACCCGCGGTGGGAACACTTTTTTGGGCAGCACGGCAGAAAAAAACGTGGGGCTTCGGTCCAGGCCTCGCAACACCATCTCGCGGATCGTGCGGGCAACCTCGCCGTCATGGTCCAGTTGCTCGTTGTTTTTCACTTGCCGGGCCAGCTCGCCAGTGCCTTTGCGGCCATCCACCCAGGGTGCCTCCTGCAAAAGTCGCTGGGCGTGGGCGACTTCTTCAGAAGTCAAAAGGTCAGGTAACTGCAAAAGCATGGCGGTGTCCGGGTGGGGCGTTGAAGGGTTAGAACTTGACGGTCAAGGTCGCTTGCACGTTGCGCGCTGCGCCGGGCACGTAGTGGCCGGTGTAAAGCGCATCGGCGTAGTACCTGTCCAGGGCGTTGGTGAGGTTGGCCTTAAGCAGCGCGCGTTCGCTGAACTTGTACTCGGCCATCAGGTCGAGCGTGGCAAATCCTGGGACCACCACGCCGGGGTTGGTGGCCGGCGTTTGCTCGCTGCGCAGGTTCAGGCCGCTGCCCAGGCGCAACGCAGGCGTCAGTTGGTAGGTGGTCCATACGGTGCCACTGTGGACCGGTGTGAGGCCAGGGCGCTCGCCTTCGCGCGCACCGTTAGCAGTGGCGTTGGATACATCAATATTGGCGTCGGGCATCCACATGTAAGAGCCGTAGATTTCCCATTGGGGCGTCAGCATGCCGCTGAAATCCACCTCCACGCCCGTGGTATGGCGTTGGCCGGAGAGCAGCATTTGCTTGGCGGCCGAGTCGGGGTCGGTGTTGCGCTCGTTGAACTTGGTCGATTGGAAGATCGCCAAGCGGGTACTAAAGCGTTTGTCCGCAGAATCCAGTTTGGCACCAAGCTCTACGTTGCGGCTCTGCTCGGGCGGCGTGTTGGCGGCTTGGTTGCGCGCGGCGTCGGTGTTGCCCACAAAGGAGTAGGTGTCCGCCGAGGTGTTGAACGAGGTGCCCCACGACACGTGGAAGGATGCCAGTGCCGTGGGCTGGTACAGCACGCCCACACGCTGGCTCCAGTCGCTGATGGATTGCTCGTACGCGCCGGTTTGCTGGCCAGCGGTGTTGTAGGTGGCGAAGTTGCCCCGCATGCGGTCAAAGCGCAGCCCGCCCAGCACTTTCCAATGGGGTGCGACCTGCACGAGGTCTTGGGCATACAGGCCGAGGTTGTCCGCACTGAATGCATTGGCCAGTGTGACAGTGCGCCCGTCTTCATTCACCGATGCCCCGTTATCCGGTGTGCCTACGGTGGTGGTCGGCTTGGTGACCGCGCTGAGCGAATACACGCGCTTGCCTTCTTGGGCGAGATCCACACCTGCGATCATCTCGTGCTTGAAACCCCAGGCGGTGAACTTCGTACTGAAATCACTTTGCGCATACACCGCATTGAGGTCCTGCACCTTGGCCTGCTGGCCGCGTGTCAACACCGTGGCGTTGCTGAGGTTGCTCAGGTTGGTGGTGGACGGCGCGGCGCTGGTGTTATTGGCAAAGCGGATGGCACCCGAACGCAAATCGCGGGTGTAAATGCCCTTGCGAATTTGGGTTTTGAGCTCGCTGTCGTCGTCAAAGCGATGGGTATGGCTGGCGGTGAGATGGTGGGCCGTGCCGTGATTGCGGTCGCTTGCCAAGCCGTAATTGTTGCTGGCGCTGACAGGCAGCAGTGAAGATTCTGCGGCCGGAGCACCAGCGTAGTTGCGAATGAAAGGTATGCCGTAGTTGATGCCGTTCTGGTTGTCCAGCGTCATCCAGCCCAGGGAGAATTCGTCCGTGGTGCCAATGCCGAAGCGGTAGTTGGCGGCTATGCCCCGCTTGTCATAACGGGCCCCTGCGCCGTTGTTGTCTGCCTTGGTGGCCATGGCGTTGATTCGTAGCCCTGCGTCTTCGCCGGTGCGGATGTTGAAGTCACCGGTGAGGCGGCGGTAGTTGTAGGCACCCAGCGTGGTGGATACCTCGTTGTCGTCAAAGGCGCGCGCCTGCTTGCTTACCTGGTTGACAGCGCCGCCGGTGGAGCCGCGCCCAAACAACATCGATGCAGAACCGCGCAGTACTTCTACCCGGTCGTTGTTGAAAGTGTCGCGGTCGTAGAACGCGGGGTCGCGCATGCCGTCCAGAAAGATGTCGCCGGTTTGCGCCAGCGAGAAGCCGCGCAGCCGGATGTCTTCCTCGCCACCTTCGGCGGCCTGAAAGCTGACCCCGGCGGTGTTGTGCAGCACGTCTTTGAGCGTGTCGAGGTTGCGGTCATCCACCAGTTTTTCGGTCACCACTGTGATCGATTGGGGAATGTCGCGGAGTTCTTGCTTGCCTTTGCCGATGCTGGTGGCGCTTGCTCGCAAGGTGTCTTTTCCGCTCTCGTCGTCGAGCCGCTCAGAGATGGTGATGGGCTTCAACGATTTCACGGCGTCGCCTGCGCCGTCTTGCGCAGCGGCCCCCAGTGAGCCCGCAAGCAGCAGGGCCCCCAGGGGCAGCAAAACACCGGCATGGGTCGGTGCGTGTGGAGGGTGTAATAGAGAAGGGGTGGTGTTGGACATGGCGCTCAAAACAAGTGGGTTGGAGTGATTGGCTGGCGATGTCTGAAGCGCTGCGCACAGGTCCTGACGTTGCTTGCTACGGGTGAACTGAATAGGAATTACTTTTACGTATGGACCGAGAAAACAAGATGATTGTGAAGAAATTCACTTTTCATTATCTTATTCTAAATGAGAATTCATATCATTTGCAAGAGGGCGAATACATGTGTTGCATGGAGAACAGCAGCGCGTCGGCGTCGCGATAGGGGTGTGCGTGTGACGGTGACCCGCGTCAATGCCCGCCCCGCATAGGGATGGTGCGAGCCCAGCTTTTGGCAGAGGCGGCGAGCAGGTCGTACGTGCCCGCACAGGCGCTTGGAAAGTTGCTCCGCTGCCGTCATATGATTTGCGTCGAGGGGCAGCAGTCGCGTCGGCATACGTGCTGTGCATCACGCTCGCAGCGCGGCCATGATGGCCCGGTGTTCGGCCAGTGACTGCGAGGTATGGATGTCCAGCCGCGCCGTTGTGTTTGGGCTGGCTGCGTTGCCGATCAAGGCGATGTGTGAGGCGTCGGCAAGTTGGTCAGGGAATATGGCCAACTAGCGAGCTACTGTCGTTAGCGTGTTTGAATGGATCTACCCCGCCGCCTCCAACCCATTCGCAAAATGCTCTCGCATCCTTTGCTGCGTGCCCTGTGCATCTCGCGCCAGCAGCGCGGACATGATGGCCTGATGCTCCTCCAGTGACTCGGCAATGCGCCCGGTCTTGAGCAGGGAGTTATGGCGGTTGAGCTTCATGACCTTGCGCAGGTCGGCCACCATTTGGTCGCGCCAGCGGTTGTTGGCGATGGCCAGCAGGCGCATGTGAAACTGTTCGTTGAGCGCGAAAAACTGGTCGGTGTCGGGCGTAGATGCTTTGCCCACTTGACTCGGTTTGCTCGGCTTTGCGGCGGCTTCCAATTCTCTGTGCAGCGTTTGCAGCTCGGCCAGTTCGGCGTCGGTGGCTTTGGTGGCGACCACGCCCGCCGCGTCGCTCTCCAGCAGGCTGAGCAGGTGGTACACGTCGGCCAGGTCGCTCTTGGACACCTCGGTCACATACGCGCCGCGGCGCACCTTCATGGTCACCAGGCCTTCGGTGGCCAACACTTTGAGCGCCTCGCGCAACGGGGTGCGGCTGATGCCGTATTCGGCGGCAATCTTTAATTCATCAATCCAGTTGCCAGGTTCCAACTCGCGATTGAAAATGCGTTGGCGCAACAGCTCGGCCACTTCTTCGTACAGCGGGCGTGGCGCTAACGATGTGCTGGCTAAGGGGGAGGTGGGGGCAGTTGACATGGGTACCCAGTGTAAGTCAAAGTTCAGATTTTGAATTCATAATTATAAATAACGTAAACTCCGCGCACCTTTTGAAACTGACCGGAATGGTCCGGCGGATCACTTTTGAATGCAGCCATGACCGACAAAACCCCTGACTTCAAGACCGCCACGCCTTCCGATGCGTGGCCAGAATTTGCCACCGGCAGTCACGAAGCGTGGTTGCGTGCGGCCGCCAAGTCCGCGCCCGGCGGCAATGTGGACGCGCTCAACTGGATCACGCCTGATGGCATCGCAGTCAAACCCCTCTACACGGCGGCCGACACGGCGGAGCTCAAGCACGCGGACACACTGCCTGGTTTTGAGCCCTACCTGCGCGGCCCGCAGGCGACGATGTACGCGGTGCGCCCCTGGACGATCCGCCAGTACGCAGGTTTTTCGACGGCCGAGGAGAGCAATGCCTTCTACAGAAAAGCACTGGCGGCAGGTGGTCAGGGCGTGAGCGTGGCGTTTGACCTGGCCACCCACCGTGGCTACGACTCCGACCACCCGCGTGTAACCGGTGACGTGGGCAAGGCCGGTGTGGCGATTGATTCGGTCGAGGACATGAAGATCCTGTTTGACCAGATTCCGCTGGACAAGGTGTCGGTCTCGATGACGATGAACGGCGCGGTGTTGCCGGTGCTGGCGGGTTACGTGGTGGCGGCCGAAGAGCAGGGCGTGTCGCAAGACCAGCTTTCGGGAACGATTCAGAACGACATTCTGAAAGAGTTCATGGTGCGCAACACCTACATCTACCCGCCCGCGCCCAGCATGCGCATCATTGGCGACATCATTGGCTACACGGCCAAGAACATGCCCAAGTTCAACTCGATCAGCATCTCGGGCTATCACATGCAGGAGGCGGGCGCCAACCAGGCGCTGGAGTTGGCCTTCACGCTGGCCGACGGCAAGGAGTATGTGAAGACGGCGATTGCCACCGGGCTGGATGTGGACGATTTCGCCGGGCGCCTCTCATTCTTCTGGGCGATTGGCATGAACTTCTATCTGGAAGTGGCCAAGATGCGCGCGGCGCGCCTGCTGTGGTGCCGCATCATGAAGGGCTTTGACGCCAAGGCGCCTAAGAGCCTGATGCTGCGCACGCACTGCCAGACCAGCGGCTGGAGCCTGACCGAGCAGGACCCTTACAACAACGTGGTGCGCACCACCATCGAGGCGATGGCTGCCGTGTTTGGCGGCACGCAGAGCCTGCACACCAACAGCTTTGACGAAGCCATCGCGCTGCCCACCGAGTTCAGCGCGCGCATCGCCCGCAATACGCAGCTCATCATCCAGGAAGAGACGCACATCACCAATGTGATCGACCCGTGGGCGGGCAGCTACATGATGGAAAAGCTGACGCAGGACATGGCAGACGCAGCGTGGACCATCATCGAAGAAGTCGAAGCCATGGGCGGCATGACCAAGGCCGTGGACAGCGGCTGGGCCAAGCTGAAGATCGAAGCCGCCGCTGCCGACAAGCAGGCGCGCATCGACAGCGGACAGGACGTGATCGTGGGCGTCAACAAATACAAGCTCAAGACCGAGGACGTGATCGAGGCGCGCGATATTGACAACGTGGCGGTGCGCGAAAGCCAGATCGCCCGCCTTAAAACCATCAAGGCGCAACGCGATACTGCGGCCGTGGAACGTGCGCTGGCCGCTCTCACTTCTGCAGCACAGAGTGCTGGTTCAGAAGGCACCGCCAGCGGCGCAGGCAACCTGCTGGACCTGAGCATCCAGGCGATACGCCTGCGCGCAACGGTGGGCGAGGTGAGCGACGCGCTGGAGAAAGCCTTTGGCCGCCACCGCGCCGATACCCACAAGGTGTCGGGTGTGTACGCCGCCGCCTACGACAGCGCCAAAGACGGGAGCCACGGAGACACCATGGAGTACTGGAACGCACTGAAGGCCGACATCGCTGGCTTTGCCGACAAACAAGGCCGCCGCCCCCGCGTGATGATCAGCAAGCTCGGCCAGGACGGCCATGACCGTGGTGCCAAGGTGGTCGCCACCGCGTTTGCCGACCTTGGCTTTGACGTGGACATGGGCCCGCTGTTCCAAACCCCTGAAGAATGCGCCCGCCAGGCGATTGAAAACGACGTGCACGCCGTGGGCGTCTCGACGCTCGCCGCAGGCCACAAGACGCTGGTGCCCGCCATCATTGCCGAGCTGAAGAAGCAGGGCGCGGACGACATCATCGTCTTCGTGGGCGGCGTGATTCCGCGCCAGGACTACGACTTTTTGTACGCCGCAGGCGTCAAGGGCATTTACGGGCCGGGCACGCCGATTCCGGTGAGCGCACGTGATGTGCTGAGCCAAATTGAGTTGGCTTTGACAAAGGCTGCTCCGTAAATTACATTTGATATGTATTTTTGATACATATCAAAGAAGGCTTGTATGACCGCACTCACCATTGACACTGCCAAGATATTTACCACCGGACGCAGCCAAGCCGTGCGCCTGCCTAAAGCGTTTCGGTTTTCCACCAAGGAAGTCACCATTGAGCGGCATGGCGACGCCGTCATCTTGCGGCCCAAGCTTGACGAGGCCACATGGGCACAGCAGCTGGCCGACGCAATTGCCGCGTTTGGGCCAGACATGCAGCTAGAGCGCGCTGAAGAATGGGCGCAGACTGAGCGCGAGCCACTATTGCCATGATTTACTTGCTGGACACGAATATTTGCATCTACATCATCAACCAGCAACCTGCGCAGGTGTTGCAGAGGCTGATTCGGGCGGGGCGTGAGTCTTTGGCCATCTCTGCAGTGACGGTGGCTGAGTTGGCGTTTGGCGTTGCAAAAAGCACGCGTCCGGATTCGCAGGCAAAGCTGGAGAACTTCCTGTCAAAGTTTCCTATCGTTGATTGGGGTCAGGATGCGGCTTGGGTGTACGGCAATGTGCGCAAAGCGCTTGAAGCCAAGGGCCAACGTATAGGTGAGAGGGACTTGTTGCTGGCTTGTCATGCCCTTGCCTTGGATGCAACGATGGTTACCAACAACACCCGCGAGTTCGAGCGCGTTGAAGGCTTGAAGCTGGAGAACTGGGCGTGCTAGCCCAGATTGGATGACGAAGATGAAGACTAAAAAGGGAGAGGGATACGGGGCTGACCAAAAGCAAAAAAATAAGCAATCAGAGTTTGTGCGTTGGTTTGCACCACTGCTGCAGGCGCTGAAAGATCTTGGTGGGTCGGCTGCTCCGCGAGAGGCATTGGAGCGCATTGCTGAAATTGAGAAGGTACCAGAGGCGCTGCGCAACGAGGTACTGAGTTCGGGGCAAGAGCGTTTCTACAACCAGGTCCATTGGGCCAGGCAATACCTGGTATGGGAAGGATTGATTGACTCTGGTAAGCGTGGCGTTTGGACATTGACGCCGAAAGGGCGCGATACGCAGTTGGATGCCAAAACAGCGCGCGAAATTTTTCTAGAGCAGGTTCGCAAGCGAGCTGCCTTGATAAAGCCACCGGTCCCCGCCACAGATGGGGCTCCGGATAGCGAGGATAAGCCTGAGGACACACCCCAAGCCGACGAGGATGCCAGTCTTCAAAGTTTTTTGAGCGTAGTGAAGGACCTTTCTCCCAACGGATTTGAGCGATTGAGCATGCGCCTGTTGCGTGAGGCAGGGTTTGAAAGGGTTTCTGTTACAGGGCGCTCCAATGATGGGGGCATCGACGGAGTCGGCGTTTTGCAGCTAAACGATTTGGTGAGTTTCAACGTCGTTTTCCAATGCAAGAAGTGGGAAGGTTCGGTGCCACCCAAAGAAATCCGTGACCTTCGCGGGGCAATGGCCGGTCGGGCTGAAAAGGGTATCTTTTTGACGACCAGCACATTTACCAGTAGCGCGAGAGCAAAAGCAGAGCGCCCGGGTACCGCACCCATCGAGTTGGTGGACGGTGAAAAGCTTTTCGAGATGTTCAAGCGCTATGAGTTGGGATTGAAACCACGCACAGTCTTCGATATTGATTTGGCGTTCTTTGAGCAATTCAAATAACAGGATTGCTGAATGCTGCTCCCGAACATGCTTAGCGCTTTGTTGGCTACCGATAGCTCCGCGCAACAGCGCCGTGCCGTCGCCAAAGCCATCACCTTGCTGGAGTCCACTCGCGTGGACCACCGTGCGCAGGCCGATGAACTGTTGACAGCCTTGCTGCCGCACACCGGCAAGTCGCTGCGCCTGGGTATCAGCGGCGTGCCTGGCGTGGGCAAGAGCACATTCATTGAGGCGCTGGGCTTGTACCTGATAGCCCAGGGTCACCGCGTGGCGGTGTTGACGATTGACCCTTCCAGTGCGGTGTCCGGTGGCTCGATATTGGGCGACAAAACGCGCATGGAAAAGCTCTCGATGCACGAGAAAGCCTACATCCGCCCCAGCCCGTCCAGCGGCACTCTGGGCGGTGTGGCCGAGAAAACGCGCGAGGCCATGCTGGTCTGCGAGGCGGCGGGCTACGACATCGTGATCGTCGAGACCGTCGGCGTGGGCCAGAGCGAGACCGCCGTGCAGGGCATGACCGATATGTTTGTGCTGATGCAACTGCCCAATGCGGGTGATGACCTGCAGGCGATCAAGAAGGGCGTGATGGAGCTGGCCGATTTGGTGGTCATTAACAAGGCCGATATCGACGCTGACGCTGCGACACGTGCACAAGCCGTGATCACATCTAGCTTGCGGCTGCTGGGTATGCATGGCTCAGCATCCGTTTACGCTGAGCTTGTCGAAGGGTCGAAGGCGTCGACAAGCTCAGCCCGAATGCAATTGTGGAGCCCCAAAGTCATTTCGCTCAGCGCCTTGCACGGTACAGGCGTGGACACCTTTTGGAAAGCCGTGTGCGAATTCCAGACCCTGCAAACCGCCAACGGCCTGTTTAGCCAGCGCCGCCAGAACCAGGCCTTGGCGTGGATGTGGGAGCGCATTGATGCGGACCTGAAGCAGTCCTTTAAAAACAACCCCGCTGTGCGCGAGCAACTGCCGCCACTCACCACTGCCGTGCGGTCAGGCCTGATGGCCGCCAGCACCGCAGCACGGCATCTGCTCGCGGCGAGCGAAACCCCTACCTTACGGACTGAGCCTGTAGATGCCCATATGAACACCATTACAAGCCCTTGGACGGGCTCCGGACGAACGGAAATTTAGGTCAACTAGAAAGAGAACACTATGCAAGACATCCTCCAACAACTGGAAGCCAAGCGCGAACTCGCGCGACTCGGTGGCGGGCAAAAGCGCATCGACGCCCAGCACAGCAAAGGCAAGCTCACTGCGCGCGAGCGGCTGGAGATTTTGCTGGACGAAGGCACGTTTGAAGAGTGGGACATGTTTGTCGAACACCGCTGCGTGGACTTCGGCATGGCCGAGCAAAAAATCCCCGGCGATGGCGTGGTGACCGGCTACGGAATGATCAACGGCCGTTTGGTGTTTGTGTTCAGCCAAGACTTCACGGTCTACGGCGGTGCGCTATCAGAAACGCATGCAGAAAAAATCTGCAAGGTGATGGACCAGGCGATGAAGGTCGGCGCGCCCGTGATCGGCCTCAATGATTCGGGCGGTGCGCGCATCCAGGAGGGCGTGGCGTCGCTGGGTGGCTATGCCGAGGTGTTCCAGCGCAATGTCATGGCCAGCGGGGTGGTTCCGCAAATCAGCATGATCATGGGCCCGTCGGCGGGCGGCGCGGTTTATTCACCGGCACTCACGGACTTCATCTTCATGGTGAAGGACAGCGCATACATGTTTGTGACCGGCCCTGACGTGGTGAAGACCGTGACGCATGAAGAAGTGAGCGCCGAAGAGCTGGGGGGCGCACTCACCCACACCACCAAGAGCGGCGTGGCCGACCTTGCGTTTGAGAACGATGTGGAGGCGCTCTTGATGCTGCGCCGCCTCTACAACTACCTGCCCTTGAGTAACCGGGAAAAGGCACCGGTGCGCAAGAGCGGCGACCCCATAGACCGCAAAGACCTGAGCCTGGACACCCTGGTGCCCGACAACCCCAACAAGCCCTACGACATGAAGGAGCTGATCGTCAAAACCGTGGACGATGGCGACTTTTTCGAGCTGCAGCCCGAGTACGCCAAAAACATCATCATTGGCTTTGCGCGCATGGACGGCCAAACCATCGGCATCGTGGCCAACCAGCCGCTGGTGCTGGCAGGTTGCCTAGACATCAAGAGCTCCATCAAGGCCGCGCGCTTTGTGCGCTTTTGCGATGCGTTCAATATCCCCGTCGTCACGTTTGTGGACGTGCCCGGCTTCATGCCCGGCACCAGCCAAGAGTATGGCGGCATCATCAAGCACGGTGCCAAGCTGCTCTATGCCTACGCCGAGTGCACCGTGCCCAAGATCACCGTCATCACCCGCAAGGCCTACGGCGGTGCGTATGACGTGATGGCCTCCAAGCATCTGCGCGGCGACGTCAACCTGGCGTGGCCCCACGCCGAGATTGCGGTGATGGGTGCCAAGGGCGCGGTGGAAATCATCTTCCGTGAGGACAAGGGCGACCCTGAGAAATTGGCGGCGAAAGAAGCCGAGTACAAAGCCCGCTTTGCCAACCCCTTTGTGGCGGGCGCACGTGGGTTTATTGACGACGTGATCCTGCCGAGTGAAACCCGTAAGCGCATCTGCCGCTCGCTGGTGATGCTCAAGGACAAAAAGCTGGACAACCCGTGGCGCAAGCACGGCAACATTCCGCTCTGAGGTGAGTATGCGTAGCTTTGACTCTCTCGCAGGATCGGACTGCCCGGACGTTTTGCTCCGTGTCCCCCGCGCTGCGCGCTCCTCCTTGACCTGCGCAAAACGCCCAGGCAGCCCGATCCTTAAGGGTTGTTATGCCTAAGGCTGCGCATGCTTCACTGGCTCGCGTGTTGACGGATATTCCGAATATCGGAAAGTCTATCGCCGGAGACTTGCGTGGTTTGGGCGTCAATACGCCTGCCGATGTGGCGGCCATGGACCCCATTGCCACCTACGAGGCCTTGCGCACGTCCATGGGCCAGCGGCATGACCCCTGCGTCCTCGACACTTTTCTGGCAGCCAAAGACTTCATGAATGGCGGACCGGCGCAGCCTTGGTGGCACTTCACGCCGCTGCGCAAAGCACAAAAACTGATTCCCGAATAGGAGACTAGACATGTTCACCAAAATCCTGATCGCCAACCGTGGCGAAATCGCCTGCCGCGTGATTGCTACTGCCAAAAAAATGGGCATCCAAACGGTTGCCGTTTACTCGGACGCCGACAAAGATGCGCGCCATGTGGCGCTGGCTGATGAGGCCGTCCACATCGGCCCCGCACCCAGCCGCGAGAGCTATTTGCAGGCTGAAAAAATCATCGCCGCTTGCAAACAAACCGGCGCGCAAGCGGTGCACCCCGGTTACGGCTTTTTGAGCGAAAACGAAGCATTTGCCAAGCGTTGCGAAGATGAGGGTATTGCCTTCATCGGCCCCAAGGCACATTCCATTGCGGCCATGGGCGACAAGATCGCCTCCAAGAAGCTGGCCTTGGAGGCCAAGGTCAACACCATCCCCGGCTACAACGACGCC
>JARXAM010000005.1 GCA_029865845.1 Rhodoferax sp. | reverse complement strand
GTGCTGGAGCTTGGCGCTGATCTTGTCGGCCAAGCCGTCGTGGGCCAAAAACTGGCGGAATGCGTGGGCCGTGGTGGCAAAGCCGGTGGGTACCCGCACGCCTTGCGGGAGCTGGGAGATCATCTCCCCCAGACTGGCGTTCTTACCGCCCACCGATTCCACGTCCGTCATGCGCAAGCGCTCAAACGGCACGACCAGATCGGTCGCATTGAAAAGTTCAGACATAGGATGCTCCAGAAGTTAAAAATCAATGCGTTGAGGCTCGTCGTCCACGGTGCGCGGCGCGCACGCCCAATCCGCCAATGCGGTGCGATGCCCGTGGCTATGCCAATGTTTCAATCATATATGATTAAACAATTTACAAATAAATAACTTTGTGCGGGAATTCCCCACTTGAACAGGCCATCCGTGGGGGCGCTTCACCGGCTGCGCCTAGGGCGCGCAGGGTGCGCTCATACCGCCGGGACCTTATTTGGCAAAGCGCTTGCGCGTCAACGCCAGAGCCACCCAAAATGCCCCCACGGCATACGCCAGCAACACCCCCAAGTGACGGGCTGCGTCCGTGGGCCATTGGTCCATGAACAAGGGACGCACCACCGCCACAGCGTTGGACAGCGGCAACCAATCGGCCACCAGGCGTACCGCGCTGGGAAGCTGCTCCAACGGAAAAAACACCCCACTCAAGAACATCATGGGCGTGAGAAACAGCGTGAAGTAGTAGGTAAAAAAGTCGTAGCCCTTGGCCAGCGCATTGAAGATCAGCGCGATGCAGCTAAAGGTGATGCCCACGCCCAACAGAATAGGCCAAGCGACCAGCAGTTTGGGGCTGTGGCTGATGCCCAACACCAGCATCACGCCCAGAATGGCGGTCACGGTAAACAAGGATTTGAAGGCCGCCCACAGCATCTCTGCCAGCACCACGTTGTCCAAGCTGACGGGGGCGTTCATGATGCTGTCCCAGGTCTTTTGCACATGCATGCGGCTAAAGGCCGAATAGAGCGCCTCAAACGAGGCCGACTGCATGGCGCTCATGCAAATGGAGCCGCTGGCCAGAAACAGGATGTAGGGCACCTGTTGCCCATTCACCGTGATCTGCCCCACCAGCGCGCCCATGCCGTAGCCAAACGCGACCAGCCACATCAAGGGCTCGGCAATATTGCCCACCAGGCTGGGAATGGCCAGCTTGCGCCAGACCAGCAGGTTGCGCAAAAACACGGGCCAGAAGCGCAGGGACAGCTCGGGCGCACGCCAAATGCTCTGGGGTTTCGGAAGCGGGGCGGTGGTGGGGGTGCTCATGTCAGGCGTCCTCGCGGATCTGGCGTCCGGTCAATTTCAAAAACAAGTCTTCCAGGTTGGCTGGGCGGTGCAGGGTGCGCAACTGGGGGTAGGTGCTAAGTGCCTGCAGCAGCGGCGCGGAATCCTGGGTGTAGAAAAAGACGGTCTCGCCGCTCACCTCGACCCGCGCCGCAAGATGACGCAAGGGGCTGTCTACCAGCGCATGGGCACCGACGCCAAACACCTCCACCACATCGGGCTCCAGGTGGGCGGCAATCAGGTCGCGCGGAGTGCCCTCGGCAATCTTTTTGCCATGGTCCAGCACCAGCAACCGGTTGCACAAGCGCTCGGCCTCGTCCATGAAATGGGTGGTGAGCAGGATCGACTTGCCCTGTTGCAGCAATACCTGCAAGCGCTCCCACATCAGGTGGCGGGCTTGCGGGTCCAGGCCGGTGGTGGGCTCGTCCAGCAGTAGCAACTTGGGGTCATTTACCAGGGCGCGGGCCAAGCTGAGGCGGCGGCGCATGCCACCCGACAGTTCGCCCGGCTTGGCACCCGCCTTGTGGGTGAGGGCGGCAAACTCCAGCAGTTGTGGAATCCTTGCCCGGATGGCGGCGTCTTTCATGCCAAAGTAACGGCCATAGACCAGCAGGTTTTCGGCGCAGGTGAAGTCGGGGTCCAGCGAGTCGAACTGGGTTACTACGCCCAGTTGCGCTTTGATGGCCATGGCGTCATGCGGCATCTGCAAGCCCATGGCGGTAATGGTGCCGCCGTCGGGCAGGGTGTGGCCCAGGCACATGCGGATGGTGGTGGTCTTGCCTGCCCCGTTGGGCCCGATCACGCCCAGGCATTCGCCCGGCGCGATGCCAAAGGACAGGTCTTTGACGACCTCGGCATCGCCGTAGCGTTTGTGCAGGTGCGCGACTTCGAAAAAGGGGAGGTTCGGGCTTGTCATCATTGAAACGCCACTTCTGCAAAACTGCGCAGCTTGCGGCTGTGCAACTGGTCAATACCCTGCGAGCGCAGCAGCTCCAGGGCGCGGATGCCGATGCGCAGGTGTTGGTCTACCCGTTCACGGTAAAAGTGGTTGGCCATGCCGGGCAGCTTGATCTCGCCATGCAGCGGTTTGTCGCTCACACACAGCAGCGTGCCGTAGGGCACCCGAAAGCGAAAGCCATTGGCTGCGATGGTGGCGCTTTCCATGTCCAGCGCCACGGCGCGGCTTTGGCTGAAGCGGCGTTGGGGTTGGTTGTCGGGCAGCAACTCCCAGTTGCGGTTGTCGGTGCTGGCCACAGTGCCGGTGCGCATGATGCTCTTGAGTGCGCTGCCACTCACTTGGGTCACGTCTGCCACGGCTTGCTCCAGCGCGACCTGAATTTCGGCTAACGCCGGAATCGGCACCCACAGCGGCAGCTCCTCGTCCAGCACATGGTCTTCGCGCACATAGCCGTGGGCCAGCACGTAGTCGCCCAGTTGCTGGCTGTTGCGCAAGCCCGCGCAGTGGCCCAGCATGATCCAGGCATGCGGTCGCAGCACCGCAATGTGGTCAGTGATGTTTTTGGCGTTGGCCGGGCCCACGCCAATGTTCACCATGGTGATGCCGGCGTTGTCCGCACGCACCAGGTGGTAGCCCGGCATCTGGGGCAGTCGCGGCGGTTCTTTGCCCAGCGCATCTGCGGCCTCTGTGGGCAGACCCACCCGGCGCGTAACCATGTTGCCGGGCTCTACAAAGGCGATGTATTCACTGTGCGGGTCTTGCATAGCTTTGCGGCCCAGTGCAATGAACTCGTCGATGTAGAACTGGTAGTTGGTGAAGAGCACAAAGTTCTGGAAATGCTCCGGGCCGGTGCCGGTGTAGTGGCGCAGGCGGTGCAGCGAATAGTCCATGCGTGGCGCGGTGAACAGCGCCAGCGGCAGGGGCTCGCCAGGGCGGGGCTCGTAGGTGCCGTTGGCAATGCCGTCGTCCATGGCGGCCAGGTCAGGCAGGTCGAACACATCGCGCATCAGGGTGCGTCGCTCGGCGCTCATTTGGCCCTCTACATGGTCGTGCTCGGCGAACGAAAAGTGCACTGGAATCGGCTGGTTGCTGGTGGCCACCTCAATCTCGCCGCCGTGGTTTTGTAGCAGCAAGCGGAACTGTTCCAGGTAGTAGCGGTGGTACAGGTCGGGGCGGGTGAGCGTGGTCTCAAAACGGCCTGGGCCGGCCACAAAACCGTAGCTCAGGCAGGCAATGTCGGCCGCTGCCTTTCGCGACACGGTATCGGTGTGGATGCGCACCAGCGGGTAGCAGGCGCGCACATGGCCGCCCAACTCTTCACCGGCCACAAATCGCTGCATGGCCTGGCGCAAATGGCTGATGCTTTGGTCGTAGATGGCATGCACCTGGGCCAGTGCGGCCGCAGGGTCGGTAAAGCGGGCGGGGGCGATAAAGGGGGGCAGGCTGGTCATGCCGCCATTGTGCCGCTGGAATGGGCGGCACACGCTGCGCAGAGGCAAGCCACGCCGACCGCCTGCGGGGGAACACGCTCCAGCACCTCGGCCTGGAAGGACATCGCCATGCACCAGCAGGGGCCCTGTGGCTCGCCGGTGCGCCGTTCTAATACGAGGGCGCACTGATTGGCATTGCCACACACAGGGCACACTTGCGGGTTGACGGTAGGGGGGCTGCTGGGAACCATGGTGCAACAGTGTAGTCAGCCCGAGCCCCGCGCATGCACACACAGGAGTTGGCAGTGGCAATAGAAATTGAACGCAAGTTTTTGGTGAAGGGCGATGCCTGGCGCAACGAAGGTGGCGTGCAGTACCGGCAGGGCTACCTCAACCGGGACAAGGCGCGCACGGTGCGGGTACGCATTGCGGGTGGAGCGGCCTTTCTCACCATCAAGGGCCCAAGCGTTGGTGCGACCCGGGCCGAGTTTGAATACCCCGTGCCGCTGGACGATGCGCAGGCCCTGTTGGCGCTGTGCGACGGGCCCCTGGTAGAGAAAACCCGCTTCATCGTGTGGCATGCCGGGCACCGCTGGGAGGTGGACGAGTTTGCTGGCGACAACGCCGGGCTGGTGGTGGCCGAGCTGGAGCTGGCATCCGAGGACGAGGCGTTCGAGCGCCCCGCGTGGCTGGGCGCAGAGGTGACGCACGACCCACGCTATTTCAACTCCAACCTGGCTACGCTGCCGTTTGGCCACTGGTCTGCTTAGGAGCGCGCATGCAAGCCACCGCAGCCGCCCGGCGATCCCGCACCGAATACACCCAGCGCATGAACCGGGTGATGGACTACATCGACACCCATTTGGCCGGTGACATCGACCTGGCCGCATTGCCGCTATGACGCCATGGTGCAAGTTCCCGATGAGTTTGTGGCGCGCAGCCCTGCCTCCATTGCCACGCTGCCTGGTGGCCGCTATGCGGTAGCCGCATTCGAGGGGACGGTGCCGCAGCTCACCGTGGCCTGGACGGAGTTGCTGCGCGACTGGCTGCCTGCCAGCGGCATGGCGTTGGACGGTCGCCCACTGTTCGAGCACATGCCTCCCCGTGCACGTTACGACGCTGCTACCGGTGTGATGTGCTGCGAGTTGTGCATTCCCGTGCTGCCGCTGGAATAGCGCTGGCTGCGCACACCGGTGATTCGTGCGTTGCTTTGCGCCAAAGCGTCCCAGGGGCACAGGCCGCGATCCATCAGTTTGGTGTTGACACCGGCCAATACCTGCTGGCCCAACGGGTGTTCCTCGAGCATGTGACGAAAACGCAATATGGTGCTCTCGTCGGACTGCGACCTTTTCCATGGTCGGGTCCGAGTGCCCAAAGCGTTGCTGCAGCAAATGGATGCGCACCATGAACTCTGTGGCAAACGCGGGCCGTCCCGTCTTGCCTGCTGACGCGCCTCGGCTGGCGGCTATCATTCGCGCCGCCCAGGTCGCCGCGTCGGGCTGCCTGCAGAACACCGTCAAGGAGGAGCCCATGTCCACACCGTACCCACAAGCCGGTGCGAGCGCCGAAGTCAGCCCCACTCTTGCACCAGCACCTACGCCCATGGTTGTTGTGCCGCGCACCCTGGGGGTGTGCTTTACCGGCTCGGGCAGCGAGTACTTTCGCATCTGGATCGTCAATGTGCTCCTGATCCTGGTGACGCTGGGGCTGTACTTTCCCTGGGCCAAGGTGCGCAAACTGCGCTACTTTTATGGCAATACGGTGGTCGACGGTGCACCGCTGGGCTTCCATGGCGATGGGTGGAAGATGTTCAAGGGGTTCGCCGTCATGGCGGCGTTTTTTGGCCTGTATTCCGTGGCTGGAAGGCTGTCCTCCGCCGCAGGCTACCTAGCCTTTTTGGTTATTGCCGGCTTGTGGCCCGCGCTATTCAAGGCGTCCATGCAATTTCGCTTGGCTAACACAAGCTGGCGTGGCCTGCGGTTTAGATTTGGCGGCAGCACGGCAGATGCCTACAAAGCATGCTTGCCGCTGTTCATACCGGGTGTGGTGATATTGGGCCTGGTGCTGGCGCTGCCCGAACTGCAGAGCCATGACCCGGCCCATCCCCCCAGCGGCCCATGGCTGGCGGTGTTTGGTCTGGTGATGCTGTTGGCGCTGGTCATCACCCCCTGGCTGATGTGGAACCTCAAGAACTACCAGCACCGCCATTACCACTTCAGCACCGAAACCAGCCAGTTCACGGTGAAGGCAAGACGCCTGTACAGCTTGGCGCTCAAAGTCGTGGGCATTGCAGTGCTCGCGTACGTGTTGCTGCTTGTGGCCGCAGTCGTGTGGGGGATAGGCGTCGCGGTCATGGCAAGTGCCACAGCCGCCAAAGGGCCCGTGGGTGCCGTGCTGGTCAGCATGGCGACTGTGCTTGTGGGCATCGTGGCTTTTTCTGCCATCCAGCCCTACGCAATAGCGCGGTTCCAGAACCTGGTCTGGAACGGCACCCGCAGCGCCCATCTGCAGTTTCACAGCGCGTTGCGTGCTCGCAAGATGGCGGCGCTGACGCTCAAGAATTGGCTACTCATGCTGCTGACGTTGGGCCTGTACTGGCCTTTTGCCGCCGTTGCCATGGCGCGCCTGCGCCTGGCAGCCATGGACATCACGACCCAGTTGGAACCGGCCGACCTGCTGGCACATGGGCATGGGCGCGAAGGCCAAACCCTTGGAGAAGCCACGGGGGATTTCCTGGGTATAGACCTCGGCTTGTAATCTCTATGGCGCCCATGTCACCTGTCCTGCAGGCCACCTATTTCGATGGCCAAAGCGCGCTGGCGCGGCCGGTAACACTGCGCATAGTGGGTGCAGACCTGCACATCTGCCAGGCACATGGCAGCCTGGTGGTGCCAGTACGGCAGGTGCGCTGGCCGGAACGCACGCGCCACGGCCAACGAATGGCGGACTTGCCCGATGGCGGCATGCTGCAATGTGCAGACCTTGCCGCCTGGGATGCCTGGTGCAACGCTGCCGGCCTGCGAGAGCCCCGGCTGGTGGTGCTGCAACAAAGCTGGCGCTGGGTGCTCGCCACGGTGCTGACGCTGGTGCTGGTACTGGGAGCTATCTACCGCTGGGGCCTGCCCATGGTTGCGCACGCAGTGGTCGCCCAGACACCGCACACGGTGGATGAGGCCATTGGCGACAGCGCGTTGCATGCGCTGGACAAGGCGCTGATGGAGCCCAGCACGCTGGCGTCGCAGCAGCAAGATGCCATACGTGCAGCCTTTGCGAACGCGCTCAGCGTGCTGCCGCCAGATGATGTCCCCCGGTGGAATGTGCAGTTTCGCAAAAGCAGCATAGGCCCCAATGCCCTGGCGCTTCCGGGGGGCACCATCCTCATGACCGACGACATGGTGTCCCTGGTGGACGGAGATACCGAGGTGCTGACCGCCGTGTTGGCCCACGAGCTGGGCCACGTCAAACACCGCCATGGCTTGCGTATGCTGGTCCAGGTGTCTGCCTTGGGCACCATGACCAGCCTGCTGCTGGGTGACTTCAGCACCGCACTGGCCACACTACCGGCCTTGGTGGGGCAGGCGCACTACTCGCGGCAGGCAGAGCGCGAGGCCGATGCCCATGCCCTGCAGGTTTTGCGCACAGCGGGCATACCACCCAAGGCCATGGTGACCTTGTTTGCGCGTTTGGAGGCCAGGCGCCACTCGGCCCCCGCGCCCGTTCCGCGCGACGCCGCTGGCGAGGAGGCGGAACAACGGGCCGCCAAGGCGATGGCGTGGCTGGGCATTGCGTTCGCCTCCCATCCCGCCGATGCGGAGCGCATCGCTTTCTTCAGTGGCAACGCGCCTTGAGTGTGGCAAGTTTTGTGCGGCCAGAGCCGTTGATGTCGGGCACCTAGGAACAGCCCCCGCCCAGGGCGCTGTTGTCCAGTTCGGCTTGCTTCTCGGTTTCTGATTCTCGCAGTGCGCGGGATGGCAGTTTGCAGCCTCTGTTTAACATCCGCAAGCAGCTACTGAATCAGTAGCTTACGCCGCCGCCTTCACCTTCAGCCTCCAAGCATGCAACAGCGGCTCGGTATACCCACTAGGCTGCGCCAGCCCCTTGAACACCAGCTCGGTTGCCGCCTGATAGGCCGCGCCCTTGAAGTTGCCCACCATGGGCGTGTAGAGCTTGTCGCCAGCGTTTTGCTTGTCCACC
>JARXAM010000016.1 GCA_029865845.1 Rhodoferax sp. | reverse complement strand
GCCTGCAGCGCGGTGAACAGGGGCTGGTAGTCCTTGCAAGTGCCGCACCATTGGGCACACAGGCAGGCAACCAGCAGCGGAGCGGTGGCGGATTCAGCGGGAGTAGACAAGTGCTGGCTCATGACTCAAATCAATATCGATATAACGGGCTTCAGGGGTATGAAGTTTTACAATATAGGGTTTCGCCCTAGGCCTTTATGGCCTGTGCGGTGCTCCACAGTCTGACCCTCAAGCAAGGCCCCCATGAGTGCATTTCTGGAAGAAACAGTTTTAAGCGTACACCACTGGACAGATCGTTTGTTCAGCTTCACCACCACGCGTGACCCTGCGCTGCGCTTTTCCAACGGTCACTTCACCATGATTGGCTTGATGCAAGACAACGGCAAGCCGCTGCTGCGCGCGTATTCCATTGTCAGCGCCAACTACGAAGAACACCTCGAATTTTTGAGCATCAAGGTGCAGGACGGTCCTTTGACTTCCAAGCTCCAGCACATCAAGGTGGGCGACAAGATTGTGGTGGGCCGCAAGCCCACCGGCACCTTGCTGATCGACTACCTGTTGCCCGGCAAAAACCTGTACCTCTTGGGCAGCGGCACCGGTCTGGCGCCTTTCCTGAGTGTGGCGCGCGACCCCGAAACGTATGAAAAATACGAGAAGGTCATTGTGGTTCACGGCGTGCGCGAGGTGAAAGAGCTGGCCTACTACGACTACTTCAAAAACGAGCTGCCCCAGCACGAGTTTTTGGGTGAAATGGTCAGCAAGCAAATGCTGTACTACCCCACAGTGACCCGTGAGGCTTTTGAGCACCAGGGCCGCATCACCACCCTGATCGAGTCTGGTAAATTGCCTGCAGATTTGGGGCTGCCACCACTGGACCCGGCGACCGACCGCATCATGATCTGCGGCAGCCCCGGCCTGAACAAAGACATGCGCGAAATCCTGGATGCCAAGGGCTTCAAGGAAGGCAACACCACCACGCCCGGCGACTACGTGGTGGAGCGCGCATTCGTCGAGCAGTAAATCCCAGTGGGCGACGGCGGTACGTGTCCGCCGTCCATTCCGGGGGGCTTAAATGCCGATGCCCCCCGCAAACAAACACAAACCCGCCCCCAGCGTGAGGCGCAGTCGCATGGGCAGCCACGCGCCCAGACCGTAAGCGGGGTAACTGCGCCTGTCCACCGCCAGGCACATGCCCAGCAACAGTGCCAGGGTGACCAGCCCCTGCGACAGCGGCAACAGCGTAGCCAGCCAGGCCACCACACTCGGGAAAACACCCCACACAAAGGGGCCGGGCTGGGCTGTCAACGGCGCGCGCATGGCCAAGCCCCAGTGAATGGCCCCCAGAAAACTCGCGATCACCGCGCCATACATGCGCAGAGCAGATGCCGCAGATGCGCGGTACTCGGGGGGGGCCCACCATATGGCGGCGACCAGTGCGGCAAACGGTATCCATCCTGCATAGCCCAGGCGGGCTGCCCACACAGGCAGCGGCTCGGGCTGCGTAGCCCTGGTGTGCGCCTGGCCCTCGGGGTGTTGGTAGTGGTCGGCGTAGTGGTGATGTGGCATGGAGCCTCCCGTCAATCGGTCGATGTCAGCGCCCGGCGCAGTGCGGCCAAGGTGTCACTATTTTCCGTCAAGCGCATAGGGCTTCGCAGTCAAAACCGGTGTGCGCCCCACCAAGCGTTGCATACTGGGTACATGCACATCAAAACACTGGGTTGGATCGGGTTGGCTCTTTGGAGCGTTGGTGGCAGCGCGGCAGCGGCAGAGCCGCCTGCACTGCAGCCTATTGCAAGTCTGGACCTCGCGCGCTACGTGGGCACGTGGTACGAAGTCGCCAAGTACCCCAATCGGTTTCAGTCTGATTGCGTGCGCAACGTTCAGGCGCAGTATGTGGTCCTTGCTGACGGGGCGGTGCAAGTGCGTAACCGATGCAACACAGCCAGCGGGCAACCGATCGAAGCAGTGGGGTCCGCCCGGCAAATGGGCCCCGCCGATTCGCCCCGCCTGAAGGTGCGCTTCGCGCCCGCGTGGCTGTCATTCTTGCCCAGTGTGTGGGGAGACTATTGGGTGGTTGACCTGGACCCGCACTACCAACTTGCGGTCGTCAGCGAGCCTCGCAGGGAGTATTTGTGGGTGCTGTCGCGTACCCCGCATGTGGATGCAGACGTCTACCGATCGGTACTGGGCAGACTGAACGAGATGGGCTTCGAGGTGCCTCGTCTTCAACTTACCCCGCAGGATTAACGCACTGCAGTAAGGGGACTGTGTGCAGTAACCGCTGCGGTGCACTGGTTCTTTGCCGATACTCCTTGTTCATGTGAACGTTCCCTTGACAGGCAACGAACCGTGCGATCAAGCAGGCGATTTTGTTTTTTCAGGTCGCCCGCGCCACGATCAGGCAATCCCCCGTGCCCGCCGCCTTCGCGATCAGGGTGCCATCGGAGCCCCAGATTCCGCTTCCACCTGCAGACACATAGCCGCCGGATGGCCCACCGTGGTTGGCAATTACGACGGTCATGGAGTGTTTGTGGGCACAGTGGGCCCACAGTGGGGCTTCAGCGGCATACCCCTTGGCGGTAGTGAGGATGCCTGCCGCGTAGATCCATGGCCATACCGGTACGTCGAGTCGCTTCGCGCAGGGGTGCCAGCGAATCATGCTCGGGGTGCAACACCAATTCGGGCATCGCAGCCAGCTCGTAACCAGTAAGTGAGAGTTCAGGGAAAACCAACCACTGCACGCCATGGTGCGCCGCAGTATCCACGAAGCGCAGATGTGTGTGAACGTTTGCCGCTATGTCCTGCGCAACCGAAGTACTTTGCGCAGCGGCAATCGTGAATGCAATTTTTTTGCTAGCCGCTTGCGAAATATCCATGCCAGCTATTGGCCTATTGGGGATGCAAGAACGACGTAGTGGATGGCCGATCCGGCAAGCTCAGCGTTGCTGTGCGGGCGGGCGTGTGCGCCACCAATGCGCCCCGTCGCCATACCTTCAGGCGGGTGGCCTTGAGGCGGATGGCCTCGATGGGGTTCTGCGCTTGCAGCAGCACCAGGTCGGCATGGCAGCCTTTTTCAAGGCCATAGCCTTCTAGGTGCAGGATACGCGCAGGGTTCGTGGTGACGGCGTCAAAGCACAGTTGCATGGCGCGCTGGCTGGTCATGTGCGCCACATGCAGGCCCATGCCGGCCACCTCCAGCATGTCGCCTTGCCCCAAGCTGTACCAGGGGTCCATGCAGCAGTCTTGGCCAAACGCCACGGTCATGCCCGCGGCCATGAGTTCGGGCACGCGGGTCATGCCACGGCGTTTGGGGTAGGTGTCGTGCCGGCCTTGCAGGGTGATGTTGATGAGTGGGTTGCTCACCACGCTCAATTGCGCCTCGGCCATCAGGGGCAGCAGTTTGCTCACATAGTAGTTGTCCATGCTGTGCATGGAGGTCAGGTGCGAGCCGGTTACGCGGCCGTGCAGGCCCAGGCGGTTGGTCTCGAAGGCGAGGGTCTCAACGTGGCGCGAGAGCGGGTCGTCGGACTCGTCGCAGTGCATGTCCACCAGCTTGCCTTGCTCGGCGGCCAGCTCACACAGCAGCTTGACGCTGGCAGCGCCATCCGCCATGGTGCGCTCGAAATGGGGAATGCCGCCCACCACGTCCACGCCCAGGCTCAGCGCCCTTTTGAGCGTGCTCAGGCCACCCGGACTTCTCAAAACACCATCTTGCGGAAAGGCCACCAACTGCAGGTCGATGTAGTGCGCGACCTTTTTCTTGACGGCCAACAGGGCTTCCACCACCAGCAGGCTCGGATCGCTGGTATCCACATGGCTGCGGATGGCCAGCAGGCCGTTGGCCACGGCCCAGTCGCAGTAGGCGAGTGCGCGCTCTACCAGCGCCTCTAAGGTGAGGTGCGGTTTGAGTTCGCCCCACAGCGCGATGCCCTCCAGCAGCGTGCCGCTTTGGTTGAGGCGCGGCACGCCCAGGCTGAGGGTGGCGTCCATGTGGAAATGGGCGTCCACAAAAGGGCTGCTGAGCAGCATGCCGCCTGCATCGACCACCGTACGGGCCGGAGCAGCCTCGGGCGTGAGCCCTGGGGCGACGTCGGCGATGCGGCCATCTTGCACCGCCACCGACATGGCGCTTCGCCCGTCCGGCAGGGTGGCGTTGTGGATGAGCAGGTCGAGCATGGCGGTGCCGCTTACTGGGTGCCAAAGATGCGGTCGCCCGCATCGCCCAGGCCCGGCATGATGTAGCCGTGGTCGTTCAGGCCACGGTCAATGGCGGCGGTGAAGATGCGCACGTCGGGGTGTTCGCGGTACAGGGTGTTGATGCCCTCGGGGCAGGTCAATAGGCACAAAAACTTGATGGACTTGGGCTTGCAGGCCTTGAGGCGCGTCACGGCTGCAGCCGCTGAGTTGCCCGTGGCCAGCATGGGGTCTACCACCACCACATCGCGCTCTTCCATGTTGCTGGGCATCTTGAAGTAGTACTCCACCGCCTGCAGGGTTTGGGGGTCGCGGTACAGACCCACATGGCCCACTCTGGCGCCGGGTACCACGCTTAGTACGCCGTCCAGAATGCCATTGCCCGCGCGCAGCACGCTGGCAAAGACCAACTTTTTGCCATCGATGACTTTTCCGGTGGTGGCTTCCAGCGGGGTTTCAATCTCCAGGTCTTGCAGGGGCATGTCGCGGCAGACTTCGTAGACCATCAGGCCAGCCAATTCATTCAGAAGGCGGCGAAAGCTGCTGGTGCTGGCTTCCTTTTTGCGCATCAGGGTGAGCTTGTGCTGCACCAAAGGGTGGTCAATCAGGGTGACGTTGGCCCGTGCGGCGGGGTTGAGGGTGACCATAAGTGTGTTCCTTGTGGTGTTTGTGGTTATCGGCGGCTGCCGCCCAGGATGCTGCCCAGCACCCCGCGGATGATTTGGCGGCCGACTTCGCGGCCTATGGAGCTGGCCGCACTCTTGATGAGTTGCTCGCCCACGCTGGCGCGCGAACGGCGGGCACCGCCACCCAGCATGTCACCAATGCTGTCCAGAATGCCACCGCCCGCAGGTGCTGTCTCTGGCTCGGGGGCGGGCGTGGCGCGGCCCGCGCGGGTGCGGGGCGCTGTGGGGGTGGCATCGCGCGCGTCCTCTGCCGCAGACGGTGCGCGGTTTTGCGTGCGGCCTTTGAGTGCCTCGAAGGCAGACTCGCGGTCCACCGTTTTTTCGTACACGCCGGCAACGATGGATTCGGCGATCAATGTTTGGCGTTGCTCGGGGGTGATGGGCCCGATCTGGCTGGCCGGTGGAATGACGAACACCCGCTCGGTCAGCGAGGGGCGGCCTTTGTCGTCCATCAGGCTGACCAGGGCCTCGCCCACACCCAGCTCGGTGATGGCGGTGGCCACGTCCAGGCGGGGGTTGGCGCGCATGGTGTCGGCGGCGCTCTTGACGGCTTTTTGGTCGCGCGGGGTGAACGCGCGCAGGGCGTGCTGTACGCGGTTGCCCAGTTGGGCCAACACGCTGTCGGGGATGTCCAGCGGGTTTTGGGTTACGAAAAACACGCCCACGCCCTTAGAGCGCACTAAGCGCACCACCAGCTCAATGCGCTCGACCAGCACCTTGGGCGCGTCGGCAAACAGCAGGTGGGCCTCGTCAAAAAAGAACACCAGCTTGGGCTTGTCCAGGTCGCCTACCTCGGGCAAAGCCTCGAAAAGTTCGCTCAGCATCCACAGCAGGAAGGTGGCGTACAGACGGGGTGACTGCATGAGCTTGTCTGCCGCGAGGATGTTGACCACCCCTTTGCCGCCGCCACCAGCGGTGGTTCCACGGCGCGTGTCGGTCTGCATGAAATCTTCGATGTTGAGCATAGGCTCGCCGAAGAATTGGTCGCCACCTTGCTCTTCGATCTGCATCAGGCCACGCTGGATGGCACCAATGCTGGCCGCGCTGATGTTGCCGTATTCCGTGGTGTAGCTGGCGGCGTTGTCGCCCACGTCCTGGCACATGGCGCGCAGGTCTTTCATGTCGAGCAAGAGCAGGCCGTCGTCGTCCGCAATTTTGAACACCAGTTGCAGCACACCGGCCTGGGTCTCGTTCAGGTTGAGCATGCGGGCCAGCAGCAGGGGGCCCAGGTCGCTCACGGTGGCACGCACCGGGTGGCCTTGTTTGCCAAACACGTCCCACAGCGTGGTGGGGAAGGCAGAGAACGCGGGTTCCGCAAAACCGCGCTCGTTGATGACTTTGGCGAGCTTGGTGGTGAGGGTGCCGGGTTGGGAAATACCAGTCAGGTCGCCCTTGACGTCAGCCATGAACACCGGCACACCCATTGCAGAAAAGCCTTCGGCCAAGCTCTGCAAGGTGATGGTTTTGCCCGTGCCCGTGGCACCTGTAATCAGGCCATGGCGGTTGGCCTTGTCAGGCCGCAGAAAACATTGCACCGCAGAGGTGCCTGCGGAGTGTTGGGCGATCAGGATGCCCTCGTCGTGAATGGAAGCCATAGAGGTCTCTCGGGTAAATGCTGGGCCGACCCAAGTTTACTGGCCCCTTGGGTGAGGCCGCAGCGCGGCGGGGAGCAAGGGCGTGCAACTTACAATCGGGCGGTTAGGGTAACGAATTTTTGAAGGGTTTCGTGTGGCAGGACATAGCAAATGGGCCAATATTCAGCACCGAAAGGGGCGCCAGGACGAGAAGCGAGGCAAGATTTGGACCCGCATCGTTCGTGAAATCACGGTAGCGGCCCGGCAAGGTGGGGGCGACCCGGCCATGAACCCGCGTTTGCGCCTGGCCATTGAAAAAGCCAAGGCCGCCAACATGCCCGCCGACCGCGTGAAGTACAACGTGGACAAGGCCACGGGGTCCTTGGACGGCATCAGCTACGAAGAAATCCGGTACGAGGGCTACGGCATTGGCGGCGCTGCCATCATCGTGGACACCATGACCGACAACAAGGTGCGCACCGTGGCCGAGGTGCGCCACGCCTTCAGCAAGCACGGCGGCAATATGGGCACCGAGGGCTCGGTGGCGTTCCAGTTCAAACACGTGGGCCAGTTGATTTTTGCGCCGGGCACCAGTGAAGACAAGGTGATGGAAGTGGCCTTGGAAGCGGGTGCAGAAGACGTGATTGCCGACGACGAAGGCGCGATTGAAGTGCTGACATCGCCCACCGATTTCGAGGCCGTCAAGGCCGCCTTGGAGGCCGCAGGGCTGACGGCGGAAATCGCGACCGTGACCATGCGCGCTGAAAACACCATTGAGCTCTCTGGCGAAGACGCCGAGCGCATGCAAAAACTCTTGGACGTTCTGGAAGACTTGGACGACACCCAGGACATTTTCCACAACGCTGCACTGTGAACTCTTGATATGAACGTACTCGTGATTGGCGGCGGTGGCCGTGAACATGCGCTGGCCTGGAAACTGGCCCAGTCTCCCAAAGTACAAATGGTCTATGTGGCACCGGGCAACGGTGGCACAGCGACTGATGTGCGTCTCAAAAACCTGCCCATTACCGATGTGGTGCAACTGCGCCAGTGGGCGCAGGACAACAAAATTGCCCTGACCGTGGTCGGTCCCGAGGTGCCCTTGGCGGCCGGTGTGGTGGATGAATTTCGCGCGCACGGCCTGCGCATTTTTGGGCCGACCCAAGCTGCGGCGCAACTGGAAAGCTCCAAGGCGTTTAGCAAGGCGTTTATGCGCCGACACGGTATTCCTACTGCCGAATACGCCACGTTTTCGGACCCAGTGGCCGCGCATGCCTATGTGGACAAAATGGGCGCGCCCACCGTGGTCAAGGCCGACGGCCTGGCCGCAGGCAAGGGCGTGGTGGTGGCCATGACGGTCGCTGAGGCACACGAGGCCATCGACTTCATGTTGCTGGACAACACCCTGGGTGTAGCCCACAACGACGGTGCCGATGGGGTAGCCGTGCCGCGTGTGGTGATTGAGGAGTTTTTGGAAGGTGAAGAAGCCAGCTTCATCGTCATGGTGGATGGCAAAAATGTGCTGCCCTTGGCCACCAGCCAGGACCACAAGCGCTTGCAAGACGGTGACCAAGGCCCCAACACGGGGGGCATGGGTGCCTATTCGCCCGCACCAGTGGTCACGCCGGATGTGCACGCCAAAGCCATGCGCGAAATTATTCTGCCCACCGTCAAAGGCATGGAAGCCGATGGCATCCCGTTCAGCGGCTTTTTGTACGCCGGCCTGATGATTGACAAACATGGCCAGCCCAAAACGCTGGAGTTCAATTGCCGCATGGGCGACCCCGAGACCCAGCCCATCATGATGCGCTTGAAGACCGATTTGGTGGAGGTACTGCTGGCCGCCACGGAGCCGGGGCCGCACGGACGTTTGGACACCGTGGAGTTGCAATGGGATCGCCGCACCGCCTTGGGGGTGGTGCTTGCGGCCCACGGTTACCCGCTGACCCCCCGCAAGGGCGATGCGATCAGCGGCATTCCCAAAGACAGCGATGACGCCGCCGTGTTCCATGCAGGCACCGCCTTGCAGGACGGCGTGGTACGCACCGCCGGTGGCCGTGTGTTGTGTGTCACCGCGCTGGCCGATAGCGTCAAGCAAGCGCAACAGCGGGCCTACCAAGTGGTGGACGAGATTCACTTCGACGGCATGCAGTGCCGCCGGGACATTGGCTACCGCGCGGTAAAGGGGTGAGCCGTATGTCCGACGCTGCCAAGGCCCCGCTTCCCTATGCGCCCAGGGGCAGCGCATTGGCGCGCAAGGTGCTGGCACTGGCGGGTTGGAGGGTGGACTTTGAGGGGCTGCCCGCCCTGCAGGGTGTGATGGTGGTGTACCCCCACACCAGCAATTGGGACTTTGTGGTGGGCGTGCTGGCCAAATGGGCGCTGGGTTTACAGATTCATTTTTGGGCCAAGGACAGCCTGTTCCGGGTTCCGCTGTTCGGCCGGTGGTTGCAGTGGCTGGGCGGCATTCCGGTGTACCGGAACGCACCCCAAGGGGTGGTTGGGCAGGTGGTCGAGCGGGTTCAGCAGGCGCGCCAGCGTGGCGAGCTGTACTGGCTGGCCCTGTCGCCTGAGGGCACGCGCCGGTACACCGAAGGATGGCGCAGTGGTTTTTACCAAGTGGCGCACAAGGCGGACCTGCCAGTGGGCGTGGTGAGTTTTGACTATGGACGCAAGGTGGTGGACGTGACCCGATTCATGACCTTGGGCACGGACCGCCAGGCCGACATGGCCCGCATGGCGGCCATGCTGCACGGCGTTCGGGGCAAGCACCCCCAGTGCGCGTCACCGGTGGCTTGGTTGCCGGGCGCGCGAACCCCGTCGCAAAAAGGGGGGCAAGAGCATGTCTGACGCGGCAGCCAGCACCGCCCAGGTGCGCGCCTACCTGATGGGTTTGCAAGACCGCATCACCACCGCCATTGCAGGCGTCGATGGCGGCCAGTTTTTGTCGGATGCCTGGGACAAAGCGCCGCACGAGCCTTTGCAAGGCAATGGCATTACGCGCATCCTCGAAGGTGGGGCCGTTTTTGAGCGCGCAGGTTGCGGTTTTTCGCAGGTGCGCGGCCCCAGGTTGCCACCTAGCGCGACGCAGCACCGCCCAGAGTTGGCGGGGGCGCCGTTTGAGGCCATGGGCGTGTCCCTTGTCTTTCACCCGCGCAACCCCTATGTGCCCACCGTACACATGAATGTGCGCATGCTGGCCGCGCAGACGCCGCAAGGCGAGACAGTGTGCTGGTTTGGTGGCGGCATGGACCTGACACCGTGCTATGGGTTTGAGGAGGATGCGGTGCACTTCCACCAGACCTGCAAGGACGCCCTGGCAGATTTTGGAGAGGACAAATACCCGCGCTTCAAACAATGGTGCGATACGTATTTTTTCCTCAAGCACCGCAACGAACCACGCGGTGTGGGCGGGATCTTCTTTGACGATTTTTCCGAGCTAGGGCACGCGCGCAGTTTTGCCATGCTGCAGTCGGTGGGCGATGCGTTTTTGCAGGCCTACCTGCCGATCGTGGAACGCCGCAAGGCGATGGCCTACACCCAGCGTGAGCGAGATTTTCAGTGGTACCGGCGAGGCCGCTATGTGGAGTTCAACCTGGTGTGGGACCGGGGCACCCATTTCGGTTTGCAGTCGGGCGGGCGCACCGAGTCCATCTTGCTGTCCATGCCCCCGCACGCTACCTGGGCCTATCAGCAGACCCCCGCCAGTGGCTCGCCGGAGGACGCCCTGACCGCTTACTACCTGACGGCGCGGGACTGGGTTTGACCGAGCCCGCCGCACGGCCATTGCGCATTGGCGTGTTTGGAGGGGCCTTCGACCCCCCGCACCTTGGGCACCGTGCACTAGCGCAAACCGCCATTGCCCAATTGGCGCTGGACAGACTGCTGGTGATTCCAACCGGCCACGCGTGGCATAAAGCGCGGCCATTGACTGCCGCCGCCCACCGACTGGCCATGGTCACCATCGCTTTTTCGGGCTTACCCCAAGTGCAGGTGGACGCGCGGGAGACACTGCGCACTGGAGCGAGCTACACGGTCGACACGTTGCGTGAACTGCATGCAGAGCATCCCCAAGCAGCTTTTTTCCTCGTGATTGGGCAAGACCAGGCCGATGCGCTGCCAAGCTGGCATGCCTCAGAGGTATTGCCCTCACTCGCTATAATTTGTGTAGCTGGCCGCGCTGCCACAACGACCGCCAAGCCGCATAACGAGGGCTTGGGTGCGACAATCCCCGGCGCGCTATCGCTCCAGATGCCTGCCATGGCTGTGAGCGCCACCGACATACGACAACGCGTCGCCGCAGGCAAAAGCATTGCCCCTCTGGTTTTTGAGCCGGTTGCGCGTTATATTGACCAACACCTTCTTTACCGACCTCACTGATGACATCATCCACCGTTGCCAAAAATACCCAAAAACTCCAGCGTGCCGTCGTCGATGGTTTGGAAGATGTCAAGGCACAAGACATCGTGGTGTTTGATACCGAGCATTTGTCGGCCTTGTTTGAGCGCGTGATCATTGCCTCGGGTACCAGCAACCGCCAGACCAAGGCACTTGCTGCCAGTGTGCGTGATGCGGTGCGCGAGGCCGGCTTTGCAAAGCCCCGCATAGAAGGCGAGGGCAACGGTGAATGGATCATCGTGGATTGCAACCAGGTCGTGGTGCACATCATGCAGCCCAATTTCCGGCAGTACTACCACCTCGAAGAGCTGTGGGGCGAGAAGCCGGTGCGCTTGAAGCTTGGTGCGGCCAAGCCGGTAGTGGCCAAGGCCAGCGAAGACACCAAGCCTGCAGCCAAAAAAGCGTCTGCCAAGACGGCCGAGCCGAGCATGCGGCGGTCGAGTGCGGCCAAAAAGGGGGTAGAGGAGGCATTCCCCTCCAAGGCTGCACTCAAGAAGGCGGCTGAGAAGGCGGCCGGTCTGAAGTCTCCGGCCAAGAAGACGACGACCAAGACGGTTGCTGCAAAAGGCACGGCAACCAAGACGGTGGCAAAGTCCGCCGCGAAACCTGCGACCAAGACTGCGGTGAAGACCGTGGTGGTCAAGCCCGAAGTGAAAAAGACGGTTGCCAAAAAGGCAGCAGCCAAACCCGCTGCGGCCAAGAAAGCACCCGCGAAAAAGGCAGCTTCCCGTAAAGCCTGAGCTCTCGCATGAGGCTGGTCATCGTCGCTGTCGGTCAGCGGGTGCCGGACTGGGCGCAAACTGCGTGGGAGGACTACGTCAAGCGCTTTCCACACGAACTGAAGGTCGAGCTCAAGGCCATCAAGACGGAGCCACGCGGCTTTAAAACGGTGGACCAACTGGTGGCCGCAGAGCGCAAGCGTATTGAGGAGGCCATTCCCAAAGGTGCTCGCGTTGTTGCACTGGACGAGCGGGGCACCAGCCTGCGCACCACCGCGCTGGCGGATCGCCTGAAAGAGTGGCAGCTTGGCGGCACCGATGTAGCGCTGGTGATTGGGGGGCCCGATGGCCTGGACCCCGCGTTTCGCCAGGCGGCCCAGGAGCGCATCCGCCTCTCGGACCTGACCTTGCCACACGCCATGGTGCGTGTATTGCTGATCGAGCAGCTCTACAGGGCCTGGTCGGTCAACGCCAACCATCCATACCACAGGGAATGAGCATGCATGCATCCGAGTTTATTTACCTCGCATCCCAAAGCCCGCGCCGACGTGAATTGCTGACCCAGATTGGTGTGGCCCACGAGTTGCTGTTGCCTACGCCCGAGGAAGATGCCGAGAGCCTGGAAGTAGTGCTCGCTGGCGAGGCGCCCGAAACCTACGTGCAGCGGGTGACCGCGCTGAAGTTGGCCGCTGCGCGTGCGAGGCTGCAGCGCTTGGGGTATGAGAACCGCCCGGTGCTGTGCGCCGATACCACCGTGGCCCTGGATGGCGCCATTCTCGGCAAGCCCGAGGACGCGCACGACGCCCAGCGCATGCTGCGCTTGTTGGCTGGTAAGACGCATCGCGTATTCACGGCGGTGGCCGTGGCGTGGGGCAGCCATACGGTGCACGCCTGCTCGGAATCCGCAGTGACCTTTGCTGCGATGCTTGAGGAAGACATTGCGATTTACGTGGCCAGTGGCGAGCCCATGGGCAAGGCCGGTGCCTACGGCGTGCAGGGCAGGGCGGCTGCCTTTATTGCGCGCATTGAGGGGTCGTACTCTGGCATCATGGGCCTCCCTTTATTTGAAACCGCGCAGGCCTTGCGCGAGGTGGGCTTTGCATGCAACAAGACATCCTGATCAACTGGTCCCCGCAAGAGACACGGGTGGCCATTGTGGAGCACGGCGCAGTGCAAGAACTGCACGTGGAGCGCACGCTGGAACGCGGGCTGGTGGGCAATGTGTACCTGGGCAAAGTGGCCCGTGTGTTGCCGGGCATGCAATCCGCCTTTATTGATATCGGTTTGGAGCGCGCTGCGTTTTTGCATGTGGCCGATGTGTGGCACCCGCCGTCTGAGGGTGAATCCTTGAGTGCGTCGCGGGCATCGCAACCCCAGGTGCCAATTGAGAAGCAAGTGTTTGAGGGCCAGTCGCTCATGGTGCAGGTCATCAAGGACCCTATCGGCACTAAGGGTGCACGTCTGTCGACACAGATCAGCATCGCAGGGCGATTGCTGGTGTTATTGCCGCAGGATGACCATATTGGGGTGTCGCAGAAGATTCCCCCCGCCCAGCGCGACGAACTGCGCACCCGCCTGCAAACCTTGGCCGGTGGCGAGGGTGGAGGCTTTATTTTGCGCACCAACGGAGAGGACGCTTCTGACTCCGAGTTGGGAGAGGACATCGCCTACTTGCGCAAGGCGTGGACGCGCGTCAAGGAGGCCGCACTGCGCTTGCCGCCGACCAGCTTGCTGCACCAAGACCTGAGCTTGCTCCAGCGCGTGTTGCGCGACTTGGTAAGCGATGCGACCCAGACTATTCGGGTGGATTCGCGCGAACAGTTCGATGCGCTCAAGACCTTTGGTGCCGAGTTCATGCCTGCCGCTGCGGATAAGTTGCAGCACTACAAGGGCGAACGCCCGATATTCGACTTGTACGCCATCGATGAAGAAATCGCCAAGGCCCTGGCGCGGCGGGTGGAGCTCAAGTCGGGCGGCTACCTCATCGTGGACCAGACCGAGGCACTCACCACGGTGGATGTGAACACAGGGGGCTTTGTGGGTGCGCGCAATTTTGACGACACCATTTTCAAAACCAACCTCGAAGCGGCGCAGGCGATTGCGCGCCAATTGCGACTGCGCAATCTGGGCGGCATCATTATTGTCGACTTCATCGACATGGTCCGCGAAGACCACCGTGAGGCGGTGTTGGCGGAGTTTCGCAAACAACTGGCACGCGACCGCGTGAAGACCATGGCGGGTGGCTTCTCGCAGTTGGGCCTGGTAGAGATGACGCGCAAACGCACCCGCGAATCCCTGGCGCACATGTTGTGCGAACCCTGTCCGACGTGCGAAGGCAAGGGCATCGTCAAAACACCGCGCAGCGTGGCCTATGACATCTTGCGCGAGATTTTGCGTGAGGCCCGCCAGTTCACGCCGCGCGAGTTTCGGGTGGTCGCCGCGCCCAAGGTGATCGAGTTGCTGCTGGATGAGGAAAGCCAGCACTTGGCGGGCTTGTCTGAGTTCATTGGCAAGCCGGTATCGCTGCAAAGCGAAGCGGCCATGGCACAGGAGCAATACGACATTGTGTTGTTGTGAGGGTGATGTGTGACTGAGCGCTTGCGTATCGCGGTGTTGAGCCGCAACTTTTCGGTAACCGGGGGTGGGGCAGAGCGCTACTCCATCGCGGTGGTGGAGCAGCTCGCTCAGGCACATGAGGTGCATGTGTTCGCGCAGACCACGTCGCATGACTGGCCGGGGGTGACGTATCACCACGTGCCCATGCCCCTGGCGCGCCCACGCTGGATCAACCAACTCTACTTTGCCTGGAAGACTTGGCGGGCTACACGGCGTGGCTTTGACATCGTCCATTCGCACGAAAACACCTGGCACGGCAATGTGCACACCGTGCATGTGCTGCCGGTAAAGCACACCCTCTTTGCGGGCAAGCACGGCATGGCCTTGGCCCTTAGGTACTTGAAAGTGTTGACCAGCCCGCGCTTGCTGGCCTATTGGTGGCTAGAGGAGCGGCGCTTTGCGTTTGCCTATAAAAAGAAGATCGTGTGTGCGTCTGCCGCGCTGCGGGAGGTGGTGGCCCGCGCTTTCCCCGCGTCGCGCCCCATGCTTGAAGTCATCACGCCCGGGGTGGACGCCGCACCGGGGCCTGCGGGGGCGTTGGCACAGGCTGAGGCGCGACGCGCACTGGGTGTGCCCGCCGACGCGGCGTTGCTGCTGTTTGTGGGGAATGACTTCGCCAAAAAGGGACTCAAGACCCTGCTCGAAGCCACCGCGACTCTGGACAATGCGCTGCATGTGTTGGTGGTCGGACGCTCGGAGCGCGCCGCTGACTACGAGCAACAGGCCCTCGCTTTGGGCATACGCGCCAGAGTGCATTTTCAGGGCAGCCTGCGCGACATGTCACTGGCGTATCAGGCGGCTGACCTGTTGGTGCACCCCACTTTGGAAGACTCCTATGGCATGGTGGTGCTTGAGGCCATGGCCCATGGTCTGCCGGTGGTGGTGAGCGCTGCGCCCTATAGCGGCATTGCCAGCGACTTGACGCACGGGGTTCAGGCCATGCTCCTTGGCGCACCGACCGATGCGGTGGCATTGGCCTCTGCCGTTCGTGGCCTGTTGAGCGACCATGCGCAAGCCCGGGCTATGGCGGCTCATGGTTTGGAATTCGCTAGGGGCAACACGTGGACCCAAACGGGGCAACGGTATCGCGCGCTTTTTTCAGACATCACACCCCGGTACCGGGAGCGCTGGCTGGTGCTCTCGCATGCCTTCAACATGGACGGACGCGCAGCCAGCCAAACCATTACCGACAAACTTCCCCACCTGGAGGCCGCAGGCATTGAGCTGGTCGTATTAAGCGGAGTGTCTGGGCGGCGAGACCACCATTACGAGCACCACCAGCTGTGGCCCGCCGGGCCTGCAGGTATTCGGTTTGAAATGCGCCATGTGCTGCGCAAACACATTGCCTCACCGGGCGTATACCGTGCGGTCATGGTGCTGCTTTCGCTGCCCTTGTTGCCGTTTATGGTGGTCGAAAAGTTGCTCAAACCGATAGAAAGCTCTTGGTCGTGGTGGCTTTCGGCGTATGTGAAGGGGCGTCTGCTGGCCCGCAGCCGAAAGTTTGATTTGATTTACTCCACCGGTGGCGCATTCGCGGCCCATATAGCTGGCCACGCATTGAAGCGGTCCTTGGGCCTGCAGTGGCTGGCCGAGGTGCACGACCCGCTGGTGATGCCCGGAAGCGAGCCGGCCAGCCCACAAGCCCTGGCGCAGGCAGCGGTCGAGCGCGTCATTTGCACCGATGCGGATGTGGCAATTTGGTTTACCGACCAGGCGCTGGCCAGCGCAAAACGCCGTCACCCGCAACTTGGCGAGCGCGGCAAGATGCTGCTGCCCGGCATCGATGCGCCGTTCAAAGAGATGCCGCCTTATGTGCCAGGGCCCAAGATGGTCATTGGGCATTTTGGTTCGCTCTCCGAGACGCGCAACTTGGTGCCCATCATTGACGCGTTGGAGGCCTTGGTGGCACAGCGCCCTGAACTGCGTGGCAAAGTGGAATTGCAACTGACTGGCGGACCGCTGGATGCAGTGTCGCAAGCCGCCATCTCGAAATCGTCCGTGCGCGAACTGGTGCGCCACCTCGGGCGCATTGAAGCAGACCCTGCCACAGGTTTGTCAGGCCGCGAGCAGATACTGCGCCGCATGCGTAATACCGATGTGCTGCTGCTGCTGCACGGTACCGAGCCCATTTGCGCCGAGTACATTCCGTCGAAAATGTATGAGTATTTGTGGATGCAGCGGCCGATACTGGCCCTCGTACACGACAACCCTCAAATGGCTTGCATTCTCATGAACGAGAATCACCATGTCGTACACACTGGAATGGAAAGGAAAACACCTAGTATTCAAAAAGATATTCTTGACGAAGTGTTGAATATATATGAATTATCGGCTACAGAAGATGCGATTGGCAGCAGAAAAGTAAAATACACCACGTACGCATGCGTAAACGATATGTTGAAACTCACCGATTCTTTGCAAAAGTAACATGAGTCATTCTAAAAAAAACCTGCAGGCGCTTGTCATTTCGCTGAAACATTCAACGGAGCGTCAAAAAAAAATAGAAAGTGAGATGCAAAAAACCTCGCTGAAATGGCGTTTTTTGGACGCTTGTGACGGGGAGCAACTGGACTTTTCTCTTGTTGCATACGATGCCCAAAAGGTCAAGAGACTTCTAGGTTATGAGTTGACAAAAAAAGAAGTTGGGTGCTATTTGTCGCACATGAATTGTTGGCATGCATGTGTCGAGGCGAATGAAAATGTCTTGATTTTCGAAGATGATTTTGTTGTTCAAGAGAATTTTAATGAGGTGCTTCAACGACTCATGATCGCGGACTTTTCTTGGGACATCATTCGGATACAAGCCCTAGCCGAAAGTTCATTTAAAGTCATCCAGGATTTCGGTAGCTTCAGACTAGTTGAAAATGAATCTGATCCTCTTGGTGCGACCGCCTATTTGGTGAATCCGCGTTCCGCAAGCATTTTGATTCGAAATTCTCGTGAAATATTTGAGCCACTTGACCACTTTATTGAGCATAAGGAAAAGCATGGGTTGAAAATGCTGGCAATCGACCCTTATCCAATTAAGGTATTTGATCCAACCCGTGCTACCTCAACTATTACCGATCGACCAGAACGACCCTCTGTAAAAGGATTTCGAAAAGTCTACCGATCATGCATGAGAGCTATTGACCGGATGACTTCAAAAAATCCATGGTTTCCGAAAATCAGATAAAGCCTTAATGATTTTCTGCGGGATTTCTCTGGTAAATACGACTTGGTCATGTATGGCACCATCTTGATTACGATTTTTGTTGCTGCCGTAACGTAAAGGTAATCCCGCGATTTCCACTGCCCAGAGAGGTAGAACAGTTATGCAGCCATGACTAGGTGCTGCTTTGGGTAATCCCCCCAATTTCCACCGCTACGAGAAGTAGAACGGTTACGCAGCCATGGCCAATCGCTGCTTTGGGGTAATGCCACCCAAGGCCATGTGGGGGCGGTCGTGATTGTATTTCCACATCCACTGGGTGGCATATATCTGAACGTCGTCCAATGTGGCCCAGCTGTAGGGTGACAGCCACTCGTATCGCAGGGTCCGATTGAACCGCTCGACGTAGGCGTTTTGTTGCGGGTTACCGGGTTGCGTGTACTGCAATTGGATTCCTCGACGTTTGGCCCATTCTTGAATCTTCAGACTGATGTATTCCGGCCCGTTGTCACTGCGGATCACCTGTGGTTTACCGCGCCCCCCCTCTGTCACGATAGTTGTCCGGTCTCTTGAAGAGACAATTTCAATCCATTGAGGGGGCGGGAAAGATGGAGATATGCCAGTCTATGGCCCGCAATTCAAAGAGCAGATCGTCAAAAAAATGATGCCACCCCACAAC
>JARXAM010000099.1 GCA_029865845.1 Rhodoferax sp. | reverse complement strand
CGCTGGGATGGGTCATAAGCAGAGGCCGATAACTCGCAGGTTTTAATACCTCTATTAACGATATTTGAGAGTTCCGGGATGACCGCAAATCACAAAAAAACTAGATTCCATGCGGGTTTCCAGGGTTTTTCAATACCGACGCGGTAGTCGGGTGCGGTGTGCGTGCTTTGCAGGCATATGCCCCCACGTGTTGTCAGCTGCGTGTTCAGGGGCATGCCGCTGAGGTGTGCCCCCACCACGGCGATCTGCACCGTGGGTGTGCTGCGCAGCGCTGCAATGGGCTGGGGCGCGGGCAGGGGCAGCCCGGTGGCACCTTGGGGCAGCCCGGTGGCGTGGTGGAAGCGTTGCCCGAGGTCGGCCAGTTGCCAATCGCTGGCGCAGGGCCCGATCAGGGTGATGCCAAAGGGCAGGCCATCGTCGCGCAAGCTGCTGGGCACGGACAGGGCTGCGTAGTCCAGCAGGTTGACGAAGTTGGTGTAGGCCCCCAAGTTGCGGTTCAGTTGCACCGGGTCTGCGCGCATGGCGTCTATGGTGTAGTGCGTGGGGGCGGTAGGAACCAGCAGCACGTCGATGGTGCTCCACATGGCATCGGCCTCCTGGGCCAGGGCCCGGAGCTGGCGCTGCGCCTCAAACACATCGGCGGCCCCCATGGAGCGCCCCTTGGCCAGAATGCCGCGCACCGGTTCGATGACCTCTGCCTCGTGGGCATCCAAGAAGTCCCGCACGGCGGCGTAACGTTCGGCGACCAGGGCACTTTCGTACAGCAGGGTGGCAGCTTGGGCCAGCGGTGCGTAAGGAATGCGCACCGGCGCGCCGCCCAGCGTGGTGAGCTGATGGATGGCGTGTTGAAACGCGGCCTCGGCCCGCGTGTCACCCTCAAAATTCAGCGTGTCGGGGATGCCGAAACGGAATCGGGCAGGAAAGGCCTCGGTGTGCAGCGCCAGCCTGCGCGAAAAAGGGTCGTGAGGATCGAAGCCCATGGCGGCCTCCAACACCTGGGCGGCGAGTGCCACCGTTCTGGCGAAGATGGACACGCAGTCCATGCTTTGCGCCGCAGGCAAAACGCCCTGGCAACTGACCAGGCCTTTGCTGGGCTTGAAGCCCACGATGTTGTTGAGCCCGGCTGGCACCCGCCCCGAGCCTGCGGTGTCGGTGCCCAGGGCAAAGTCGGTTTGCCCAGTCGCTACCGCGTAGGCCGACCCGGAGCTGGAGCCGCCGGACACGCAATCGGCATGGAAGGCGTTGGGCACCGCACCAAAAGGGGAGCGGGTGCCGTTCAGGCCGCAGGCGAACTGGTCGAGGTTGGTTTTGCCGACCACGGCCGCGCCCGCATCCAGCAAGCGCTGCACGACGGTGGCGTGCTGTGCCGGCGTGCGGCTAAACGCAGGGCATGCCGCAGTGAGCGGGAGCCCCGCGACATCGATGTTGTCCTTGACCGCAAAGGTCTTTCCGCGCAGGGGCCCCGCGTCGCGACCCGCCAAGGGCGTTGCGAACCGGGAGATCCAGGCCTGCGGAGCCAGGGAGGCGTTCGGGGCGTTAGCGGGGCTGTGTGTGTGCACCATGTAAAGGCATCCAATCTTGTATCCAAGACTGAATGCAATAGCTGTGCCAACCCGCGCGACGCCCTCGCGCGGGTGAATTCGGGCTTAGACCCCGCGCGCCCGGTCGCGGTGAAATTGCTGCACAAAGGCACCGAAGCGACCGGCGTCCAGCGCGTCGCGCACCTCTTGCATGAGGTTCAGGTAATAGTGCAGGTTGTGCACGCTGGCCAGCATGGGGCCCAGCATCTCGCCACAGCGGTCGAGGTGGTGCAGGTAGGCGCGGCTAAATCCTTCGCGCCCGCCGTCGGCCCACGCAACACCACTGCTGCCCGCGCAGGCGTAGCAGGTGCAGGTCACGTCCAGGGGCTGCTCGTCGCTCTTGTGGCGGGCATTGCGGATCTTGAGGTCGCCATAGCGGCTGAACAGGGTGCCGTTGCGCGCGTTGCGGGTGGGCATCACGCAGTCGAACATGTCGATGCCGTTTTGCACGCCGGCGATCAGATCTTCCGGCGTGCCCACGCCCATCAGGTAATGTGGCTTGTGCTTGGGCAGCTTGGGGCCGATGTGTTTGAGCACGCGCATCATGTCGTCCTTGGGCTCGCCCACCGACAGCCCGCCCACGGCGATGCCGGGGAAGTCCATCGCCTCCAGGCCTGCCAGCGATTCGTCGCGCAGGTGTTCAAACATGCCGCCTTGCACGATGCCAAATAGCGCGTTGGGGTTGTGCAGCCTGGCAAATTCGTCCTGGCAGCGCTTGGCCCAGCGCAGCGAGAGTTCCATGGAGCTGCGGGCTTCGCGCTCGGTGGTGATTTGGCCTTTGGTCTTGGGTTCTACCGACAAATACGGGGTGCACTCGTCGAACTGCATCACGATGTCAGAGTTCAGCGTGGTTTGGATTTGCATGCTGATCTCGGGCGTGAGGAACAGCTTGTCGCCATTCACCGGGCTGGCGAACTTGACGCCTTCTTCGCTGATCTTGCGCATCTCGCCCAGGCTCCACACCTGGAAGCCGCCCGAGTCGGTCAGGATGGGCTTGTCCCATTTCTCAAACTGGTGCAGCCCGCCAAACTTTTGCACCACGTCCAGACCGGGGCGCATCCACAAGTGAAAGGTGTTGCCCAGAATGATTTGGGCGTTCATGTCGTGCAGGCTGCGCGGCATCACGCCCTTGACCGTGCCGTAGGTGCCCACTGGCATGAAGATGGGGGTTTCCACCACGCCGTGGTTCAGGGTCAGGCGGCCGCGGCGGGCATGGCTACCCAGGTAACTGCCGTCGGCGTGCGCGGGGTCTTCGTGGAGCAATTCAAATTTCAGCATGCGTCTATTGTCCGTGAAGCGCGGGGGGCACATGGGCGCTCGCAAGGGCCCGGCCGTAGCGGGTGCAGGGCCCGCAACCCCTGGGTGTGCTTTGTGTGCGGGTCAGGCACCCACGAGTGCAAAACTGCTAGCCACCGCACGCGGCCAGAACTGCTGGTAGATGCGGGGCAGCGCATCGGTGGTGGGGCGCAGCAGCGCGCCGTTGGGTAGTTGCGTGAGCATGAGTTGGCTTAAGGGCTGCACCTTGTTGTCCCGAGCGCGTCGCACGATATGGTCGGCAGTGATGTCGTTGGGGTGCCAGACACCCACCGCCTGCACGATTTCTTTCAGCGCGAACAGGGTTTGTTGGTGAAAGTGGTACACGCGCTCTGCCTTGTCCGGCACCACCAGGCTTTGCTGGCGCAAAGGGTCTTGGGTGGTCACGCCGGTGGGGCAGTGGCCGGTATGGCAATGTTGGGCCTGGATGCAGCCCAGCGCAAACATGAACCCCCGGGCGCTGTTGCACCAGTCTGCGCCCAGCGCCATCAGGCGTGCAATGTCAAAGGCACTTACCACTTTGCCCGCCACGCCAATCTTGATGCGCTCGCGCAGGCCTGCGCCCCGCAGGGTGTTGTGCACCAACAGCAAGCCCTCTTGCACCGGGGCACCGACGTGGTCGGTGAATTCCAGGGGGGCAGCGCCGGTGCCGCCTTCTGCCCCGTCCACCACGATGAAGTCGGGGGTGATGCCCGATTCCAGCATGGCCTTGACCATGGCAAACCACTCCCACGGGTGGCCTATGCACAGCTTGATGCCGGTGGGTTTTCCCCCTGAGAGCTCGCGCAGGCGGGCGATGAACTGCATCATCTCCAGAGGGGTGGAAAACGCACTGTGCGCAGCCGGTGAAATGCAGTCCACCCCCACCGGCACGCCGCGCGCCTGCGCAATCTCAGGCGTGACTTTGGGGCCGGGCAACATGCCGCCGTGGCCGGGCTTGGCACCCTGGCTGAGCTTGAGCTCCACCATCTTTACCTGGGGGTCGTGGGCGTTGACGGTGAAGGCTTCCGGGTTGAAGCTGCCGTCCGCATGGCGGCACCCAAAGTACCCCGAGGCGACTTCCCAAATGAGGTCGCCACCGTGCACCCGGTGGTGGGCAGAGATGGAGCCTTCGCCCGTGTCGTGGGCAAAGTTGCCGCGTTGGGCACCCTTGTTCAGCGCCAGGATGGCATTGGCACTCAACGCCCCAAAGCTCATGGCCGAGATGTTGAACACGCTGGCGGAGTAGGGCTGTGTAGTGCCTTCGCCGATGGTGATGCGGAAGTCGTGGGATGCGATTTTGGTGGGCACCACCGAGTGGTTGACCCACTCGTACCCTTCCGCATGCACATCCAGTTGCGTGCCGAAGGGTCGCTTGTCGGGCTCGCCCTTGGCGCGCTGGTAGACCAGCGAGCGTTGCGAGCGAGAGAAGGGGGTTGCCTCGTTGTCGCTTTCAATAAAGTATTGCCGTATCTCGGGTCGCACAAACTCCAGCATGAAGCGCAGGTGCCCGATGATGGGGTAATTGCGAAGGATGGACCGTTTGGTTTGGCGCAGGTCGTGCGTGCCCACCCCGACGAGTGCGGCCGCCACAACGAAGCTGCCTATCCCTACCCCAAACACCAGCAGGCTGAACACACTGAGCAGCAGGGCAAAGACGCTCAGGCCCATGACCGTATAGCGGATGGGAAAAAAAGCATTGAGGGTGTTCAACATGGCGGGGCCTCCTTCATGGGGAGACAATACCAGTCTGCTCTCATTTTGCACAGCTTATGACACCCCCTATTGCCTCCCCTGACCACGTCGCCGTTTCCACGCACCCGGACCTGACGTTGTCTCCCCAAGAGTTTGATGAAATTGATAGCATCCTGGACGATTTGCGCACCCGCCACGAGGAAATCCCGCAATGGGAGTTTTGTGAAGGCTTCATGGCGGCCTTGGTGGTGTGTCGCCGCCCGATAGCGCCCCAGGAATACTTTCCCGTCCTGCTGGACCTCGAACTGCCCGCAGCCGGTGAAGCGGGCGGCTTTGCTGACGCGCAGCAGGCCACACGCTTCTTGGCGCTTTGGACGCGGCGATGGAATGACATAGCGCGGGGGCTCGCCGTCGAGATCAAGGGCTTGGACGATGAAAACGCCTACCACCCCGAAGTCATGGATGTGCGGGGAGCCGTTGCCGGCTTGCCAGAGGAAGACCGTGCAGCGATGGCGGGGGAGGATTTGCCCTCTTTCGGCCAAGTCTGGGCGCTGGGATTTATGTTTGCGGTGGAATCGTGGCCGGAAGAGTGGGTAGCACCGCGCGACAAGGACGCCGCGAAGTGGCTTGACGCGTCCTTGCAGTCCATCGTCGCCCTCACCGAAGACGACACCGATGAACCCACCATCGCGGTGTTTGACGACCATGGCCCGGCCAGCGTGAGCCAGCGCCGAATCAATGATTTTTCTGACGCGGTGTGGGCGATATATGACCTGCGAGAGCTATGGCGCTCCATCGGCCCGCGCGTGGAGAGCGTGCGCAAGGACGCAGAGCCCGGTCGCAATGACCCTTGCCATTGCGGTAGCGGGAAAAAATACAAAAAGTGCCACGGTGTGTAAGGCACGCGCGGCGTGGCATGGGCGTCCCCACATGCCACGCACAGCCGTCGTTCAGGTGGGGGTGCCCCCAGCGGTCGACAATAGCGCCACAAGCTGTTGCCCGCAGTACTGCGTTGCGGCCCGGCGTACAGCGCTGCGTTCACCCGAAAAGTGACCGCTTGCGGTGTACACGCCATAGGGCCACGCCCAGGCAAACCACACGGTCCCTACGGGCTTCTCCACACTGCCCCCGCCAGGCCCTGCGATCCCCGTCGTGGCAATTGCCACCTGCGCGCGCGAATGCTGTAGCGCCCCCAAGGCCATGGCGCGTGCCACCTCCTCGCTCACGGCCCCTCGCTGCGCGACAAGCTCCGTGGGCACGCCCAGCAACTCTGATTTGGAGGCGTTGGAATACGTCACAAAACCGCGTTCAAACCATGCGCTGGAGCCTGCCAGGTCGGTGCAGGCGGACGCCACCATGCCGCCGGTACAGCTCTCGGCCGACACCAGGCTCCAATGGTGGGCAAGCAGCAGATCCGCCACCGTGGACCATGGGTGCGCTGCGGTAGTCACAGGTGTCGTACCAGAGCAATCACCAGCAGCGTGCATGCGGCTGCTACCAAGTCGTCGAGCATGATGCCGGCACCCGCCTTGACCCACGTCCAGCGTTGCGTGTCCCCGTCGGGCGCGTGAAAAAGGCGATCTGCCCAGCCCACTGGGCCGGGCTTGGCGGCATCAAAGTAGCGGAACAGCGCAAAAGCAAACACCTGCTCGATGAACGAAGCCGGTGTCACCAACCACAGCACCAACCAAAATGCCACGACTTCATCGATAACCACACTCTTGGGATCGCTGACATTCATGTGCTGCGCACTGACTGTGCTAGCCCACCAACCCAGAGGTATTGCAAGGGCCAAGGTCACGCCCCACCCGGCCTCGCCCATCCACTGCGATAGCGCAAGAAACGCTATCCACGCCCATAGGGTGCCGACCGTGCCCGGTGCCAAAAAGGACA
>JARXAM010000027.1 GCA_029865845.1 Rhodoferax sp. | reverse complement strand
TTGCTGTTGATCAGGATGACCTTGTAGCCCTCTTCACGCAAAGCCTTGCATGCTTGCACGCCGGAGTAGTCGAACTCACAGGCCTGCCCAATGATGATGGGGCCGGCGCCGATGATGAGAATGCTTTGAATGTCGGTACGTTTTGGCATGGTGGACTCTTAGCTTTGGGGCTTTTTACTTTTTAATCAAATCAATCGGGTTCAGTTCAGGCTGGCGGTTGCCAACTTCGCGCCGAACCAGACAAACAGGCAGCCTACGGCACTGGACAAGGTGGCGCTCAGCCGCTTGTGGCGACTGAAACCTTGGGCCAGACGGGCGCCTGCAAAAATCAGGGCAGACAGGTACACCGCACTGAACACCATGATGATGGCGCTCAGAATCAGGAATGGCACAGCGGGGGTGTCGTAGCCAGGGTCGATGAACTGCACAAAGAAGGACAGCAAGAACAAAATCGCTTTGGGGTTAAGCACGCTAATCACCAGCGCCCGCTTGAAGGGCTGCTGCAGGTTACTTGCAGCTTCTGCCACGGCAGCCTCGGCGGCAACTGGTGTGTCGATGCGCCATTTGCGGATGGCTGCGATCACGAGGTTGACACCTACCCAGGTCAGGTAGGCAGCACCCGCGTACTTCACCACCATGAACAAGGCGGGATAAGTACGCAGCAACCCTGCAGCTCCCAAAGCGGTGAGCAGCAGCAAGATGCTGTCACCCACAAACACGCCCATGGCACCTTGGTAACCGGCCTTGACACCGCGTACGGTAGCCACCGACAGGACGAACAATGAGTTCGGACCGGGCAGCAAAACGATGCCCAAAGCGCCTATCACGTAGGTCCAGAGGTCAGTGACACCGTAGAAGCTCATGCCGCTTAGCCTGCCGTCTTTTCCATCGATGCGATGAAGCGGTCAAACAGATAGCCAATGTCGGTCGGGCCAGGGGATGCCTCAGGGTGACCCTGGAAGCAGAACGCGGGCTTGTCGGTGCGCTCCAGTCCTTGCAAGGTGCCGTCAAACAAGCTGACGTGCGTGGGGCGCAGGTTGGCAGGCAGGGACTTCTCATCCACCGCAAAACCGTGGTTCTGGCTGGTGATAGACACACGGCCACTGTCCAGGTCTTTGACCGGGTGGTTGGCACCGTGGTGGCCAAATTTCATCTTGAAGGTCTTGGCGCCACTGGCCAAAGCCATGATCTGGTGCCCCAGGCAAATGCCGAACGTCGGTATACCGTTTTCGATCAGCGCTGTGGCCGCAGCAATGGCGTAATCGCAGGGCTCCGGGTCGCCAGGGCCATTGGACAAAAAGATGCCGTTCGGTTGCAGCTTGAGCACCTCCGCCGCGGAGGTTTGCGCAGGCACCACGGTGACCTTGCACCCGCGCTCGGCCAACATGCGCAGAATATTTTTCTTCACACCGAAGTCGTAGGCCACCACGTGAAACTTGGGAGCCGTTTGCTGACCATAGCCTTTGCCCAAGGTCCATTCAGCTTCAGTCCACGCATAACTGCTGGAGCTGGAAACTACCCTGGCCAAATCGAGGCCGGCCATGTTGGGTGCACCCTTGGCTGCAGCCACGGCCTTTTCAATGGCCTCCTTGGTCACCGTTTCGCCAGCAGCTAATGCCATGATGCAACCGTTTTGCGCGCCATGCGTGCGCAATTGGCGGGTCAGCTGACGGGTGTCGATGTTGGCAATCGCCACAGTACCCTCAGCGACCAGGTACTCTGTCAGCGTTTGGGTTTTGCGGAAGTTGCTGGCCACCAAAGGCAGGTCTTTGATGATCAAACCGGCAGCAAAGACTTTGTCGGACTCCACGTCTTCGGGATTGACACCGTAGTTGCCGATGTGGGGGTAGGTCAGGGTAACGATCTGCTGGCAGTAGCTAGGATCCGTGAGGATTTCCTGGTAGCCGGTCATGGACGTGTTGAACACGACTTCACCGACGGTAGAGCCTGCGGCTCCAATGGAATTGCCAATATAGACCGTGCCGTCTGCGAGCGCCAGGATGGCGGGTGGGTGGGTTCCCTTGAGAGACAAAAGCACTGGTTTCTCCGAATGATTTACGGGTACGCCCAAACGCGCTCAAGCCAAACTCTTGGCGCATTCCACGTCAAGCGAGCTGCTTGAGTGGTGCAAATGTATGAGGGAATTTTGCTTGAAATGCGCTTGGGACGGCTGTTTTCTGGAAAGCCTCCCATTATAGCTGAGGGCACCCCTGGTTCACCGCTGTGTGAGCTTCAGACTACTGGCATGCAGACAAATCGCAGCGGCAGCGGCCACATTCAATGACTCCTCCCCCCCAGGCTGACCGATGCGCGCAAATGCATTGGCTCTGGACATCAGCGCGTCTGACACCCCCTGCCCTTCATGCCCCATGGCCCACGCACATGGTTGCGGCAAATCGAGGGTATGCACCAGCTCACCTTGATGCGAACTTGTTACCACCAGCGGCACTCGCAAGGCATCTAGGTCTTGCAAGTCCAAACCCTCCAGCAGCCGAAGGCCAAAATGTGCCCCCATGCCTGCCCGCAGCACTTTGGCGCTCCAGAGGGCAGCCGTGCCCTTGAGCGCCAGCACTTGCCGAAATCCAAATGCGCCTGCACTGCGAAGAATGGAGCCCACATTGCCAGCATCCTGCACCCGGTCCAAGACCACCGTGGCGACGAGCGGCTCAAGAGTGCACACCCCCGGCAAGTCGACCAAAAAACCGACCCTGGCTGGTGACTCCAGCCCACTAATCTCGCGGAACAACGCATCGGGAATGACAACCGTCTTACGCGCAGCCCGGGCGTATGCAACGGGTACCACAGAATAAAACGACTCCGCTAGTACGAGCACCGCTGGCGCTACACCACGTGCGAGCGCGGCACTGCACAGATGATCTCCCTCGATCCAGAATCGCCCCGCTTTGCGATAGGCGGTGTTGTCGGTACTGAGCTTGCGCAGCTCTTTAAGGAGCGCGTTTTCGCGCGATGCGATACGCAGGGGTTCGCTCATAGATGCCTCACAGTACGCGCATCACAGGCGCAAAGGTTTTGCGATGCGCAGGACAGGCACCGTGCGCCTGTAACGCGGCAAGGTGCTCGGCAGTGCCATAGCCCTTATGGGCAGCAAAACCGTATTGGGGGTATCGGGCATCCAACTCAGAACACCAGCGATCGCGGGTGACCTTGGCCAAGATGGAAGCAGCCGATATGGCAGGCACGGTGGCATCGCCCTTGACTATGGCCTCGCCCAACACGTCCAGTACGGGCAAGCAGTTTCCATCGACAAGCACTTTGGCTGGCTTGAGCCGCAAGCCCTCCACCGCACGGCGCATCGCCAGCATGGTGGCTTGCAGGATGTTGAGCTGGTCAATTTCTTCGGCGCTCGCCTGTGCTACCGAACAGCACAGGGCCTTGGCGCGGATTTCATCAAACAGCATATCGCGGCGCGAGGCGCTGAGTTTTTTAGAGTCGGCCAGGCCGGCAATGGGACGCAGTTCATCCAAGATGACAGCCGCTGCCACGACCGGCCCGGCCAAAGGCCCGCGCCCCGCCTCATCGACGCCGGCAGTCAATCCCGTGATTTCCCAACTGAAAGCCACCTGGTGCACTGTGGCCGCCCCGGGACTTTTAGCGACAGAGGACTTTTTCGATGGCATTGGTAGCGAGAGAAACGGTATCGCGCTGCAAATCAACGTGAAGCGCGCGGAAGGTGGATTCAAGAGCCGCAATTTTGACGGGCTCGTGCCGTGCGGCATCCAGCCACTGCAATACACAGGTTGCGAGTGCGTCCGGTGTGGCATCGTCCTGCAGCAACTCTGGCACCACAAAGTCGCGGCACAGAATGTTGGGCAAACCCACCCATGGCTGCAGGCGCTTGCGACGCATGATCTGCCACGAAAACCACGACATGTGATAACCAATGACCATGGGCCGCTTGAACAGAGCGGCTTCCAAGGTCGCGGTGCCACTGGCGATGAGAGTGACATCACAGGCAGCCAGCGCAGAATGGGACGCGCCGCTCAGCAACTGCAAACGCTCTGCCATACCGCTTCGTCGGGCAAAGGCCTGGATTTCAGGTAACAAACCAGGTACTGCGGGAACAATGAATTTGACGGCTGGCCGCGCAGATTGAATGAGCGCCGCAGCCCGAAAAAACCGGGGAGCCAGGTGCCGAATTTCGGACTGTCGGCTGCCCGGCAAAATGGCTACCACCTCGTCCGTGTCCGACAGGCCCAGCGCACTACGCGCTGCAACCTTGTCCGGCTCCATGGGAATGACATGGGCCAAAGGATGGCCTACATAAGTCGCAGAAATCCCATGCGATGCCAGCAACTCCGGCTCAAAGGGAAAAATGCACAGTACATGGTCGGTACTGCGGCGCAGTGTATCCACCCGTTCCGGGCGCCAAGCCCAAATAGAGGGGCACACAAAATGCACCGTCTTCACGCCCTGCGCCTTAAGACGGGCTTCGAGGCCGAGGTTGAAGTCCGGCGCGTCGACACCGATAAACACATCGGGCTTGTCAGCCAAAAGTCTGTCGCCTAGTGCTGCGCGAATGCCCACAATTTCGCGATAGCGCCGCAACAACTCCCAGCTAAAGCCATGCACCGCCAGTTTGTGATGTGGCCACCACGCTTGAAAGTTTTGCTGCGCCATTTGCGGGCCGCCGATGCCGTAAGCACGCGCTTGGGGCCAGCGCTGGCGCACGCCGGCAAGCAACAAACCGGCAAGCAAGTCACCCGAGGCTTCGCCCGCCACCATCGCAATGGCCAACGCGCCCGTAGCGCGGGAACTGGTGTCGACAGAAAGCACGCGAACGGTAACGATCAGCGCACGATGCCGCGGTGAGCGGACACGCCAGCTAAAAAGTCGCGCATCATGGCCACGTCGGGGGCGGTCTCGGGACGCTCCACCGCCAAACCAGCGATACGCTCTTTCGCCTGGTCCAGGGTGAGATCATCCCGGTACAAGGCCTTGTGAATCGCCTTCACGCCCGAGATACGCTCGGGCGTCCAACCACGTCGGCGTAGGCCCTCGAAGTTCATGGAACGGGCTGCGGCGGGCTGACCTTGGCACATCACAAACGGCGGAAGGTCCGCAAACAAAAGTGAGCACATGGCGCTCATGCTATGCGCGCCCAGGCGCACAAACTGGTGCACTACCGTAAAGCCACCCAGGATGACCCAATCGCCCACTTGCACGTGGCCAGCGAGCTGAGAGTTATTGGCAAAGATCACATGGTTGCCCACCAAGCAGTCGTGCGCGAGGTGAACATAGGCCATGATCCAGTTGTCACTGCCCACCCTGGTGACTCCAGCGTCACCGGGGGAACCTATGTTGAAAGTGCAAAACTCGCGAATGGTGTTGCGGTCGCCAATGATCAGCTCACAGGGTTCACCGGCATACTTTTTGTCTTGTGGTATGGCGCCAAGCGAATTGAACTGGAAGATGCGGTTGTCCTCACCAATCGTCGTATGCCCCTCAATGACGCAGTGGGGCCCCACGGTAGTTCCGGCACCGATACGCACGTGAGGACCGATGACGGTGTAGGGACCAACAGTGACCGAACTATCTAGCTCGGCACCAGACGCCACTATGGCGGTAGGGTGTATGTTTGACACACCCGGCCCCTTAGCTGATCGCGCGCATGGCGCAGGTCAACTCAGCTTCGCAAGCCAATTCGCTACCCACCGTCGCACTGGCCTTGAACTTAAAGATGCCAGCTTTCATGCGCAACATTTCCACATGCAGGAGAAGTTGGTCACCGGGTTCCACAGGTCGTTTGAAGCGGGCCCCATCAATGCCAGCAAAGTAATACACCATTTGGTCATTGGGAGCAGTATCCAAGGCATCGAACGCCAACAAGGCAGCCGCCTGGGCCAAAGCTTCCAACATCAACACACCAGGCATCACTGGGCGGTGCGGGAAATGTCCCTCAAAGAAGGGTTCGTTGATCGTGACATTCTTCAGGGCCTTGATGGTTTTGCCCTTGTCCAACTCCAACACACGATCCACTAACAAGAACGGGTAACGGTGGGGCAGTTGCTTCAAAATTTTGTGGATATCCATCATGGCTTGTTCTCTTTTTCTAGGGTTTTAATTCGGTCTCTCAAACTGTGAAGCTGCTTCAAAGATGCAGCATTACGTTCCCAGTTTGCATTTTCATCAAGAGGAAAGATGCCGGTGTAGTTGCCTGGCTTGTGAATCGACTTGCTAACCACGGTGGCAGCCGAGATGTGCACACCAGCAGCCAGCGTCAGATGGCCAAGAATGATGGCGCCGCCGCCCACTGTGCAGTGCGGTCCGATGGTGGCAGAACCAGCCACACCCACACACCCTGCCATAGCAGTGTTTGCACCAATGCGCACGTTGTGGCCGATTTGGATCAGGTTGTCCAACTTCACGCCGTCTTCAATGATGGTGTCATTCAGTGCGCCTCGGTCGATGCATGTGTTGGCACCGATCTCCACATCATTGCCGATGCGGACTGCACCTAGCTGTTCAATCTTCTCCCAGCGTCCACCGTCAGGCGCGAAACCAAAGCCGTCCGCACCGATCACAACACCGGAGTGGACGATGCATCGATCGCCGATATGACAATCCTCGCCTACGGTCACCCGGGACTTCAATACTGTACCTTCACCTACCGTTGCACCGGCTTCAACAACACACAGGGGCCCGATGCGAGCCGACGAAGCAATGCGGGCCTCTGGGTCAACAAGGGCGCTGGGATGAATGACTGGAATCCGGGATACGTCGCGCGCCACACGCCTGCGCCACAGTTGGGTCAGTCTGGCGAAGTAAAGATAAGGATTGGGGGTCACGATGCACGGCCCACGGGCCGCTGCGAGCACCTTCATAGAAGGACCGACAATGACACAGCCAGCAGAGGACTGCGACAGTTGCTGCTGGTACTTGGGGTTACTAAGGAAACTGATGTCCTTACTGGTAGCAGACTCCAAGGGAGCCAGCCCGGCAATCAACACATCACCAGACCCTAGCAGCTCGCCCCCCAGTTGTTCAACCAACGCGGAGAGCGCAAGGGGGTCCACACGAACAACCGGTGTCGTCAAGGCTTACTTGGCACCTGCGTTGAGAATCTTCAAAACCTTTTCGGTAATGTCATGGCGTGTGCTGCTGTAAACCACTTCTTGCAACACGATGTCGTATTTCTCACTCTCGGCTACTTGTTTCACAGCACGGTTTGCCACATCCAGAACTTTTTGAAGTTCTTCGTTACGACGACCGTTCAGGTCTTCTTGGAACTCTCTTTGCTTGCGCTGAAAGTCTCGGTTTTGCTCCGCAAACTCCTTTTGGCGTGCCGTGCGTTGCTGCTCCGTCATCGCTGGCGCGTCACGTTCAAACTTTTCGCTCATGGATTTAAGGGACTGCTGCAAGTCCGCTAAATCTTTTTGGCGCTTGGAAAACTCTTGCTCCAACTTGGTCTGCGCGGCCTTCGCAGGAGCGGACTCTGTGGTGATGCGCTGCGTGTTGATGTAGCCCACTTTGGACTCTTGGGCGAAGCTGCTTGCACACAAAAACGCGAAAGCCAATGCCACCAACTTTTGTACTCGTGCAGTTTTCATTTAAAAAGTAGTTCCGATCTGAAATTGAACATTTTGCATTCTATCTGCGTCAAACTTGGACAAGGGACGTGCTATGGCAAGACGCAAAGGACCCACCGGAGAAATCCAGCTTACACCCACGCCGTAAGACGCGCGCATATCACCCAACTGAAGCGACTCATCCGGAGCATAGATCCCCCCCGCGTCCACGAAGGCAAAAGCGCGCAAGGTCCGGTCACTGCCGCCGCCGGGAAACGGCGACAGCACCTCGGCGTTGAACACCACCTTTTTCGCGCCCCCGGTGGCGGTAAGCGATGCTGCGCGTTGCGCGGCGGTCGTCAAACTGCCTTGCTCAAAGCCACGCACCGAACCCAAGCCACCCAAATAATAGTTTTTAAACACCGGATAGGAGCTCGAACCGGTGGCGGCACCCAAAGACAGCTCCGAGTTAAACGCCGCCGTGATGGTGCGACTAATGGGGTAAAACTGTTGGAACTGCGCAGTTCCGCGCACATACCGCATATCGCCGCTGACACTCCACTCCGCATTGGTGCGAATAACCCGACCTGTACTAGGAACCAAGGCGCTGTCTCGTGTATCGCGCGACCAGCCGACGGTCACGGGCAAGGCAGTGGCCTCAAAGCCGTATTCCTTGGCGTAGTCGTCATACACCGTGGGCAGATAGGTTCCAGGAAGAATGCGGGTTTTGTCCCAGCCTATTCCAAAATACACGGTATCGGCGTCTGAAAATGGCACACCAAACCGGACGCCAACCCCGGTGGTTTCGATGGCATAACTATCCACGTCCGCATACGGGCGGGCAGTGCGCTGGTACAAATCGAGCGAGCGCGAAACGCCATCGTCCGTGAAATAGGGATTGGTCGTACTCAGCACCAGCGTACGGTTGGCCTTGCTCGTGTTGAGCTCGATACCCAATGAGTTACCCGAGCCAAAGGCGTTGTCCTGCTTAAACCCGAAGGACAAACCCAAGCCTTCGGCGCTCGATATGCCCGCACCCAAGCTGATGCTGCCGGTGGGCTTCTCGGCCACTGTTATGGTGAGGTCGACCTGATCGGGTGAACCCGCTACTTCCTGAGTGTCGATGCCCACATTCGTGAAGTAACCCAGTCGGTCCACCCGATTGCGGGAGGTGCGAATTTTCTCACCGTCGTACCACGCAGCTTCAAGTTGCCGGAATTCGCGACGAATGACTTCGTCTCGGGTGCGGTCATTGCCTGCAACATTGATTCGCCGCACATACACCCTTCGGGACGGGTCCGCCACCAACGTAATGGCCACGCGATTTGTAGCCCGATCCACGCTTGTGCGTACCTCGGCACGGGCAAAGGCATAGCCAAAGTTGGCGAAATAGTCGGTAAACGCTTTTGTTGTTTGCGCCACGTCATTGGCGTTGTAGGGCTCACCTGCCTTAATTGTCACGAGCGACTGGAACTCGTGTTCTTTGTTGAGATAGTTGCCTGCGAGCTTGATCTCTGAGACCACAAACTGCTCGCCTTCCGTCACGCTCACAGTGATAGCAATATCTTTCTTGTCAGGCGAAATCGCGACTTGGGATGCGTCTACTTTGAACTCCAGAAACCCTCGCGCCATGTAAAACGCCCGCAATGACTCCACATCCGCGTTTAACTTGGTCCGGGAGTAGCGGTTCGATTTGGTGTACCAGCTCAGCCAATTGCCCGTATCCGAGTCGAAAAGCCCACGCAACTTGTCAGCCGTAAAGGCTTTGTTGCCCACAATATTTATCTCGCTGATTTTCGCAATTTCGCCTTCAGTGATTGCGAAACTGACGTTGACCCGGTTGCGCTCAATAGGGGTGACCGTGGTAACGATTTCAATGCCATACAGGCTTTTGTTGATGTATTGCGTTTTCAGTTCTTGCTCAGCGCGGTCAACCAACGCCTTGTCGAATGGGCGCCCTTCGGACAGCCCGATATCCCGCAAGGCCCGTTTAAGAAGATCCTTGTCAAATTCGCGGTTACCAGAAAAATCGACCTCTGCCACGTTGGGCCGCTCTTCGACGATCACAACGATCACGCCATCTTTGTTGTCGATTCGGACGTCTTTGAAGAGGCCCAAAGAAAACAATGATCGAATAGACGCCGAAGCTTTTTCCTCTGTGAAACTATCCCCCACGCGTACCGGGATCGACGCAAACACAGTTCCCGCCTCCACCCGCTGGAGGCCTTCAATTCGAATGTCCCGCACGACAAAGGGCTCCAAGGCCCACGCCGCTTGCATCAGTGCGCCCCCAAAGGCTATGCACAGGCCGTAAACCACGCTTCGACGAAGACTGTTCAAGGTACGCAATTGGAAACTCCGGGGATTGGTTGTGGGCACCTGGAGGGTTAGCCCAGGAAGTGCAAAATGTCGTTGTAGAAGGCAATGGACATCACGACTAGCAATAACGCGACACCCGCTCGTTGAAGGAAAGCCCACCACCTCTCAGACAGCGGACGACCCATGAGCCCCTCGTAAAGATAATACATCAGGTGCCCCCCGTCCAACACCGGCAAGGGCAGCAAGTTGAGAACGCCGAGGCTGACGCTGATGAGGGCAAGAAAGCTCAAAAACTGCAAGATCCCCATGGCGGCAGACTTACCGGCATAGTCTGCAATCAGCAGCGGGCCATTCAGGTTACTGATAGACACTTGGCCTGTCACCATTTGACCTATGGCGATGACGGACATGCGCCATATGTCCCACGTCTTTGTTATGGCCCGGGTGAGCCCTTGGGCAAAACCGTACTGGATGGTCACAGTTTCAGGCACGGCACCAATATAGGCGCCCACGCGTCCTAGCCATTCCGCCCCCTGCTTCTCTGCTTTGGGGGTGACCGTGATCGTCATCAGCTGGTCGCCACGCGCAATCTGCCATGACATCGCAGCATCCGGGGACTGGCGAATCAAGGCCCGGAGCTGACTTGCATCAGGTATGTGTTTACCGTCCACCGACAGCACCTTGTCGCCAGGCATCACTCCCGCTGCGCGCGCGCGTCCGTCGCTGCTGACCTCGCCCAACACCGCTTCAGAAAAAGGTGCAGTCCATCCGATGGTCTGGAAAAGACCTGCATCAGCCACTGCCCCCTCAAGAACTGCCAAGTCAAGCGCGCGCACCGCCGCTGCATCGCCTTGTAATCCGCCAGCGGCATGAAATTTCAGGTACACCCTTTGGCGATCCATCGCGGCTGTCGTTAGCCACCAGCGGAGCTCGTCAAATGTTTGCACCGGTTGCAACTGGTCTTGCGACACACCCGCTGCCACGATGCGTTCACCCCCAATCCAGCCCGCCTTTTCAGCCAGTGAGGAGGCGAGCGGCGTGGGCAATACCGGCGCAGCTTGCAAGGCCGGTTGCCAGTTCACCAATGCGTACAGCGCAATCGCGAGTAACAAATTGGCTAGCGGTCCTGCAACGACGATAAATGCCCGCCGACCCACGCTCTGCGCGTCGAACGCATGTGCAGAATCCTGTGTGCCTACAGGCCCCTCCCGGCTATCCAACATCTTGACGTAGCCCCCAAGCGGTATCGCGCTGACCATGAAATCTGTACCCGTGCTCGGCGATGTCCACCCCCACAGCCTTGGGCCAAACCCAATAGAAAACCGCAACACCTTCACGCCACACAGACGCGCTGCATAAAAATGCCCCCACTCGTGCACGGCAACCAGAACGCCTATGGCAACAATAAACGCCAACACGGTTTGCACGATAACTTCCCTTTCCAATCAACGTTGGAATGCGACGCAACTTTGCTCAGCGACCTGACGGGCCTGAGCATCCAAGTCCATCAACGATGGCAAGTCCGAGGGCGATACAAAAACAGTCTTTTCCAACACCTCGGTGTTCACCGCGTGAATCTGGTCAAAGCGGATACGACGATCCAAAAAGGCAGCTACAGCCACCTCATTGGCTGCATTCAACACCACGGTGGCACCTGGCTGGCCCAAAAGGGTTTCCCACGCGAGCTTCAAACCAGGGAAGCGCGCTTGGTGCTCGGCATGGTGAATGGACTCAAATGTCAACGAAGCCATCGAAGAAAAGTCCAAGGCTGCAGCGCCCGATGCAATCCGTTGAGGCCACGCCAAGCCATAAGCGATGGGGCTGCGCATATCGGGCGTGCCAAGTTGCGCAACTACCGAATGATCCACGTACTGCACCATCGAATGCACCACGCTTTGCGGGTGAATCACGACGTCAATTTGCGGGGGCCGCAGATCAAACAAAAACTTGGCTTCTATGACTTCGAGCGCTTTGTTCATCATGGTCGCAGAGTCCACCGATATCTTGCGCCCCATCACCCAGTTGGGATGCGCACAGGCCTGCTCAGGGGTCACATGCGCAAGCTCGACCGCAGACCACGTTCTGAATGGGCCACCTGACGCCGTCAGTATCACCTTGTCGATCACGGATGACCAATGCGAGCGATCATCCGGCAAACACTGAAATACCGCCGAATGTTCACTGTCGATGGGAAGCAGTGTTGCACCACCGGCATGCACCGCGGCCATAAACACATGCCCCCCCACCACCAGCGCCTCTTTGTTGGCCAAAAGCAGGCGCTTGCCTGCATATGCCGCCGCCATGCACGATGACAAACCTGCCGCACCCACGATGGCTGCCATCACGACATCCACCACAGGATCGGCTGCGACCTGATCCAGCGCTGCGGTACCACTGAGCACCTCGGTGGTCACCCCGGCCCGCCGGAGTCGTTGTTGCAACTCCAGTGCGCTCTGCGGGTGAACCATCACGGCAAAGCGCGGAGAAAACTCGACACATTGGGCAAAAAGTAGGTCCGCGCTACTTGCCGCGGTTAGCGCAAAAACAGAAAACCGTTCCGGATGGCGCCGAAGTACATCCAAGGTACTGGTTCCGATCGACCCGGTGGATCCCAAAACGGTGATGTGCTGCATTTCAGACTCGCTCACAAGCTCAGCATAAACATAGCCAGCGGAACCACCGGCAACAACGCGTCCAACCGGTCCAGTACACCGCCATGCCCCGGCAACAGGCGGCTGCTGTCCTTGGCACCAGCGGCTCGCTTCACCAAGGACTCCAACAAATCACCGCAAATGCTCATTACCCCGAGCAACAGGGTTCCGAGCACCATCCACAGCCAGTGCCGCCCCGCCAGCGCCGTGTAAATACTCACTGAATCCGGTGCCATTGCCGCGTCTGCCACTACCCAGACCCATCCGACGAGAACGATCGCTGTCAACCCGCCCAAGGCGCCTTCCCGTGTCTTCCCAGGACTGATCGTTGGAGCTAGCTTTTTTGTAAATAACACACCTCCGAACGCGCGCCCCACAAAGTACGCGGCAATGTCAGCCACCCACACCAGCGCCATGACAGAGAACAGAAAATTTATCCCGCGCATGCGTGCCAACACCACCGCCAACCACGCGACACACAGCATCACGAAACCAACCCATTGCCGCATCACGGGATGCAATGCCTTCCAGCCGGGGACGCCCGCGTACAACAGCGCGCAAACACCTGCGGCCCAAAGTACCGCACTGGCAATCCAAACGCTCTGATGCGTGGCCGCGGAGGGAGCAAACTTCCAAAGCAACCCACAGACCACCAAAGACACCACACCCGCCGCAAGTGCTTGCCTGCGACCGCCGCCGTTGAGCACAAACCACTCCCAGGTGGCGCATGCAACCAACACAGCCGCAACGACCGCGAACGCCAAAGGGGCCGGAAAGAACACTGCAGGAAGCAGTACGGCAAGCATTCCGACAGCGGTAAGGACGCGCAAACCTAGCATAGAGACCCTTCCCGGAGTACGCAAAGCGCCTATCGGATTTGTAGTGAAGTTTTACCGAAACGCCGTTCGCGACCGTGAAACTCGACAAGTGCCACATCGAGTTCCTCTTCGCCGAAATCGGGCCAAAGACTGGGACTGAAAACCAGTTCCGCGTAGGCGGCTTGCCACAACAGGAAGTTACTGAGACGATATTCCCCACCGGTGCGGATGACCAAATCTGGGTCTTGGCAAGGTGCAAGCGCCATTGCGTCAGTCAGGGTCTCTTCCGTGATATCCACACCACGCGCGGCCAGCGAAGCAGCTGCCTGAGCGATGTCCCATCGCCCCCCGTAGTTAAAGCATACATTCAAGGTCAGGCCCTGGTTGGAAGCGGTCACAACTTCTGCCTCATGAAGCCCCTGCTGAACTTTTGTGGAAAGCCCCACGCGGCTACCAACAAACCGCAGACGTACACCCTCTTGCTGAAGAGTGCGCACTTCCTTAGCCAGCGCGCCAGCCAACAACTCCAAAAGACCTGAGACTTCCTCAGCAGGGCGACTCCAGTTCTCGGAAGAAAACGCAAAAACAGTGAGTACCGAAATGTTGCGTGAAGGACAGGCCCTCACCAACCGCTTAAGGGCTTCCAGCCCCTGCCGATGCCCGGCCAAACGAGGCAAAAACCGCTTCGATGCCCATCGACCGTTCCCGTCCATCACAATGGCAACGTGGAGCGGGTTCGCTACGTCATCAACAGGCATTGAGCAACCTTAAACGGCCATGATGTCTTGTTCCTTGGACGCCACCAAACGATCAATTTCGGCAATGTGCTTGTCTGTAACTTTCTGCACATCGGCCTCGCAACGCTTTTGATCGTCCTCGGAGGCAAGCTTGTCCTTGACCAGCCGCTTCACCGATTCGTTGGCATCGCGCCGCAGATTACGGATGGCTACCTTTGCACCCTCACCTTCGCTGCGAACGACCTTGGTGAGTTCTTTACGGCGCTCTTCCGTCATGGCCGGCATTGGGACACGAATAAGCTCACCAAAACTGGACGGGTTCAGTCCGAGATCGGAATCACGGATGGCCTTCTCAATCTTGGGAGCCATACTCTTTTCCCAGGGTTGAACGCTGATGGTGCGCGCATCCATCAACGACAGGTTGGCCACCTGACTCAAGGGGACCATAGAACCGTAGTAATCCACGTGCACGGTATCCAAAAGTGCCGGATTGGCACGACCAGTGCGAATCTTTGTGAGATTGTTTTTCAAAGCGGCAATGGACTGGTCCATCTTGCCATCTGTTGTTCGTTTGATTTCTTCTATGGACATAGTCACTACTCCTGTTCAATCCCCGTCAGTACGCGGTCACACGTGCACCAACGTACCTTCGTCCTCACCTAACACCACACGCTTCAAAGCACCGTGCTTGAAGATTGAAAAGACCTTGATGGGTAGCTTCTGATCTCGGCACAGCGCAAACGCAGCCGCGTCCATGATGCCTAAATTTTGGGCCATTGCATCGTCGAAGGTGATCTCCGAGTAGCGCGTTGCCGCGGGGTCTTTTTTGGGGTCTGCGGTATACACACCGTCCACCTTGGTAGCCTTGAGCACCATCTCAGCCCCAATCTCCGCGCCTCGAAGTGCAGCAGCCGTATCCGTCGTAAAAAACGGATTTCCCGTGCCGGCTGCAAAAATTACTACCTTACCTTCCTCCAAGTATTGGAGCGCTTTGGGTCGCACATAAGGCTCGACCACCTGCTCAATACCGATCGCCGACATCACACGCGCCGTCAGGCCTGCTTTGTTCATCGTGTCGCCCAAAGCAAGCGCGTTCATCACGGTGGCCAACATCCCCATGTAGTCCGCAGTCGCTCGGTCCATACCCACAGACCCACCTGCGACACCCCGAAAAATGTTGCCCCCACCAATGACGACTGCAACCTGTACACCCAAACGGGTTACTTCTGCGATTTCATCCACCATTCGAACGATGGTGGCCCTGTTGATACCAAATTGGTCGTCGCCCATCAACGCCTCGCCAGACAACTTCAGCAGTATTCTCTTGTAGGCCGGTTCGGACTGATTCATGGACGACTCCCGTTCAACACAGAACAATTTTCTCGGGTCAAGCTGATTGCTTCGCGGCTGCAACTTGCGCGGCGACTTCCGCTGCAAAATCGTCAACCTTCTTCTCAATGCCTTCGCCCACCACATACAAGGTGAAGCCTTTGACAGTTGTAGAAGCCGCCTTCAGCATTTGTTCAACCGTCTGCTTGTCATTCTTCACGAAAGGCTGATTGAACAAAGAAACTTCTTTCAGGAATTTTTGTACACCGCCCTCGATGCGCTTGGCCACAATTTCGGCAGATTGCACGGGCTTGCCTGCCGCAGTTGCTGCAGCAGCATCCTCCGCTGCCTTGGCAGCTGCCACCGAACGCTCGCGCTCTACCAGTTCAGCGGGCACTTGGTCCGCAGACAAGGACACGGGCTTCATAGCCGCAACATGCATCGCAACGTCCTTTGCCGCAGCCTCATCCCCCTCAAACTCGACGACGACGCCAATGCGTGTGCCATGCAAATAGGAGGCCAAACCACTCTTGCCGTCAAAACGCTGGAAGCGACGGAAGGTCATGTTTTCGCCGATCTTGCCAATCAAGCCCTTGCGAACGTCTTCCAAGGTCGGACCGAAGCCATCCTGTTCGTAAGCCAACGCACCCAATGCAGAAACGTCAGCAGGATTGTGGGCCGCAACCAAAGCAGCAGCAGCATTGGCCAATGCCAAGAAGCTGTCGTTTTTGGTCACAAAGTCGGTTTCGCAATTGACTTCGATGAGCGCACCGACGCCACCCGCAATGCTGCTCGCCACAACGCCTTCTGCGGTCACTCGTGCTGCCGCTTTGCCAGCCTTGCTGCCCAACTTGACACGCAAAATTTCTTCCGCTTTGGCCATGTCGCCATCGGCCTCTGTCAATGCCTTCTTGCACTCCATCATGGGCGCGTCAGTCTTGCCACGCAGTTCTGCCACCATGCTCGCTGTGATTGCTGCCATTTGTATTCTCCAAATTTCAATAGTTGAGGTATGGGCTAAAAAAAAGGGGCAATAAGCCCCCTTTTTCGGGCGAAACAGCCTTAGGCGGCGGCTTCGCTCACTTCCACAAATTCATCTTCGTTGTCTGCCGCAACAGCTTTGACAACATCATCTACCGCGTTGGCACGCCCTTCCAAAATTGCATCTGCAATTCCGCGCGCATACAACGTAACCGCTTTCGAGGAGTCGTCGTTGCCAGGAATCACGTAGTCAATTCCCTCGGGGGAATGGTTGGAGTCAACCACACCGATCAATGGAATGCCAAGCTTGCGCGCCTCAGCAATTGCGATCTTGTGATAGCCGACATCGATAACAAAAATCGCATCGGGCAGAGTGTTCATCTCTTGGATGCCACCGATATCTTTCTCAAGCTTTTCCAGTTCACGAGCGAACATTAGCTGCTCTTTTTTGCTCATGCTGTCCAAACCGGCTTCTTGTTGGACTTTCATATCCTTCAAACGCTTGATGGACGTCTTCACTGTCTTGAAGTTCGTCAACATGCCGCCCAACCAACGCTGATCCACAAAGGGAACACCGGCACGCTGCGCTTCAGCAGCCACAATTTCGCGTGCCTGACGCTTGGTGCCAACCATCAAAATGGTGCCGCGCTTGGCAGACAGCTGGCGCACGAACTTCGCCGCTTCCTGGAACATCGGAAGCGACTTCTCCAGGTTAATGATGTGGATTTTATTGCGATGACCGAAGATGAACGGTGCCATCTTGGGATTCCAGAAACGGGTCTGGTGACCAAAGTGGACGCCAGCTTCCAGCATTTCGCGCATTGTTACTGCCATGATTAACTCCAAAGGTTAGGTCTGAAATCCACCCCACTGATCGCCCGAAACAAAGTCATCGGGAAACACCTTGTGAGAGGGTGGTTTGTGAATACTTGGCACTGCGTTTCACAATGCCAAAGCCCGTCGATTGTAGCATGCACCCGGCGTGGCAAAGACTGTTCGTTGGTGGCATGCAATAGAGTCACCGACACCCGCGAAGGGGCCCCTAAGCTATGAAAAAATAGGGGGAATTACTCAGAAATAATGAAAGAGAAAATGAACATTGCGATCATCGGGGCGGGGGTCGTGGGAATAGCGTCTGCGTTTGACTTTGCCAACGCCGGTCATGTGGTCACCGTGTTCGAAAGAAATGGGACTGCCTGCGAGGCGGCCAGTTTTGCCAATGGTGGCATTCTGAGCGCAAGTTGTACTTTGCCTCTACTCATGCCCTGCCCAGTCGGGCACCAACTGGGGAAGCTCGCGCGCTTGACCCAGCAACTTTCCACCTCACGCTGGGCTGCGCCCGACAATCTGCGTTGGCTATGGGCGAGAAGCGCATCTTCACCCCACGACACGCGTCACCACCAGATGCAGCTCCACCAACAAATGGCCAAACTGGGGCAAGAAATTGGTGACGCGTGGATGGTCCAACACAATTGGGATGTGGAACAAAGCCCGGGGCACACCGTGCTGCTCGCCCGTGAATCCGACCTCCAACACTACGCTTTAGCACTCCAATGCCTAGAGGGAGCGGGCGGCCACTTCCGTTTGCTCGATAAAGCCGAGTTGGCAGCGGTGGAGCCTGCCTTGGAGTTGTCAGTTCCATTCCATAAAGCCATTCATTTTCAAGACGACAGAATACTCAACTGTCGGCAGTTCGCATCCTTGGTTCGACAAGCCGCGCAGCGACTCGGGGTTGACTTCCACTTTAGTCAGCAGGTCACAGGCATCACCCCGGGAGCCCTCCCCCAAGTGCGGGTAAGTGACGGCAATGTCCATGCGTTTGACCATGTAGTCCTTTGCACGGAAGCGCTACCACCCAGCGACATGCTGGAATTACCAGCTTATTCAGCCACCGCCAACATTGCGAGTTACGGCCTAAGCGTGGGCATTCGGGATACAGCGAATGCCCCAACAAGTGGCGTCCAGTTACACCAGTCCGGTTACATCGTCACTCGCTTGGGTAAGCGTTTGCGTATTTGCGGTGGCGCAGAACTCAACCCAGCGCCCAACGCGCGCCATGACGATCGACTGGTACGCAAGATGTTTCATGCGTTGGATGCTTGTTTTCCAGGCGCCGCAAACTACGCCGGCGGCACCCAAGTCTGGAGAGGGAGTCGCACTTTCACCGCAGACGGTAACCCATTGGTAGGCCCTTCAGGTGCGCAAGGGGTGTGGCTTAATCTCGCACACGGTGCTGGCGGATGGACATTCGCATGTGCCAGCGCCCGCCTGCTGCGCGATCAACTCGAAGGCCAGGCAACAGGCCCCATGCACCACCTGATTAGCCCATTGCGTCTGCAGAGTGAGCTCGACGCGCAAACGACCGATTAATCGCTGAGAAAAGTACATGACGCCGGATCTCTCTCAAAGACTTGCACTCGCTGTCGACGGAATGCCTGCTTTTCCCAAAAGTGTGCAACGCATTCTCGACCTCACTCGCGACCCCAACAGCACCCCCAAAGACTTGGTGGATGTCATTGATAAAGATCCAGTGGCCACGGTCAAGATCCTCAAAGTCATCAACTCCGCGTATTACGGACTGCCCCGCCAAGTCACGTCAATCGGACATGCAGTGGTCTATCTGGGGTTCAACACGATCAAAAACTTGGCACTCGGTATTGCCGCTGTCGGCATGCTGCCCAAAGATAACCCGGCTGGGTTCGATGTACAGCAGTACCTGCTGCACTCTCTGTCCACCGCGAACATCGCAAAACGACTTGCAAACAAACTCGCGGATGCCGACCCCATGGACTGCTTCATCGCTGGGCTGTTGCACGATTTCGGAAAAATGGTTTTTGCCCAGTTCATGCCGCAAGAATTCAGAGCAGCCTTGGCCTTAAGTGCGGCCAACGCAAGCTCCTTGCATGAAGCACTTCAGCAAACCATAGGCACCGACCATGCGGTAGTAGGCGCAATGCTGGTTGAGAAGTGGAGATTTTCTCCAATGTTGGTAGAGACCATCCGGCATCAACGTACAGACAACCTCAAAGACACTGACATGATTGCCTGTGTCTTTGCAGCCAATCAAATCAGCAAACACCTGAAATATGGTTTTGCAGGCAACGCATGTGTTGATCCGTTTCCCGAACTCGTGCGCAAGCGCTTGGGAGGTGATCTACCGGAAACAATCGCATCCTTGGGTGACCTCGATCAGCTATTTGAAGAAGCCCAAATGTTCGCCAGTGCCTAAAGGGGGTCAACTTGAAAGTCACATTTTGGGGTGTTAGAGGCTCTATTGCCTCGCCAGGCCCACAAACGGCTCGCTATGGCGGCAACACCACCTGCATCGAAGTCAGGACTGACAACAATGAGCTCATCATTCTGGATGCCGGCACCGGCCTCTTTCCCTTGTCACAAACACTTCTTGCAGAAATGCCGGTAACGGCAAATATCCTCATCACACACAGCCACTGGGACCATATCCAAGGACTTCCCTTCTTTGTTCCCAACTTTATTGCAGGCAACGTGTTGCGGTTACACGGCGGCATCGATCCAGTGACCGGCAGGGGCGTGGAGCACGTGATGTCGGTGCAGTTGCAGTACAGCTATTTTCCGGTGCGCGAAGACGAGATGCGGGGCCGCATTGAGTACGTGACGGTGACGCCCCGTCAACCGTTCACGATCGGAAGTGCAACGGTTACCCCTTGTTTACTGAATCACCCCGTCGTCAATTTGGGATACCGGATCGAATGCAACGGAAAGTCCGTTTTTTTTACCGGCGACCACGAACCTCCTTACAACATTTATGCGCCAGACGACGCCAACTATGCGGACTACCAAAGTCTTGTCGACGAACGAAACCAAGCAATACTGAGCGCGATTCGGGGGGTTGATGTGCTCATTGCCGACGCGTCCTACACAGATGAAGAATACCGGGGCAAACAGGGCTGGGGACATGGGACATTTACCAGCAGCATTGCCACTGCACGCGCTGCCGGAGCCAGAACACTTTTTTGCACGCACCATGAACCCACCCGCAGTGACGACGCGCTGGAATCGGTATTCCGTGAAGCCGTACGCCAGAGCAGCGCGGACTCCGAAAGCGTTGACATTCGCCTCGCCCGAGAGGGCGAGACCTATGAGTTCTGAAAAAATACTGTCGACCCACGGGGTGTACAGCGGCCTGTGCCACCCTTTACTCAACGCCGCACAATGCTTGGCACTCGGAACCATAACTGCATTGGACACAGGTCGCGAAACCTTGACGGAACGGGCAGGACTCGCGCTCGCACAGCTCGCACTGGCTGTTGCCCCACACGCGCGGCGAATCTGGGTAGCAGCGGGTACAGGGGGCACTGCAGCGATTGGCTTGGACGCCGCCCTGCACCTACTTCAATGGGGCAAGGGAGTACACGTTAGTACGCCCCTTGAAACCACACTCCTGCCGGTGGGCATGGCGCATGCTGTCCAACGTTTGTCTAGCGCCGGTGCAACGCTGAGCCACCACCCGCCGGAGGACTGGGACGCGTGCATCGATGCCATGCTTGGTATTGGCTTGCACGATGCCCCGCAAAACACCTACTCCGATTGGATTGACATCATCAATACCAAAAAAGGATGCGTCATTGCAGCGGACGTTCCCAGCGGACTCATGGCGGACACCGGTGCGACTCCTGGAGCCTGTGTACGGGCAACCCATACGTTGACATTGCTGGGCCTCAAGCCCGGACTCTTTACCCATCATGGCAGGGACGTTTGCGGCACGGTGTGGTTCAACGCACTCGGTACCCATGCACCCATGCCGCCAGTTGCATGGTTGAATCCTGCACCATCCGTTCAACCGAGGCGCCACGCGTCGAACAAAGGCAACTATGGCGACGTCATGGTGATCGCCGGCATGGCAACCATGCAAGGGGCCTCCATCTTGGCAGCGCGTGCGGCCTTGCACGGGGGGGCGGGCAGGGTCTACTTGGGAGTCCCGCCACAGCGGTTATTGCATGCGGATGGCGATTTGCCAGCGGACTTGATGCAGCGCAATGTCGACACTGCTGACGTCCATGGAATGACGCTCGTCGTTGGTTGCGGAGGCGGAAAAGAGGTGTCCCACATGCTCCCCCACTGGCTTTCAGCCTCCACGCAGCTGGTGTTGGATGCCGACGCGCTCAACGCGATAGCTGCTTGCGACGCACTTAAAGACCTCGTGAAGCAACGAGTCGCACACACCACCATCATGACCCCGCATCCGCTCGAAGCTGCCAGACTCTTGGGATGCAAGGTGCAAGACGTTCAGTCAGACCGGCTGCATGCTGCCCAACAACTTGCGAACCGATACCACTGCACCGTGGTGCTCGAGGGGTCCGGGACCGTTGTCGCGGCACCGTCAAGAACACCACACCTCAACGTCACCGGCAATGCGAAGTTGGCAATTGCAGGCGCTGGTGACGTACTCTCGGGAATGATGGCGGCCGCATGGGCCCACCACGCAGATGCCTGGCGGGCTGCATGCGAGGCCTGCTACCAACACGGGGCGCTGGCCGACGGGTGGCCACGGGCCCACGCATTGACCGCCAGCCGGTTGATTGAGCACATGTAAAACACGGGTCATTCGGTCTGCCTTGCGAAACAAGCCCCTCGAGAAAGGCGCGCCTACACAGCCAGACTCATCGCCTCGATTTTGAGGTCTTTTTGGTGGAAGCGACGGGCTTGCCTTTCTCACGCGCCGCACGCAGCGACGTGCCTTTGGCGCTTGCCGAGGCAGATTTTGGCTTGCGGCCGCGTGGCGACACTCGCTCCAAGTCCATGCGGTCCACACGGGTCCCACTGAGTGCTTTGCCTTCGCGTCGTGGCGGCTTTTCGAGCAGCGCTTTGGCGGGACCTCCGAGTCCCTCATGCACTAGCCTGAAATCAATCTTGCGCCCGTCAAGATCGACCCGACTCACCTGAATCCGGACCCGTGTACCAATAGCAAACCGAATTCCGGTGCGCTCTCCACGCAGCTCTTGCCGAACTTCATCGAAGCGGAAAAACTCGCCTCCCAACTCTGTGATGTGAACCAGCCCCTCCACATACATGGCATCCAAAGTTACAAACAAACCAAAACTTGCGACGGACGAAACAACGCCTGCGTACTCTTCGCCCAAGTGCTCACGAACATACTTGCACTTCAGCCAAGCCTCTACATCGCGGCTGGCCTCATCAGCGCGGCGTTCATTGGCACTGCAATGCAGACCCGCCGCTTGCCACGCCGCACTGTCACGGCTGGGTTTGGCAGGTTTCGCACCCGGCGGGCGTGAGGCCGCATTTTTCTCCAGTCGTCGTGCCAACTTCGCGTGCGCTTCGCCGGGCGTTGGCAACACTGGCAACTGGTACTTTTTGTCCGCCAATATCGCTTTGATAACCCGATGCACCAGCAAATCGGGGTATCGCCTGATAGGACTGGTGAAGTGCGTATAGGCCTCAAATGCCAAGCCGAAATGCCCGCTGTTCTCCGGCGTGTAAATCGCCTGCGACATGGAGCGAAGCAACATAGAGTGAATCTGCTGCGCGTCGGGCCGCTCCTTGGTGGCGTTGGCAATCGCTTGAAACTCACCGGGCGTTGGCCTCTGGCTGATGCCCAAACCGATACCACTGGCTTTCAAGAAATTCCGCAGTACCTCTTGCTTTTCTGGAGTCGGACCTTCGTGTACTCGAAACAGTCCATGGTGTTTATTCTGGGCAATAAAGTCCGCACTACAGACATTTGCCGCCAACATCGCCTCTTCGATAAGCCTATGGGCAGTGTTGCGGGTGCGAGGCACGATCTTCTCAATGCGACCGTTGACATCGCACACTATCTGTGTCTCGGTCGTCTCGAAATCGACAGCACCCCTCGCATGGCGCGACATCGACAAGGAACGATAGACGCCATGCAGATTCAACAAGTGAGGAACCAAAGCCTTGTACTTCGTGGCCTCTGGCCCTCGGGTATTCCCAAGAATTGCTGCCGCCTCCGTGTACGTCAGTCGGGCGTGACTCCACATCACCGCCGGGTAAAACTGGTAGGCGGTAACTTCCCCTTCTTCTGTGACAAACATGTCACAGACCATGCACAAACGCTCTACCCCGGGGTTTAAGGAGCACAAACCATTCGAGAGCTTCTCCGGAAGCATCGGAATGACGCGGCGCGGGAAATATACACTCGTCGCCCTGTCATATGCATCTACGTCGATGGCATTGCCCGTCTCCACATAGTGGCTCACATCTGCAATCGCCACCAACAGTCGCCACCCCTTGTGCGCTTGTTTGCCACGCCCCTGCACTGCAGGCTCACAATACACGGCGTCGTCAAAATCCCGCGCGTCCTCGCCATCGATAGTGATCAATGCCAGGTCCGTCAGGTCCACACGGTGGGACTTGTCCTCTGCACGTACGTGCTCTGGCAAGGTCTTACTAAGCGCAAGGCATGCATCAGAAAACTGATGCGGCACGCTGAACTTGCGAACAGCTATTTCGATCTCCATGCCCGGGTCATCCACTTCCCCCAGTACTTCGGTAATTCTTCCGACGGGCTGACCAAACAATGCTGGTGGCTCGATCAACTCCACCACGACAACCTGGCCAGGCTTAGCCACACTGACCGCCCCCTTTGGAATAAGGACGTCGTGCCCATACCGCTTATCTTCTGGCGCTACAAGCCATACCCCACTCTCCTGCAACAGCCTGCCGATAATGGGCTGAGTGGATCGCTCAGTAATTTCAGTAACCCGACCTTCGGGGCGACCTTTTCTGTCGTTTCGCACCACACGAACCTTGACGCGGTCCTTGTGCAACACCGCCCGCATTTCATTCGGGGGCAAGTAAATATCTGACCCACCATCGTCACGAGCAACGAATCCATGCCCGTCACGATGACCCTGCACAGTGCCTTCAACTTCTTCCAGCAAACTGCCATTCTTCTCTAAATGTTTGATATACTTCTCTCTTTCCTGAGATGCCCAGATGGCGGAATTGGTAGACGCACTAGTTTCAGGTACTAGCGAGTAACATCGTGGAGGTTCGAGTCCTCTTCTGGGCACCAACAATAGTAATGTAGTTAGGTAAATGCCGCTGTAAATTCAGCGGCTTTTTTTTGCCTGTGTGATTGAGGTAATTTGCCTGCTTGATTCACGCCACGGATCGCGCATCACATCGATCCGTGACAGAGAGATCGAGTCACGATTTCAAATGGGCAGCGCGACCAAGTCGTGGCCTTGAGCGCTCACAATGCGAGCCTTGGTGAACTCGCCCACTTTCAACGTCTTGCTGATTTTTTCCGGTGGTAACAGTCGGACCACACCGTCAATCTCTGGGGCATCGGCGTAACTACGGCCAACCCCACCCTTGCGCCCCAAGGCGGGTGCAGAGTCCACCAACACTTGCATGACCGAACCTACTCGACGCTGCAATCGAGCAGCGGAAACTTCTTCGGCCACTTGCATGAATCGGGCGCGGCGCGCTTCACGAATTTCAAGAGGCAGCATGCCAGGCAAGTCGTTAGCGGTGGCGCCATCCACTGCGCTATAGGCAAAGCAACCAGCGCGGTCAATTTGCGCCTCTCGAACAAAGTCGAGTAAGTGCTCGAACTCAGCTTCTGTTTCACCAGGAAAACCCGCGATAAACGTACTGCGCACCACCAACGCGGGACAGGCTTCTCGCCACTGCTGCAGGCGCTCCAGATTTTTCTCTCCGCTGGCGGGCCGCTTCATGCGGCGCAACACATCCGGATGGCTGTGTTGTAAAGGAACGTCGAGGTACGGTAGCACACGACCGGTTGCCATCAAGGGAACAATGTCGTCAACGCTAGGGTACGGATACACGTAGTGCAACCGTACCCACGCACCGTAAGGCGCTGCAATATCACCCAACGCCTGCACCAGTTCAAGCATGCGTGTTTTGACGGGCTTGCCATCCCAGAATCCCGTGCGGTACTTCACGTCCACACCGTAGGCGGACGTATCTTGGCTGATGACCAGCAATTCCTTCACGCCGCCTTCAAACAATGCACGCGCTTCTGTCAGCACGTCACCGATGGGGCGGGATACCAAGTCACCGCGCATGCTGGGAATGATGCAGAAGGTGCACCGGTGGTTGCATCCCTCGCTGATCTTCAAATACGCATAGTGGCGAGGCGTGAGTTTGACGCCCGCAACACCAAAAGATTGCGGCACCAAATCCAGAAACGGATCGTGCGGCTTGGGCAAGTTCAGATGCACGGCATCCATCACTTCTTGTGTGGCATGGGGGCCGGTGACCGCAAGCACTTTGGGGTGCATCTGGCGCACCATGTTCTCGCCACCATCGGTGGTTTTTGCCCCTAGGCACCCCGTCACAATCACACGCCCATTTTCCGCCAACGCCTCACCAATGGTGTCCAAGCTTTCCTTTACAGCGTCATCAATAAAACCGCAGGTATTGACGATCACCAAATCCGCGCCCTGGAAGGTCTTGGAAGTTTGGTACCCCTCCGCACTGAGTTGGGTCAGAATAAGTTCGGAATCGGTAAGCGCCTTCGGGCAGCCTAGGCTCACGAAGCCCACTTTAGGCGCCGCTTGTGCGGTGGGGGCGGGGGTCAAAATATCAGTCATAGTGCGAAGTTACAGAGTCGGGCGCCGATGACCTTGCGGAACGCTCAGCGCTTGATTCCAAAGGTACCGAGGAATTGCTCCGTTTGTTTTTGCATGTGTTCTTGCATCTGTTGGAACATGCCGTTGCCCATCACGCCTTGCACCAAAGGTGCCTGCATATCCATGAGGGCTTGCATGTTTTTTTCCAGATAACCGCCCATCATCCCTTGCATTGCATGCCCATAAAACCGAATGATGTTGGACAGCACGGGAGTGGTAAACATAGGCGAACCATTGGCTTCCTCTTCCAGAATAATCTGCAAGAGAATACTGCGCGTCAGGTCATCCCCGGTCTTGGCATCCAGCACGGCAAATGCCTGGCTATCCATAACCAACTGCTTTATCTCCGCCAGCGTGATGTACGTGGAGGTATCGGTATCATAAAGACGCCGATTGGGGTATTTTTTGATTACCCGCTGCGCGGGTTTTGAATCATTGGGGGCATTTTTTTGCATTGCGAGTGCTCAGCACCAATTGAAGTGGCTGAGTAAGTGTTGCACTGCAGCACATTCTAGAGATGTGTAGCCTAGGGACTGCCTAGGAATACCCTAGTGAAAAACATATTCGGGAAGTTTGGTAGGCGCAATTGGACTCGAACCAACGACCCCCACCATGTCAAGGTGGTGCTCTAACCAGCTGAGCTATGCGCCTACATTTATTCGAGAAGGGAGATTGTAGCAGGTCGCAAGCCGCCAATTTCCACAACACAACAAAATGTAGCCAAGCAACTATGTAATCGGGCTCCACCGCCCATCAAGTTGCCGAACAACAAGTCCAGTGGGGCTGACCACCCGCGAAGTTCGCCCCCACAACGCTCGGGGGAAGGGCGCAACTAACCCGGCAAGATGGGCTACGTTGGCGATAGAGGCTGACATCGCAAATTAAAAAAGAACGATCGTTCATTTTTAAAAATCAGCGAATAAAATCGCTTCTTGATCGCATACGCAGCACGATGCGAGCGCTGTCTGTAAGCCCCCATTATCAAGCGAGACCCCATGACAAACCAGGAAATACTGGCTCAATTCGGCCCCCGTGAATCCATGGAATACGACGTGGTCGTCGTCGGCGCAGGCCCCGGTGGCCTGGCAACGGCCATACGCCTCAAACAACTGGCCGCAGAGAAAGGCACTGACATATCGGTCGTTGTGCTCGAAAAAGGCTCGGAACCCGGTGCCCACATTCTCTCCGGCGCCATCATGGACCCCAAAGCGCTCACCGAACTGATACCGAACTGGAAGGCTCTTGGTGCCCCCTTGCACCAGCCCGTGACTGACGACGCCTACATTTTTCTCAGCGAAAAATCCGGTTTTCGGGTGCCCAACATGGTACTGCCACCGTTCGCGCACAACGAAGGCAACTACATCATCAGCTTAGGCGCGCTCACCAAATGGCTGGCAGAACATGCCGAGAGCCTGGGCGTAGAGATATTTCCGGGATTCACTGCGGCGCAAGTGCTGTACACGGACGGCTCCGAAAACGGCGGCATACCTGCGGTCCGGGGCGTCGCCACCGGCAACATGGGTGTAGGAAAAGACGGTGAGCCGATGGAAAGCTTCCAGCTCGGCATGGAATTGCTGGGCAAATACACCGTGTTCGCAGAGGGTGCGCGAGGCCATCTGGGCAAACAGCTCATTGCCCAGTACAAACTCGATGAAGGTCGCGACCCGCAAAGTTTTGGTATCGGTATCAAGGAACTATGGGAGATTGACCCCAGCCGCCACAAGCCTGGCTTTGTCATGCACACCGCCGGTTGGCCCATGGACAGTGACACCTACGGTGGCGCATTTTTGTACCACCTGGATGGAAACAAGGTGGCCTTGGGCTTCGTTACCGGCCTGGGCTACAGCAACCCGTATCTCAGCCCGTTTGAAGAGTTTCAACGGTGGAAAACGCATCCCAACGTACGCTACTACTTTGAGAACGAACAAGGCCAGGTAACAGCCAAGCGTCTGTCTTACGGCGCACGGGCCATCAACGCCAGTGGTCTCAACGCCCTGCCCCAAACCGTATTCCCCGGCGGCTGTCTGGTCGGCTGCAACGCGGGCTACCTGAACGTGAGCCGCATCAAGGGCAGCCACGCCGCCATCAAGACCGGCATGCTGGCCGCAGACGCCGCCTACGACGCGGTGGTTTCAGGCCGCCAGCACGACGAACTGAACGCCTACCCCGAAGCGTTCGAGGCAAGCTGGCTGCATGCCGAACTGAACAAGGACCGCAACTTCAAAAACTGGTTCAAGTACGGCCTGACCACCGCCACGCTGATGAACGCCTTCGAGCAATTCGTGCTGCGCGGGCACATCCCCTGGACCCTGCGCCGCGACAAGCCTGACCACGCCTACCTGAAGCCTGCCGCAGAGTGCGAGCCCATCGTCTACCCCAAGCCCGATGGCAAGCTGACCTTCGACCGCTTGAGTAGCGTGTTCATCAGCAACACCAACCACGAAGAACAACAACCGGCCCACCTGACGCTCAAGGACGCCTCGGTGCCTGTCGCCATCAACTTGGCCAAGTACGCTGGACCCGAGGCGCGCTACTGCCCCGCAGGGGTGTATGAATTCGTCAAAAACGAAGACAACACCGACCGCCTGCAAATCAACGCGCAAAACTGCGTGCACTGCAAAACCTGCGACATCAAAGACCCGACACAAAACATCGTGTGGGTCACACCCGAAGGTGGCGGCGGACCCAACTACGCAGGCATGTAAACAATGCGCTACACCTCCAACGGGACCTATGTGTCCCGTTTTTTTTGGGCATACATGCTTGACAACTAGACCGACTGGTCTATAGACTTTCGCCGATCCATGCCGCGCTCTGACACACCCCTCACAAGCAACAATGCCGCACCCACGCGGGACCGGCTAGTTACTGCCATGCTCAACGCGCTACGGCGCACTGGCTTTCATGGCGTGGGCTTGAGCGAACTCTTGGCGCAAGCCGGTGCGCCCAAGGGCGTGATGTACCACCACTTTCCCGGTGGCAAATCGGAGTTGGCCATTGCCGCGATTGACCTGTTCGTCCACCAGATCTCCGACGGACTTCAAAAGTTGCTGCACCGCCACGCAGACCCCGCAGATGCGCTCCAAGCCTGGATGGTGTCTGCACAAAAAGTCCTGTCTGCAAGCGGATACCAGCAAGGTTGTCCATTAGCGTCCATCGCATCTGAATCCACACCAGAAGACATCGCCATCCGCCAGGCACTGGCCACCGGCTTTGCCCGCGTGCGACAGCAACTCGCCTTGGCGCTGGAAAACGCCGGAGTAGCCCCGGCGCGCAGCGCCAACCTCGCGGCATTGGTGGTGTCTGCATACGAGGGCGCACTCATCCAGGCCCGCGTCGCGGGCCGGGTAGACCCCATGCAACACACCACAGAAGCATTGGTGGACCTTGTCCGCCAAAGTCTGTCACCCCAGCCATAACTCCTAGGCCCATGACAACCCATCCGCAGCTCACACCCCAGCCACAACCCGTTACACAGCCACAGCCCCTCACCCTCCAAACGCTGGATGGCGTTGACTTGCAAGCGCTGCGATACCGCGCCCGCGGAGAGGTTCGAGGCCGCATCGTGGTCGCCGGAGCCACGGGGGTACCACAGCACTTCTACCGTCATTTTGCGGACTACGCAGCGCAACAGGGCTACGACACCTTGACGGTCGATTACCGGGGCATTGGGCTGTCCAAATCCGGCGGCCTGCGTGGCTTTCAAATGGACTATCTGGACTGGGCTTTTCAGGATGTTGCCGCGGCCGTGGACGCCATGGCCGATGAACACCTTGCGCTGTTCATGGTCGGGCACTCGTTTGGTGGCCATGCGTTTGGCGTGCTTCCCAACCACCACAAGGTCGCAAAGCTGTACACCTTTGGCACGGGCGCAGGCTGGCACGGCTGGATGCCGCGCGCCGAGCAAATCAAAGTGTGGTGCCTGTGGAATGTGGTGGGCCCCGCGCTCACCCGGTACAAGGGCTATCTCGCCTGGAGCAAACTCGGCATGGGCGAAGACCTGCCCCTGGGGGTCTACCGCGACTGGAAGCGCTGGTGCAAGTTCCCGCGCTACTTTTTTGACGACCCCGGTATGGCGCATATCGCCGGATTGTTTGGGCGCGTGCGGGCACCCATCGTTGCAGCCAACGCCACCGACGATCTCTGGGCGCTCCCGGCCTCACGGGACGCCTTCATGGCGGCATACTGCAACACCACCGTGCAAACGGTGGATATCCGCCCGCCAGACCACGCCCTGGGGCCTATCGGCCACATGGGCTACTTCCGCCGCCAAGCCCAACCGCTGTGGCACGAGGTGCTGGACTGGTTTGCCAGCAACCCGGCACATGCGCCACGGTAGTCGCAAGGCCCACCCGTACAGCCCCGTGGCACCCTTTTGCTGGTTTAGAATTCGGCCTGTTCAGGAGAGCGCCCCTCAGGGGGCCGCCGAAGGCGCAGGACGGCTGATTGCAGCGGTCTGAACGCTCAGGCAAAAGGACTGACAAATGCTGGTAGCCGCTTGCGCCACCAGCAACACCCCACTGGAGAGAGTTTGCACCGCGCAGCGGCCTGCAAACCACCGAAGGAGCAACCCGCAGTCTGCGCGTTGGGCAAGTGCCCGGCGCATGCAGTCCCGGCGAATCTCTCAGGTAAAGCGGACAGCGGGGGCAGCACCGAATGGGCGCAGACTTGCGTGCATTTGGGTTTGGATTGCCCCTCCAGCGCCCAGCGCTGGGCCTGTTTGGATCACCGCCATGTCTGCTTCTGACGCTTCTTTGTTGACCACACCCCTGCATGCCCTGCACCGGGAACTGGGTGCCCGCATGGTGCCGTTTGCCGGTTACTCCATGCCGGTCCAATACCCCGCAGGCCTGATGGCCGAACACCACCACACCCGCAAGGCCGCTGGTCTGTTTGACGTGTCCCACATGGGTCAACTGCGCCTGGGCGGCCCCGACGCCTGCGCTGCGTTTGAGAGCCTGATGCCAGTGGACGTGATCGACCTGCCGGTGGGCAAACAGCGCTACGGCCTGCTGCTCACCGAAGAGGGCACCATCATCGACGACCTGATGTTTTTCAAAAAGGCGCAGGACGACCTCTTCGTCATCGTCAACGGTGCCTGCAAAGCGGGGGATATCGCCCACATCCAAGCCCATATCGGACATCGCTGCCAAGTCACCCCCCTGCCCGACCACGCGCTGCTGGCCCTGCAAGGCCCGCAAGCGGTGACGGCGCTGGCCCGCCTGGCGCCCGGCGTGGAGAAACTGGTATTCATGACCGGTGGGGACTTCACAGTGGATACCGGCACCCAAAAGATTGACGTATTCCTCACTCGCAGCGGCTACACCGGTGAAGACGGTTTTGAGATCTCGGTTCACAACCATCATGCCGAAGCCTTGGCCCGCGCTCTGCTGGCGCAGCCCGAAGTGCAGCCCATAGGCCTGGGTGCCCGCAACTCGCTACGCCTGGAAGCGGGCTTGTGCTTGTATGGCAACGACATTGACACGACCACCACCCCGGTCGAAGCCAGCCTGAACTGGGCTATCCAAAAGGTGCGCCGCACCGGTGGCGCACGCGCGGGCGCGTTTCCGGGCGCGCCGCGCATCCTCGCCGCTCTTGCGGACTCCAGCAGTACCAGTGGGCCAACGGGCACCAAGAAGCGCGTGGGCCTGGTGGCGCAAGAGCGCATCCCAGTGCGCGAACACACCGAGCTGCAAGACGGAGCGGGCAACCCCATCGGCGAAGTCACCAGCGGGCTGCTCGGCCCCACCATCAACCAGTGCGTAGCCATGGGCTATGTCGATGCGTCAATGGCGGCTTTGGGCACCCAAGTGATGGCTATCGTGCGCGGCAAGCCGGTACCCATGGTGGTGAGTGCCATGCCCTTTGTACCCACGAACTACTACCGCGGCTGATCCAAGGCACCACGGGGCCGAAAACAGCACATTCAGCCGCTACAGTGGCGTCTGGCAGGTTCTAGTTCCGGTGGTTCAACCCCTCACAGCAAACCCTTATCTTTAGTTTCAGGAGAACGTTATGTCCTTTAAATACACAGCCGATCACGAATGGCTCCAAATCGAAGGCGACATCGCCACCGTCGGCATTACCCACCACGCGCAAGATGCGCTGGGCGACGTGGTCTTTGTGGACCTGCCCGCCGTGGGTGCCCACATTGATGCCAAGGCCGTGGCCGGTGTAGTCGAATCCGTCAAGGCGGCGGCCGACGTGTACATGCCCGTGACCGGTGAAATCACCGAGGTCAACGAGGCCCTGCGCGACGACCCCTCGCTGGCCAACACCGACCCGTTGGGCGCAGGCTGGTTCTTCAAAGTCAAGCTGTCCAACCCGGCCGAACTCGAAGGCCTGATGGACGAGACCAGCTACACCGCGTTTTCCGCCAACGCTTAAACGCCCGCTTTGCAGGCGCTGCCTGCAAAGTCCCCGGGAGCCCGCCCTGAACCAGCAGGCTACCCGTTTGTGTGAACCGCCCACCACCGAACGCCACCGCCATGTCCACTTCTGCCACAACCTCTACGCCCACCCTGTCACAACTCGAAAACGCTAGCGAATTCCAGGCGCGCCACATTGGCATCTTTGCCGACGACGAAGCGCTGATGCTCCAGGCCATCGGCGAAAAGTCGCGCGCCGATCTGATTGCCAGCATCGTGCCCGCCAGCATTGCGCGCAAGAGCGCCATGGCCATTCCGGCAGCCATCACCGAAGCCGCCGCGCTGGCAGAACTCAAAAGCATTGCGGGCAAAAACAAGGTGCTCAAGAGCTTCATCGGCCAGGGCTACTACGGCACCCACACCCCCGGCGTCATCCTGCGCAACATCCTGGAAAACCCCGCCTGGTACACCGCCTACACGCCCTACCAGGCCGAAATCAGCCAGGGCCGCATGGAAGCGCTGGTGAACTTCCAGACCATGGTCTGCGACCTCACCGGCATGCCGATTGCCAACGCCTCCATGCTGGACGAAGCCACGGCCGCCGCTGAGGCCATGACCCTGGCCCGCCGCTCGGTCAAGGCAAAAGGCAACGTGTTCATCGTGGCAGGCGACGCGCACCCGCAAACCATCGAAGTCATCCAGACCCGCGCAGCGCCCCTGGGCATCAGCGTCAAGCTGGCCAACTCCCAGGAAGAGTGGGACACCTTGATTGCCGGTGACGACTACTTTGCCGTGCTGGAGCAATACCCCTCCACCAGCGGCCGCCTGGGCGAAGAGGGCGACGATGTCAAAACCGTGCACCGCAAGGGCGGCGCTTACATCGTGGCAGCCGACCTGCTGGCCCTCACCTTGCTGGTGCCACCCGGCGAATGGGGCGCGGGCGACCCGACAGGCGCGGCCGACATTGTGGTGGGCACCACCCAGCGCTTTGGCATGCCCCTGTGCAATGGCGGCCCGCACGCCGCCTACATGGCCTGCCGCGACGAGTACAAACGCTCCATGCCAGGCCGACTGGTGGGCGTGAGTATCGATACCCATGGCAACCCCGCTTACCGCCTGGCCCTGCAAACCCGTGAGCAGCACATACGCCGCGAAAAAGCCACCTCCAACATCTGCACCGCACAGGTGCTGCCCGCCGTGGTGGCCAGCATGTACGCCGTGTACCACGGGCCCGAAGGCCTCAAGCGCATTGCACAGCGAGTTGCCAAGCTCACGGCAATCCTGGCCGAAGGTCTGCAACAGATGGGCGTGGTGCTCACCCATGAGCAGGCTTTCGACACCGTGTGCCTGCACACCCAAGACGCCACCAACGCCATCGCGGCACGCGCAGTCGCTGCTGGGGCCAACATCCGAATTGCATGGGACGAGTACCTCTGCATATCGCTCGACGAAACCACCACCCGCGACGACATTGCGCTCCTGTGGAGCCTCTTCGTGCAGCCGGGCCAGACCCCTCCCAGCGTGGACGCACTGGAACCCGCTACCGATGTGCGCATCCCCGCTGCCCTGCGCCGCACCAGCACGTTTTTGACCCACCCGGTGTTCAATACCCACCACTCTGAGACCGGCATGCTGCGCTACATCCGCGCACTCAGCGACAAAGACCTGGCGCTGGACCGCAGCATGATCCCGCTGGGCTCCTGCACCATGAAGCTCAACGCCACCAGCGAGATGATCCCCATCACCTGGCCCGAGTTCGCCAACATCCACCCCTTTGCCCCGGCCGACCAGCGCGAGGGCTACGCCGCACTAGACGCCCAACTGCGCGCCTGGCTGTGCGCGGCCACCGGCTACGCGGGCATCAGCCTGCAGCCCAATGCAGGCAGCCAGGGCGAATACGCCGGCTTGTTGGTCATCAAGGCCTACCACGAGGCGCGGGGCCAGGGCCACCGCAACATCTGCCTGATTCCCAGCAGCGCGCATGGCACCAACCCCGCCAGCGCCATGATGGTGGGCATGACGGTGGTGGTGACCAAATGCGACGAGCGCGGCAATGTGGACATGGCGGATTTGAGAGCCAAGTGCGAGCAGCACAGCGCCAACCTCGCGGCCATCATGATCACCTACCCCAGCACGCACGGCGTGTTTGAAACCACCGTCAAAGAGCTGTGCGCACTGGTGCACAGCCACGGTGGCCGGGTGTATGTGGACGGCGCCAACATGAACGCGCTAGTGGGCACGGCGGCACCCGGCGAATTTGGCGGCGACGTGAGCCACCTGAACCTGCACAAAACCTTTTGCATTCCCCACGGCGGTGGCGGCCCCGGTGTGGGTCCCGTGTGCGTGGTGGAAGACCTGGTGCCCTACCTCCCCGGCCATGCCACCGGCGGTGTGTCCGGCACAGGGGCCATTTCAGCCGCACCGCTGGGCAACGCAGCCGTGCTGCCCATCAGCTGGATGTACTGCCGCATGATGGGCCCGGACGGCCTGCAGCAAGCCACCGAGGTAGCCATCTTGAGCGCCAACTACATCAGCGCCCGCCTGGCCGACCACTACCCCACGCTGTACGCATCGGCCAACGGGCATGTAGCGCATGAATGCATTTTGGACTTGCGCCACTTCAAGGAAACCTGCGGCGTGATGGCCGAGGACGTGGCCAAGCGCCTGATGGACTACGGCTTTCACGCGCCCACGCTGTCCTTCCCCGTGCCCAACACCTTGATGGTGGAACCCACCGAGAGCGAGACGCTCGCCGAGCTGGACCGCTTCATTGACGCGATGATTGCCATCCGTGGCGAAATCGCGCAAATCGAGGGCGGTGTCTGGCCACAGGACAACAACCCCTTGAAGCATGCTCCCCACACCGCTGCCAGTGTGATTGGCGCCGCGTGGGACCGCCCCTACAGCCGCGAGGTGGGTGCCTTCCCGGTAGCCACCCTCAAGGCGGCCAAGTATTGGCCCACCGTAGGCCGGGTGGACAACGTGTATGGCGACCGCAACCTGTTTTGCAGTTGTGTGCCGGTGGGCGACTACGCCGCTGCATAAAGCCGCACGACCTCGATACACTGCCATCCACCCCCCCGAACGAAAGCCCCGCATGCGCACACCCTTTGCCTCGTTGCCACGGTGGTCCATCGCCTGGCCGCTGCTGGGGTGGGTCCTGCTCGTGGGCCAATGGACGAATGGGGCCGGTACGGCGTGGCTATGTCTGCTGGCCATCGGATTGGTAGGGGCTGTACTGGCGGCGGTGCATCACGCCGAGGTAGTCGCCCACCAAGTCGGCGAACCGTATGGCACGCTGGTGTTGGCCGTTGCCATCACAGTCATTGAAGTGGCGCTCATCGTGTCCTTGATGCTGGCAGGCGGGCCTGCCACCACGGCACTGGCCCGCGATACGGTGTTCGCGGCGGTGATGCTCATCCTCAACGGCATCGTCGGTGTGTGCCTGCTCGCAGGCGGCAGCAAGCACCGGGAGCAGACGTTTGGCCAGTTAGGCGTAAGCGCATCGCTCACGACCCTGGCCGCAATCGCAGTGCTCACCCTCGTGCTGCCCAACTACACCACCAGCATTCCCGGGCCCGTGTACAGCGCCAGCCAGCTCGCATTTGTAGCGCTGGTGTCCCTGGTGCTTTACGGCACCTTCGTGCTGGTGCAAACCGTGCGCCACCGCGATTACTTTTTGCCCGCACACGCCGACGAGCAGACGCACGCGCGCCCGCCGGGGCGGCGGGTCGCAGCACTAAGCGCCTGTTTGATGTGTTTGGCGCTGGGCGCCGTCGTGCTCCTCGCCAAAGCATTGGCGCCCACCATTGAAACACTGGTAGCCAACGCGGGGGCCCCCAAGGCCGTGGTGGGCATCATCATTGCGGCCGTCGTGCTTTTGCCCGAAGGCATGGCCGCCGTGCGTGCGGCACAAGCCAACCGCCTGCAAACCAGCCTGAACCTGGCATTGGGCTCGGCATTGGCCAGTATCGGGCTGACCATTCCCGCTGTGGCTGTCGTGTCGCTAGGCACGGGCTGGACGCTCACCCTGGGCCTGGACTTGAAGTCCACCGTCTTGCTGCTGCTCTCGCTGTTTGTCACCAGCTTGTCCCTGAGCACCGGGCGCACCACGGTGCTGCAAGGCACGGTGCACCTCGTGCTGCTAGCCACCTACTTGTTTACAACCGTGGTGCCGTGAACCGGGGGCACAGGCCGCGCCACCCTAGAGCTGCCTGCAGCGCACCTGTGCGACACCGCCCCACGCACACCCGCGTCATGCTGACGTACACTTTTTGCCCCTAACCGCCGGGACCGCTCACCATGGCCATTTCTGTCTTTGACCTCTTCAAAATCGGCATCGGCCCCAGCAGCTCGCACACCGTGGGCCCCATGCGCGCCGCACGGCTCTTTGTGGCACGGCTGGAAGCCGACAAATTGCTATCCCACACTGCCACGGTGCGCTGCTGGCTGCATGGATCTTTGGGGGCCACAGGCAAGGGCCACGCCAGCGATGTGGCAGTGCTGTTGGGGCTTTCGGGCTTGGAGCCAGACACCGTCGAGGTCGACCACATCGCCCCCACGTTGGCAGCTATCCGCAGCACGCAACGCATCGTGCTGGCAGGGGCACACGCCATTGCGTACAACGAAAAGGAAGACCTGCTGTTCATGCGAGCGCCGCTGCCGTTTCATGCCAACGGCATGCGCCTGGTCGCACTGGACGCCGCAGGGCAAGAGCTGTCCAACCGCGTGTATTACTCGGTGGGGGGCGGCTTTATCGTGAGCGACCACGTGGCCGCCGATGGAAGCCGCCAAAAGGTCATTGCCCCAGATGCCACCGTGCTGCCCTTGCCCTTCACCAGCGGCGATGCCTTGCTGCAAGTCGCCCACCGCGAAGGCCTAAGCATCGCCCAGGTGATGCGGCGTAACGAGCAGCACTGGCGCAGCGATGCCGACATCGACACCGGCCTTTTGCGCATCTGGCATGTCATGCAAGACTGTGTGCAGCGCGGCTGCCGTACCGAGGGCATTTTGCCCGGCGGCTTCAAAGTCAAGCGCCGTGCGCCCAGCCTGTATGCCGCGCTCACCCGCAACCCCGAAGCCGCGCTCAAAGACCCTTTGCAGGTGATGGACTGGGTCAACCTCTATGCCCTGGCCGTGAACGAAGAAAACGCCGCAGGCGGACGCGTGGTCACCGCACCGACCAACGGCGCGGCCGGCATCATCCCCGCTGTGCTGCACTACTACAGCCGCTTCTTGCCTGGGGCCAGTGACGCAGGCGTGACGGACTTTTTGCTCACCGCAGCCGCCATCGGCATCCTCTACAAAGAAAACGCCTCCATCAGCGGTGCCGAGGTGGGCTGCCAAGGCGAGGTGGGCGTAGCGTGCAGCATGGCAGCCGCTGGCCTGTGCGCGGTGATGGGCGGCACCCCCGAGCAGGTGGAAAACGCCGCAGAGATCGGCATGGAACACCACCTGGGCCTGACCTGCGACCCGGTGGGTGGGCTGGTGCAAATACCCTGCATAGAGCGCAACGCCATTGCGTCGGTCAAAGCCATCAACGCCGCCCGCATGGCCCTGCGTGGCGACGGCAGCCACATGGTGAGCCTGGACAAGGTCATCAAGACCATGCGCGAAACCGGTGCCGACATGAAAACCAAATACAAAGAAACCGCCCGTGGTGGGCTGGCGGTGAATATCGTGGAGTGCTGATCTGCGCCTGGTTTCAAAGTCACTTTTTGGTACTCGTTAAGGATTTGCGTCGGTATGCTCGGTAGCACAAAAACAATCCAATGAGTACACCCAACCCGTGCAAATTGATATGCAAAAGCACTGCTGGTGGAAGCGTAAACAATCGTGCAATTGACATACTAGAACCTATTTATGTAGGAATCTATTTCTTTCAATGCACTCAATGCGGCCATCTCCAAGCCGACATGATCAAGATTGGGAACCTGAGGCTCACGCAAATTTATTCGTACAAGGCGCGCGCCATAGCGACGAATCAACGAATGACTAAATGTACGGACAGATGGAATGGATGTTCCCGCGCCAACTTCAACCACCGCCAAACGCGCGCTTTGGTCGGCCAATCTGGAAAGCCAGTTTTCCAAGCGATCTTCTTGAGATTGGCTACGGTGACTTTGCCAACCACCGTCACCAAACATCATGACGTTGGGTCGGGCCAAACCGTCACATTGCGGACACTTAGGCAATGCGGAAATCAGCCGACAAGTAGATTCATTCACTATGGGCTTAAACGATTCCGCATCCCAAATATGGTTTGAACATCCATCCATACACTGAAGATGGTGTATGGAACCATGGCACTCGTAAATATTTGACTCGTCAAACCCTGCTTTTTGAAATTGCCCGTCCACATTGCTGGTGAATACACGCCATTCAAGTGACTTCGCTTTTGCCCACTTCTTTAGTATTGCAAACCCTTGATGCGGTTGGGTATTCCTGTATAGCTGCAACCTGTGTCCATAAAAGCCCCAAGCCAACACTGGATCTTCCGCAAAAGTGAAAGGGCTCGCAACTTCCGCAAAACGCAGGTTTACACTCTTTAATGCTGGATATGCCTTCCAAAATCCCTCATTGCCTCGGAAGTCTGGAAGTCCAGAATCAACCCCCATCCCCGCACCAGCGCAGATGAAAAGCGCATCGGCAGAAGAGACAATTTCTGCGGCTTGCTTCAAAGTCACGATTGGCCTTTCAATACCTTCGCCATTGTTTCCCAATCTTTAGCAACTTGGTCACGCCTGCCATGACGCTGCCTGTTGTTTTTGCCAAGCATACCGGGGTGCGACTGACAATAATATGTTGTCGCGCCCACAACAAATGGACTCTTGATGCCTTCGTCCGCATTCTTCACTCTAGGAAACTTATGGATCCTACGAAGAACATTGAACACCGCAATACCGGTGCAAATCACAAGCGCGGGCCTTACGATATCAATTTGTGGCTGACAATAATCGCGCGCGGCACGCAACATAGCCCCTATTGGAATTGAATCACTCATTGCCCCGAGCTTGACGAAAGGAAACATATTGGTCACAAAAACATCCTTAAGCTCTAGCTTTAAATGCGTCCAAAGCAAGTTTTTTAAATTTGTATTTGTAGGTGCATTAGGCGTCAGTCCATATTCCACGACATCAGGATCCAGTGTTTTGCTTAAGTCTGAGTCCGAAGCCCAATCCTGAAGTACGACCATGACGTCTGCATTTATATTGCAAGCTGATTTTGTGTATGGAGACACCCAATCACAATCATATGCGCCGTCATGATAAAACCCAATATTTCTATAATCTCCTAATGCAGACACTCTCCTCTTTTTCCCCAACATATGAAGCATTGATAACTTATCCACACCAACCCCTCAATTTCCAGATATAAACAAAGGCTTTTAATTGCGACTGAAGAAGAACAACCAATCATCAATATCCAACTTAACCCGAGACTCGGGATTCGCCGCTAGCACCTGTTGCCAACCAACATATTGTTGGATAAATGAGGTGTGATGACTGAGTTTTTCTACACATTCATTGAGATCCTTTTGCAGATCGTTACGCACCATCACTTGCGAACTTCGATCCCAATCACGGGACTTTGGACTCCTGTACTCAAGGGCAATCTTTTCATCGATCTCCAGTCCCTCAGTTCGAATGGTGTTCATTACCTCGTCGCGCTTATTCTTCCACCAATCAAAGCGTTCTTGATGAAACGCCTTCTTTTGCGCGGCGGCTTCCGCCAAGTTTGCAGCCGTGTAGTCGAATCCCCAATCCTGTCGCAGCATAAATACTCCTTAGTCTGTCCAAATCACCGTCCGCTAGTATGGTTGAACAGAGGCTCACCAAATGAGCCTGCGGAAGTCATTCGCCGTTCTCGTATTGCGTCACTGCCTGCTTCAACCCGTTCAGTAATTTGTTCCTGAGCGCGGCAGGTGCCTTGACCTTTACATCAGCGCCGTGACGCTGTATATCCATCAGCAACTCTTCATCGTTGGTATAAGGAACCTTCAACTCCAACGAGCCAGAGGCCAGTCGCCGCGCTTTTTGATCAGGATGCCACTGTTCCAAAGCGACCCAGGCAGATGCACGTGCAGTAAACACCAATGTAGCCCACCGAATTCTGTCTCCATGGTAGATACCGTAGCCAACATCAAATGCTTTTTCCACCTCGCTAACGGGAACATTGTGGGCTGCATCTTTCAAGACTTGCACCTCGCGAAATGCATCCAAAGCAAAGCGCTTTAGCGAACATGACGCGTGGCACCAAGCATCCAAGAACCACGTGTGTCGATGATGGACAAGTCGCTGCGGTGAAAGAATGCGACTGGTTTCTACTCCCCGACTGCGCGTGAAATATCTGACATGCAGTTGATTGCGTTGGGTAAGTCCGAGGCCAACCCGTTCAAAAAACTGATTTGAAACCTCTCGACGAGCGACCCCAAGAATGCGAACGCGGCGCTGGAACTCTTGGGATTGCATTGGTGTGCAGCCCAACATTTTGTCCAGCCGCTCCAAAATTGGTCGCAGTTGGCGGTGAAGCATTCCCGTGGCGTCGAGTTCGCCAATCAACTTTGACATGGTCAAAAGAGCAATCAGTTCCTGTTGGCTGAACCAGACGCCGGGAAGCTCTTGGCGATCCAATGCGAAGCCGCTCGCGCCGACGTTGCGTTGAATGGCATATGTATTTGTACACCTGTCGTACTCGATAGGTACATTCATTCTGTTGCGCAGGATTTCCAAATAGCGCTTGAGCGTCGCCCTGGATACCTCCAACTTGCTCATTAGTGCGTCACGCCCCATAGGCTGAGGGCTGGCTAGAAGCCTCTCAAGCTGGTACAGAACATCAAGCTGATTCATAAATAAAGTTCCACTGGCAACTGGGTGGACACAAAGTATCGGATAAAAATCCATGCGCGAAACCGGTGCCGACATGAAAACCAAATACAAAGAAACCGCCCGTGGCGGACTGGCGGTGAATATCGTGGAGTGCTGATGCACTAATGGGCAGGGCTATGCAGTCCCACGCGGGCTGCATTAGGATGGCTGCATGTCCACCATCGTTTTCTCCCACGCCAATGGATTCCCCGCCACGACCTACCGGGTGTTGTTTGACAACTTGCGTGCGCGCGGCTTTCAGGTGCTTGCCATTGACAAGGTAGGCCACGACCCCCTGTACCCCGTCAGCGACAACTGGCCACACATCGTGCAGCAACTCGTGCATTTCACGCGTACCGCCGTGGACGCGGCGGGCGAGCCCGTGTGGTTGGTGGGCCATTCGCTAGGCGGGTACTTGAGCGTGATGGCCGCCGCCCAAAACCCCGCACTGGCCAAAGGGGTGGTGTTGCTGGACTCGCCGCTGGTTGGAGGCTGGCGCTCCCGCATGGTGGGGTTGGCGAAAACGGTGCGTCTGGTGGGGGCGTTTTCCCCCGGCACCATCAGCCGCAAGCGCCGCATCAGCTGGCCCAGCGCAGAGGCCGCGCTGGAGCACTTTCAGAAAAAGAAGGCGTTTTCCCAGTGGGACCCCCAAGTGCTGCACGACTACGTGCACAGCTTTCCCGAAAACGCAGACGGGCATCGCCAGTTGGCGTTTGACCGCGAGGTCGAAACCGCGCTCTACAACACCCTGCCCGACAATTTGGCCCAGGTGCTCACCCCCTCGGCACTGCAATGCCCCGTCACCTTTATTGGTGGAACCCGCTCACGCGAGCTGCGCCAGGCGGGCCTAGACCTGACCCACAAAGTGACCCGTGGCCGCCACATGATGCTCGATGGCAGCCACCTGTTCCCCATGGAAAAGCCCTTGGTCGTGGCCGCCGCGCTGGAGGCCGCCATTCGCAATATGGATCACGCAGCCCAGACGACCCACCCCGTCCAAGCGGTGACCAAGACGACCAAACCAAACACGATGCGGTAGTACGCAAAGCCCACAAAGCTGTGGGTGGAGATGAACTGCAGCAGCCAGCGCACACACAGCCACGCGCTGATGAACGAAAACACCAGCCCCACCGCAAACATCGGCAGGTCTGCCATGGACAGCAGCGCGCGCTCTTTGTAGAGGCTGTAGGCCCCCGCGCCGATCAGGGTGGGAATCGCCAAAAAGAAAGAAAAGTCGGTGGCCGCCTTGCGCGACAGGCCCAGCAACATGCCGCCAATGATGGTGGCCCCACTGCGGCTGGTGCCCGGCACCATGGCCAGGCACTGCACCAGCCCTACCTTGAGGGCGTCGAGCACGGTCATGTCATCCACGCTGTGCACCCGCACCGCATTGCCACCCGTGCTCTGGCGACGCTCTGCCCACAAAATGATGAAGCCGCCCACGATGAAGGTGGTGGCCACCACCTCCGGGGTGAACAAGTGGGCCTTGATGGCCTTGCCAAACAGTAGGCCCAGCAGCACCGCAGGCACAAAGCCCACCAGCACATTCAGCGCAAAACGCTGGGCCGCCTTGTCGGTGGGCAGCGCCACCAGCGTGTCACGGATTTTTTGCCAGTACACCAAGATCACGGCCAGGATGGCACCGGTCTGAATGGCAATGTCAAACACCTTGGCCTTTTCATCGTCAAACCCGAGGAGCGCGCCCGCCAATATCAAATGGCCGGTGCTCGAAATCGGCAAAAACTCGGTCAGCCCTTCCACCACCCCCATGATGGCGGCCTTGATCAACAACACACTGTCCACAACACATCTCCCTTTAACGTAATACCTATGCAATGCAATTCCATGCCACACCCAGCAGCCATGGGCCCCCCTGTCGGGCGATGCGGCCCCGTGCCTGTTTACTCGTAGCGCAGCGCGTGTATCGGCTGTAGCCCCGCCGCGCGCCGCGCCGGGTAGTAACCAAAAAACACACCCACCACGGCGGAAAAGCCCACCGCCAACGCCACCGAACCGGTGCTCAGGCTCACTTGCCAGCCCGCGAAGTGTCCCACGCCCCAGGTGGCCAGCGCACCAAATGCCACCCCAATGGCGCCCCCCAGCACGCTGAGCGTGACCGCCTCGATCAAAAACTGCGCCAAGATGTCGCGCCCGCGTGCCCCCACGGCCATGCGCAGCCCGATCTCGCGGGTGCGCTCGGTCACGCTGACCAGCATGATGTTCATGATGCCAATACCCCCGACCCCCAAGCTGATGCCCGCCACCGCCGCCAGCAAGCGCGTCATGACCTGGCTGCTCTCTTCCTGGGCCTGCAGAATTTCGGTCAGGTTGCGCACCACGAAGGGGTCTTCCATGCCGTCTTGCACTTTAAAGCGCTGGCGCAGCAGGTCCCGAATGCTGTCTTCCACGGCCCGCATGTTGTGCCCCTCGCGCACTTTCACGCTGATGCTGCCCAGCCGCTTGAGTCGGCTGGTGGCGTCGCCGCCCCAGATGCGGTTACGCAGCGTGCCCAGTGGCACCATGACCACGTCGTCTTGGTCTTGCCCCATCGAATTCTGGCCTTTAGGTGCGAGTACGCCGATCACCGTCATCGGGATGTTGCGCACCCGGATCACCTGGTCTACCGGGTCTTGGTCGCCAAACAGTTCGCGCGCTACCGTGCTGCCTATCCAGGCTACCTTGGCCGAGCCAGCCAGCTCACCGGCGTCAAACATGCGGCCAGCAGCCAGCGGCCACTCGCGTGCTTCCAGGTAGTCGTTGTTGACACCGAGGATGGCGCTGCCCCAGTTGGTGTTGCCAAACACCAGTTGCCCGCTGGCGCGAGACGTTGGCGCGGCCACCTGCACCTCGGGAATCTCCAGGGCAATGGCCGTGGCGTCTTCTTCGGTCAAGCGCTGGCGGGTCTGCGCGCCCAGACGCACCCCGGCTTGCGACACGCCGCCGGGCAAAACCAGCATGATGTTGGAGCCCAGCCCCTTCATCTGCTCCTGCACCCGGTCGGTCGCGCCACGGCCCACCGCGACCATGGTGATCACTGCTGCCACCCCAATGATGATGCCCAACATGGTCAGGATGCTGCGCAAGGTGTTGGCACCAAGGGCGCGCCAAGCGCTGCGCAGGGCGGCAAAGAAATTCATAGTCCCCACGCGCCGCTAGTTTGCGGGTCGCTGCCCCAACGACCCAAGGGGTCGCCAGCAACCGGGGCCATTACGCTTTGGGGCGGCCCGGCGGCGGTTGATCTTCCCTCTGCCTGCGCCTGAACCGTGTCTTCCACCATGCGGCCGTCTTTGAATACCAGCTTGCGGCGTGCCCAGGCGGCAATATCGGGTTCGTGGGTGACCAACACCACGGTAATGCCCTGGTGGTTGAGGTCGGCCAGCAGCCGCATGATGTCGTCGCTGGTCTGTGAGTCCAGCGCACCGGTGGGCTCGTCGGCCAGCAAGAGCGGGGGCTGGTTGACCAGCGCACGCGCAATGGCCACGCGCTGCTGCTGACCGCCCGACAGCTCGGCCGGGGTGTGGTGGACGCGCTCGCCCAGGCCCACGCGGTGCAGGGCTTCCAGCGCCCGGGCGTGGCGCTGCGGTGCCTTGATGCCGGCGTACACCAGGGGCAGCTCCACGTTTTCCAACGCGCTGGTGCGGGCCAGCAGGTTGAACTGCTGAAACACAAAGCCTATGCGCCGGTTGCGGATGGAAGCCAGTGCATCGGGGGCCATGCCCTGCACTGCCTCGCCCGCCAACCGGTAGCTGCCGCTGCTGGGCTGGTCCAGGCAGCCCAAAATATTCATCAGCGTCGATTTGCCGGAGCCCGAGGTGCCCATGATGGCCACCATCTCGCCCTGGGCAATGTCCAGCGACACGCCACGCAGGGCGTGCACCGTCTGGTCACCCATGGCGTAGGTCTTGCTCAACTCGCGGGCCGAAATCAGCATGTGCGGCCCTTCAAAACAGTGGGCGCGGGCCATTGCCACCGGTGCCGCCCGCCTTGGCAGACGCCGCTGTCTTGATGCCGGTGATCACCTCGGTGCCCTCGGCCAAGGCCGCTCCGTTGTCGCTGCCTTCGAGCAACTCGGTGCTGCTGCCGTCTGACACACCAATGCGCACCGCCACCGCCTGCGGCTTGCCATCCACCCCCAGGGTGTAGACGCGGCCCCGGCCCGGGCCACGCCCGCCAGCGGGGGCGTCTAGGCCTTCAATGCGCATGCGCAGTGCGGCGTTGGGCACCTTGAGGGCGTTGTCGCGCTGGTCGGTGATGACGCGCACATTGGCCGTCATGCCGGGCAGTAGCTGACCGCCTTCGTTCTTAAAGCCGATGATGGCCACATACGTCACCACATTGGCCACATTGGTGGCTGCCTTGCGCACCTGGCGGATGCGGCCCTCAAAAGTTTGGCCAGGAAAGGCGTCCACCGTAAAGCTGGCTTTCTGACCGGTTTGCAGGCGGCCCACATCACTTTCGTCAATAGCGGCCTCCACCTGCATGTCGGAGAGGTTTTGGGCAATCACAAATAGCTCGGGCGCTTGCAGGCTGCTGGCCACCGTTTGGCCGCGCTCAATGGTGCGCTTGATAACGATGCCGTTCACCGGCGAGGTGATGCGGGTGCGCGCCAGGTCGATACGCGCCTGCGCCAGCGCCGCCTCGCGCTGGGCCACATTGGCCTGCGCAGTGATCACCTGCGCCTGGGCCACGCCCACCTGGGCCTGCACGCTCTTCAAGGCTTGCTGGCTGGTATTCACCAGGGCGCGGGCCTTGTCGGCCTCACTCGTGGCGATGAACTGTTGATCGGCCAGGCTTTGCTTGCGGTCGAAGTCGCGGCGGGCTTCGTCCACATCTACTTGCGCGCGCGACACCTGCGTTTGCACGGCCAGTGCGTTGGCCTGCGCGGTCAGCACGGCGGCGCGGGCGGCATCCACATCGGCCTGAGCGCTGCGCACCCGGTATTCAAAGGTCTCGGGGTCAATCTGGGCAATGAGTTGGCCGGCTTTGACTTCGCTGTTGAAGTCCACCAGTACTTCACGAATTTGGCCGCTCACCTGGGTGCCAACGCTCACCTGTGCCACCGGGCTCACGGCACCACTGGCGGCCACCGTGGCCTGCAGGCTGCCACGGGTGATGACGGCGCTGCGGTACTCCACCCGGCCCGCGCTGCTCTGCTGCGTCCACCACCAGCCGCCCCCGGCCAGCAGCGCTGCCACGACCGCAGCGACTCCTATGCGTTGTTTGTTCATGCGCCGATTCTAGAAAGCCTGTGAGGCACAGCAGCGACACACGGGCAGAGTCCCCGCCTGGCAGCGGCCGTTCGCGCTACGCAAATGCGTTTCACGGTGTGCGCCCTGCATTCCGTCGCAAACCGGTGGGCGGCGCAATGTGTCGCTGGCACAGTCACGCCACGCCACAACAACGCCCCCTCAACCATGCAACTCACCCCTTTAATCGCCATTCACTTGGCCGCCGCGCTGTCCGCCGTGGCCCTCGGTCCGGTCGCCCTGTGGGCTCGCAAAGGCCGTGTGCAGCGCGCCCGACTGCACCGCGCAGCGGGCTATGCCTGGGTGACGCTGATGCTGGCCACCGCGATCAGCGCCATCTTCATTCGTGACTACCAACTGCCCAACTGGGCGGGCTTCACCTGGATCCACCTCTTTGTACCGCTCACGCTGGCGGGGCTTTTTGGGGCATTCCGTGCTTTGTACTTGAAAGACATCAGCCGCCATCAAAAGATCATGCAAAGCCTGTACGTCAGCGCTTGCCTGGGTGCGGGTGCCTTCACCTTGCTACCCGGCCGCTACCTGGGTCAACTGGTCTGGGGCCAGTGGCTGGGGCTTTTGTAAACCACCGTAGCGCGCAAGGAGCACACCATGAACGCACTCACCCACCTCTCCCCCGCTGAACTCGACCGCCTGGCCCGCAAGCGCGCGGGTGCCAAAATGGGCTGGTACATCCATGCCCTGGTGTTTGTGCTCGTGAATGGGGCTATGGCGACGTGGGCTACCCTGCACGGCCACCACTGGGCCGTGTTCTCCTCACTCGGTTGGGGCTTGGGCTTGGCGGTACATGGCGTGGTGGTGGTGCTAAGCCCGCTCCGGTCCAGCTTCTTTAGCACCCTGGTGCAGCGCGAGCGCCAGCGCCTCGAAACCCTGCGCGACCCCTGGTAGGCGCGGCATACTGCGGGCTCTATGCCATCCTATTTCTCCCACGCGCGGGTTCTGCGCGGCCTGAAAGTATTGGTGCTCAACACCGTGATTGCGATTGCCATCACGCTGTTTGACAAACATTCCCTGGGCTTGAACCTGGTGTATTCGCACTGCATCGGCATCAGCATTTGGGCGTATATCGAAGGGGCCAACCACTTTTTTGTGGATAACTGGCAGGTGCATGTGCACCGACTGCTGTACATCGTGCCGGTAGCGGTGGTGCTTGGGTATGTCACCGGGCATTTGCTCACCGACCTGATTTTGGGCACCACATCGTTCCAGTACTGGAAGCAGGCGCCGCGCATGGCCTTGGGCATGCTGTTTGTGAGCCTGGTGGCAGGCGGCACCATTTGCTGGGTATTTGTAAGCCGCGAACAACTCGCCGCCGAGCGCCAAAACCTGGAGGTAGCGCGCCGCCAGGCCAGCGAGGCACAGCTCAAGCTCTTGGAGTCGCAGCTAGAGCCCCACATGCTGTTCAACACCTTGGCAAATTTGCGCGCACTGATTGCCGTGGACCCGCCACGGGCGCAAACCATGCTGGACCACCTGATTGCCTACCTGCGAACCACCCTGCAAGCATCGCGCACAGCCCCAGGGGGCAGGCATACCTTGGCCGATGAGTTTGCCCGCTTGCGCGACTACCTAGAGCTGATGGCCATCCGCATGGGCCCGCGCCTGCGCTACGAACTAGATCTTCCCCCTGCGTTGCGCGACCTGACCGTGCCCCCCCTGCTGTTGCAACCGCTGGTGGAAAACAGCATTCAGCACGGGCTGGAGCCCAAAGTGGAGGGCGGCCACATCCGCATCGCAGCGGCGCTGGCTGACGACATGCTGCAGCTAGAGGTGCACGACACCGGCATGGGGGCAGACCCAAGCCGCTGGCAAGCCCACGCGGGCGCACAGGCCGTTCAGGGTTTTGGGCTGCAACAGATACGCGAACGGCTGGCCAGCGCGTTTGGCGACCGCGCGGCTTTGCAACTTGTAGCCGCCCCCGGCGGTGGCGTGTGCGCCCGCATTACCTTTGCCCCCCAACCATGCCCACGGCCCTGATTGCTGAAGACGAGCCCCTGCTGGCGCAGGCACTGCGCGACGAGCTGAGGCGCGCCTGGCCCGCGCTGGAGGTGCTGCGTGTGGTGGGGGACGGCACATCCGCCATCCACGCGGCCCTGGAGCTCGCACCCCAGGTGCTGTTTTTGGATATCCGCATGCCGGGCATGAGCGGGCTGGATGCGGCGATAGAGCTGGCAGACCAATGGCCCCCCGCGCACGCGCCGCAACAGCCGTTTCCGGCCCTGGTGTTTGTGACGGCGTATGACGAATACGCGGTGCAGGCCTTTGACGCCCAGGCGGTGGACTACCTGCTCAAGCCGGTGCAAACAGCGAGGCTGCAAAAAACCGTCCAGAAATTGCAGCGCAACGTACTGGACGCCAGCCCAACGGTGCAGGCCAGCCACACCGTGGAGGCTATGGCGGCAGGTGCAAGTGCCGGAGGCAACACGGCGCTGGACACCGCCTTGCACCAACTGCGTGGCCTGCTGGCCGCGCAAGCCCCGCACCAACACACCGCCGCCCCCTTGCAGGTACTACAGGTGGGGTTTGCGGGACAGATCCGCATGGTGCCTATTGGCGATGTGCTGTACTTTGACGCGGCCGACAAATACGTGCGGGTGCTCACCGAGGGCCACGAATACCTGTTGCGCACAGCGCTCAAAGACCTGCTGACCCAACTAGACCCTGGCGTTTTTTGGCAAATTCACCGGGGCACCGTGGTGCGCGCCACCGCCATTCACAGCGTGACACGCGACGACACCGGGCGCATGAGCCTGACCCTGCACAACCGACCCGAAACCCTGGCCATCAGCCGTCTGTACGCACCGCGTTTCAAGGCCATGTAAGCACTGCCCCACGGACCGGCCCAACCCCTTTCGCAATGGGGGCTATTGCTGGTACAACAGGGGGTGCCACGAACCCACAGGAGCCCGCCATGACCTTGCGTTACACCACCGTGCCCAACAGCCTGCCCGACAACAAAATGCGGCTGTACCCCACCCGGGTGATCAACATCATTGGCGGGCCGGGCAGCGACAAGTCGCTGTTTTCGGCGGCCATTGTGTTGTTCTTGCACCTGCACCACAAAACCGTGGAGACCATTCCCGACTACGCCAAATCATTGGTATGGCAAAGCAACCTCGAAGTGCTGAAAAACCAGTACTTCATTGCCCAGCGACAGTTTGAGATGCTCAACCTACTCGATGGACAGGTGCAGTTTTTGATCACGGAATGCTCGTTGCCCCAGCTCCTGTACTACAACGAGCACTACCCGGACAACATCTGCGATATCGGGAAAACCCGGGCGCAAATTTTGGAGTGGTACCGGCAGCACAACAACATCAACATTTTGGTGGAACGCGGAGACAAAAAGTACGTACACACCGGCCGGTTTCAAGACGAAGACCAGGCGCGCGAGGTGGACCGGGGGCTGCGCGCCACGCTGGTGAGCGAAGGCCTGCCATTTACGGTGCTGGAAGCAGACGTTGCCGCCATACAAGCCTTTGCCCACACCTTGTTAGCCTGAGCACCGCCGCCACGCAACCCAAGGGATGAAGCGTGCACTTGCCATGTGCACCTGACCCGCCGCACGCACCAAAGCGTGACCCATGCACGAGCGAAAATCCCGTTTTTGGGAGCAATCAAATTCATAGTGCATTAGACATTCGAATACAAGTACCATATGGGTACAAGCCTGATGTTTACCCCTGAAGACTTGCTGTAATGTTCGCCCGGTGAGACACTTACTCACACTTTTTTATTGGAGCTTTTATGAAGTTGAAACTTGTTGCAGCCGCAGCCATCGCCCTGTCCACTGGCCTGGCTTTCGCACAAAACGCGGTTGTCACTATCGCTCACGTTGGCCCCACCAGTGGCGCGATCGCCCACTTGGGCAAGGACAACGAAAACGGCGCCATCCTCGCTGTCGAAGAACTCAACGCTGCGGGTGTGACCATTGGCGGCAAAAAAGTCACCATCAAACTGGTGACTGAAGACGACGCAGCAGACCCCAAGCAAGGCACTGCAGTGGCTCAAAAGCTGGCGGACGCCAAAGTGGCGGGCGTGATCGGTCACTTGAACTCCGGCACCACCATTCCTGCTTCCAGCATTTACTCCGAAGCTGGTATTCCCCAAATTTCTCCCTCCGCTACCAACCCCAAGTACACACGCCAAGGCTTCAAAACCGCCTTCCGCTTGGTGGCTGACGACGCTCAGTTGGGCGGCACCCTGGGCAAGTACGCTGTGAAGGAACTTAAAGGCAAGTCCATCGCCGTGATCGACGACCGTACCGCCTACGGCCAAGGTGTGGCAGAAGAGTTTTCGAAGGCAGTGAAGGCTGCTGGCGGTAACTTGGTTGCCAAAGAGTTCACCACCGACAAGGCAACCGACTTCTCCGCCATCCTGACCACCATCAAGGGCAAGAAGGCTGATGTGGTGTTCTTTGGCGGTATGGACGCTGTTGCTGGCCCCATGCTGCGTCAAATGAAGTCCTTGGGTATCAAGGCCAAGTTCCTGGGTGGTGACGGCATCTGCTCCACCGAATTGGTGAAGCTCGCTGGCGATGCAGTGACTGACAACCAAGTGTTCTGCGCAGAAGCCGGTGGTATCGAAGCGGGCAGCCCCTTCGAAAAAGCCCGCAACGAGTTTGACGCCAAGTTCAAGGCCAAGTTCAATGCTGACGTGCAGGTGTACGCCCCCTACGTGTACGACGGCGTGAAGGTCATGGTAGCTGCCATGGTCAAGGCTGGTTCTTCTGACCCCGCCAAGTACCTGCCCGTGCTGGCAGCCACCAAGGACTACAAAGGCGTAACCGGCAACATCTCCTTTGACAACAAGGGCGACATCTTGAAGGGTGCTTTGACACTGAAGACCATCAAGGGTGGCAAGCTGGAAAAACTCAGCGTGATCCGCTAAGCACAGCCAGCGCCTTGGCAACGCAAGTTGCCAGCCGGCCCAAAAGCGCACTGCATGCAGTGCGCTTTTTTTTTGGCCCCTCAAACCATCAGGCCCATTCCAGGCGGTTCCGGCCTACCGCCTTGGCCCGGTACAGGGCATCGTCGGCACGGCGCATGTTGTCGGCAACCTCAGCACTTGAATCGAGCATGGCCAAACCCGCCGAACAGGTGTAGCTGAAGTGTGGCACGTGGATCAGTGGGCGCGCCGCGCGCAACAGCTCCAGCACACGGCTGACCGCGTGCGTCAGCGCGTGCGGCGTGATGTTGGGAAGCAAGAGCATGAACTCTTCGCCGCCTATGCGGCCAAACCCATCGCCCCGGCGCAGCGTGGCCTCTACCAGGCGGGCAAAGTGCACCAGCACCATGTCGCCGGCGCTGTGGCCGTAGGTGTCGTTGATGCTTTTGAACTTGTCCAAATCCAGCATGACCAAACCACACGGCTGCTGCCGCTCGCGCAGTTCCTGCAAACGCATGTCGAGCTGTTGCAGCACATGCGGCCGGTTGCTAATGCCCGTGAGTGCATCCACCTGGGCGGCCCGCAAGGCCCCATCGCGCGCCTGGCGCAAGCTGCGCGCACCCACGCGCAGGGTGGTGATGTCAAAGGCTATGCACAGCATCCAGCCCTGCTCATCGGTGGTTTCGGTCACATTGAACCAACGCCCATCGCACATATCGCCCTCAAAGCTGCGAAACGGCTGCTTGCCCCGGCGCGAACGGGTGGAGGTGAGCCACGCCTCGAGGTTGGGGGTGCGGATAGCCACCCCCTGGTTGGTAGCGTGGCAGTGCCGCATGAGCGCAGTCCACGATATGGGAAGGTGGTCGGTCAACCCAAAGGTGTCACACCACGCAGGGTTGGCGTAACACAACACATCGGATGTATCAAACAGCCCCACCAACAGAGGCGACTGGTGGTACAGACGCTGCAGGTGGGGCAGGTAGTCTGGCGAAGATGGCGAGGGTGCAACGATAGACAAGGAACTGAAAACTGAGGTTGACCGCCGTCACAGTGTAAAGCGTGCGGCTAAGCGTGAGAAGCGGCGTCTAAAATCGCCGGATGAGCACCCCTACCCCCGCGCAACACCCCGCCGACTCTGCGCCCGCGAACACCGAAACCGTCAAACCCAGCAACTTTTTGCGCCAGATTATCGAGCGAGACCTCGAACAAGGCACCTACGCCAGCCGCCGCTGGGCAGGCACCCCCGGCGACGCCGCGCACCACGCCAAAGGCGAGCCCGACCCGGCCAAAATCCGCACCCGCTTTCCGCCCGAGCCCAACGGCTACCTGCATGTGGGCCACGCCAAGAGCATCTGCATCAACTTCGGGCTGGCGCGCGACTACGGCGGCGTGTGCCACCTGCGCTTTGACGACACCAACCCCGAAAAAGAAGACACCGAATACGTCAACAGCATCATCGACGCGGTGAAGTGGCTCGGCTTTGACTGGAACGGCAGCCACGGCGACTACAGCGTGGCGCCCTACCAGGCCAGCGACTACTTTGACTTTATGTACCGCGCCGCCGAGGCGCTGATTGAATCCGGCCACGCCTATGTGGACGAGCAAACGCCCGAGCAAATGCGCGTGAACCGTGGCGACTTCGGCAAGCCCGGTGTGGACAGCCCATTCCGCACCCGTACGCCTGCTGAAAACCTGGCCCGCTTCCGCGAAATGCGCGACGGCAAGCATGAAGATGGCACCATGGTGCTACGCGCCAAGATCGACATGGCCAGCCCCAACATCAATATGCGCGACCCGGCTATCTACCGCATCCGCCGCGCCACGCACCACAACACGCTTGATGCCTGGTGCATCTACCCCATGTACACCTTTGCGCACCCGATTGAGGACGCACTGGAGCAAATCACCCACAGCATCTGCACGCTGGAGTTTGAAGACCAGCGCCCGTTTTACGACTGGCTGATGGACCGCCTCATTGATACCGGCCTGCTGGCAGCCCCCGCGCCCAAGCAATACGAATTTGCCCGCCTGAACCTCACCTATGTCATCACTAGCAAGCGCAAGCTGGCCCAACTGGTGTACGACCACAAGGTAAGCGGCTGGGACGACCCGCGCATGCCAACCATCGTGGGCCTGCGCCGCCGTGGCTACACGCCCGCCGCCATCCAACTGTTTGCCGAGCGTATTGGCGTGACCAAGAGCGATAGCTGGATCGACTACAGCACCCTGGAAGGCTGCCTGCGCGAAGACTTGGAAAACACCGCCCACCGCGGCATGGCCGTGCTGAACCCCGTGAAGCTGGTGCTGACCAACTGGGGCGAGGTGTTTGCCGCACAAGGTGGCGACGCGTATCTGGACGCGTGCAGCATGCCCGCCCTGCCCCACCAGAACCATGATGCGACACCAGGCGTCGCGGAGGGCACCCAAGCGCCCGCCATGCGCCACTTCACCATCGGCAAAGAGGTGTGGATAGAGCGCGAAGACTTTGAAGAAGTGCCGCCCAAGGGCTACAAGCGCCTTTATCCGCCCCGGCCAGGCGCGGATGGCACATTGCTGCCCGGCAACAAAGTGCGCCTGAAGGGCGGCCACGTGATCGAGTGCACCGGCTGCACCAAAGATGCCAATGGCGTGATTACCGAAGTGCTGGCCACCGTAGTGCCCGACACCAAGAGCGGCACCCCCGGCGCCGACCTGGTGAAGGTGAAAGCCGCCATCACCTGGGTGGGCGTGGCCGACGGCGTGCACGCTGAAGTGCGCATGTACGACCGCCTTTTCAGCGACGCCCAACCCGACGCGGGCGGCAAAGACTTCCTGGAAAGCCTGAACCCCAACAGCCTGAATGTGGTGACAGCCATCGTGGAGCCATCACTGGCCAACGCACAGCCCGACCAAAAGTTTCAGTTTGAACGGCATGGGTACTTTGTGGCCGACCGATTGGACCACAAGGCGGACAAGCCGGTGTTTAACTTGGCGGTGGGGTTGAAGGATTCTTGGGGGAAGTGATCCTAAACGGACGCTATAAAGCCCCATGAAAATTGTCACCTGGAATTGCAATGGGGCGCTTCGCAAGAAGACACACGAACTGGACACTCTGGATGCGGATGTCTACGTAGTTCAAGAGTGCGAAGACCCTGCTCAATCAACTGATGCCTTCAGAGATTGGGCCGGTTCCTACTTGTGGGTGGGAACTTCAAAGCACAAGGGTTTGGGTGTCTTCCCGAAAAAGGGCAACACCGTGAAAGCAGAAGATTGGTTTGGGACATTCAAACAACTAGGTGTCATCAACAGCAACTCGTCAACAAGCTGGTCAACTCCTGACCTCAAGCTGTTCCTTCCCTTCACTCTGAACGAGGATTTCCAATTTCTGGGTGTTTGGACAAAGGCTGAAGGAGCCGATGTCTTCAGTTACATCGGTCAACTTTGGAAATACCTGCAAATTCACAGAGGCCAACTCCGACGAGAAAGAACGATCTTGCTTGGCGACCTCAATAGCAACAGCATTTGGGACATGCCAGATCGTTGGTGGAACCATTCAGACGTCGTTGAGGAATTAAGAGATATTGAGCTGCAAAGCACTTATCACAGACAAACCGGTGAGGCTCATGGGCAGGAAAGTATGCAGACCTTCTTTCTCCATCGCAATTTAGAAAAGGCCTATCACATTGACTATGTATTCACGTCTGGTGACCTATTGGACCAAGCCCGTGTAGAAATAGGTGATCCAAGCACTTGGCTTAATTTCAGTGATCACATGCCTTTGCTGCTGGTAATAGATACCTCGCAAAGAACCAAAGGTTTCTGAGAATCCACTTGCCCTAAGTGAAAAAAATATTCAAATCAATCGCAATTATTTTAATAATGGGCGGCTTCAAGCCCGAAGTGCAACACGGGATAACGATTGATGAAACACCTCTGAAGGCGTCTTGAATCCCAATCGTTTACGGGGTCGGTTATTCAACCTGTTTTCGATCATTCTAATTTCTTCATCGGTGATATTTTCCATCTTCCGCTTCTTCGGTACATATTGCCGCAGCAGCCCATTGAAGTTCTCATTGGAGCCACGCTCCCAGCTTGCAAAAGGCCGGGCAAAATAGCTCGTGCTGCCCAGCGCATCGTCAATCTTGGCGTGCCCGCAAAACTCCTTGCCGTTGTCATAGGTCAGAGTTTTGACCCTGGCTTGGAGGGGCTTGAGCGCTTGGATGATCGCGTCTCCCACCAGGTCGGCTGTCTTGTTTGAAACCTTGGCAATGACCGCATATCCGCTCTTGCGCTCCACCACCGTCACGATGGCTTGCTTGTGGTTCGCTCCAATGACGGTGTCACACTCCCAATGGCCAATTTGCTTGCGCTCCTCAATGTGCGCCGGGCGCTCGCTCAAGGGCCTGCGGTTGGGTATTTGACCCCGGCGATCACGCCCACTGGCATAGCGCTTTCTCTTTTGCTTCTGGCAACGCAGGTTCTTCCACAACTTGCCACCCTGGGCTTTGTCCGCATAGACATGCTGGTAGAGCGTCTCATGGCTCACAGGCAGCTTGCCGGCGATCTGCTCGGGGCTCCATTGCAGGTTAAGCAGTGCATTGGCCTGCTGCTTCACCCAAGGGGCCACCACAGCGGCATTGCGGCTGCCTTGGGCGCGTTCACGCGACAACTCACAGGCCTGTTTAGGCCGGTATCCACGACTACCCGCATTGCGGCGTAACTCGCGACTGATCGTGGATTTGCTGCGACCCAGTAAATCCGCAATCTGTGTGCTGTTGTGTCCGGCATTCATGAGGCTGTGAATCTGGTATCTTTCAATTTGGCTGAGGTGTTTGTAGCTCAATTGGCAACTTCGACTTGCAGGTCTAGAAGCCTTGAATGCTAAACATCCTCAGCCTCCTTTCCTTGGTTCATCAAAGTTGCACTTCGTGCTTGAATCCGCCAAATAAAAATAACCCCATCATCCCGCAACAAATTCCGCGCCAAATACAAGCGCGGGTACATCATGCTTAGCCAGGCGCTGTGGTACTGACCGCTCTCTTTGCTGTTTTTCTTCCAAAGGCTTTGCTTATTCAAATACCCTTCAGCACTTTTCTCACCCGTGCGCTTTTGGTATTCGTCCAGCGTTTCTGAATAGTCGTCCGGGTACACAAAGCTGTCGTTGCCTGTGTTGTACGGCGGGTCGATGTAGATCATCTTCACCTTGCCGTAGTAGCTTTTTTGCAGCACACGCAGCACTTCTAGGTTTTCGCCTTCAATGAGCATGTGCTGAGCGTGGGCCGGGTTGTTGGCGTCAGGCCGCAGGGTATGGCTGCTGGTTTTTTGGATTTCACGCCGGGCAGCGGCCTTGCCGGCCCAGTTCAATTCGTAATGCTCTGTCGGTGCAATGCGCTCTTGGCCCAGAAGTTCTTTGAGTTTTTCGAGGTTGAGCTGGTTGTCGCTCAACACTTCGGGGGCGGTCTGGCGCAGAAGGGCCAGCAGGTCGGTCTGGCGCTGGGCCAATGCGTCGGGGCTATGGCCAAGTTCGGTGAGGTTGGTGGTGTTGGTCATGGCTTCTTATAGGTGCGATAAGGGGTTTGCGGGGTGTGGCCCAAGTATGGCGTGGCTAACGTGGTGTGCAGAACCTGTACGCAGCAGCGACATGAGACGACAACGTGTCGCCATTTTCGGGTTTTTGCGACACGTCACACCACGCTCCAGCGCACCACAAAGAGGCTCTGGTTGCGGCTGGCACGGTGCAGGCGCTTTTGCAGGGCCGCAATGAGCGCGTCGCGCCGGGCTTCGATCTCGTCTTCCACAGAAAAAATTTCTTGCCGCTGGCGGCGCTGCTCGGTTTCGGCCTTGCGGATGTCTTGCTGCAGGCGCTGGGATTCTTCCATGCTGAGCGCCATGCGGGCCTGGCGCTTGAGGCCTTTGAGCTTGAGCTTGGTGTCTTTGAGGGCCTGCTCGGCCGATGCAATGCGGTCGTCGGCCCAGGCTTCGAGCTTGTCGCGCTCTTGCTGGAAGAACTGGTCGTTGAGCTCCAGCGCGCGGCTGAGGGTGGCTTCCAGCTGGCGCTGGGTGTTGGCCTGAAGCTCCATAGGTGGGCTGGTTTGCAGGTCGGTGGTGGTGGCCAGCAGGTAGAAAAGCTTCTCGCAGCTTTCTTGGTCCAGTACTTCCCCGGTGTCGGTAATCGCGGTGAACACCAGGTGCTCTTCGTGCTGAAAGCTGTCGAGCTCCAGCAGGCTGAGCTGCATCCAGCCGCTTTGCCCAACCAGGCGCTCCACCATGCTGATGCGGGGCTTGTGGCTGCCGTAGTGAAAGGTCAGGCTCTGCAGGGGCGCTTGCAAGTTGCGCCCGGTGTCGAGCACGTACTGACCCAGCGGGTGCGTGAGTCGGTAGACGCGGGCGTGCTCAGGTGGGGGCTCGCCTTTGCGGATGAGCTGGTAGGCGCCGGTGGGTGCCTGTACAACGGGGGGCACTTGCAGTTCAAAGCCCAGCTTGACGGTGTCGAACCGGGCAAGACCTGCCAGCACGTACTGGGTGAGCCACCAGAAAAACCGGGTGATGCGGTCGAGCTGGCTTTCGGCGCGCTCTTTGTGGCTGCGCAGCAGGTCGTGGATGTCGGCGTCGAAGTGCTCCAACAAGAGCTTTTCGGTCTCTTGCATTCGGGCCTGAATGTCGGCGTCCAACTCGGTGCGCAGTTGGGCAAAGGCGGCGTCGATATCTGCAGGCGCGCGGCACCGGTCGTAAATCTCGGCGATGCGCTTTTCAAAGTCCATGCCGCTTTCGATCTGGCCCAGCACTTGGTCAGACGCGCCGAACACGCCGTCGAACAGGTGGAACTTGTCTTGCAGCAGCTCCAGCACGCGCTGGTCGGCCGCGTTACGCTGGTTCAGGAAGTTGATAACCACCACATCGAACCGCTGGCCGTAGCGGTGGCAGCGGCCGATGCGTTGCTCCACCCGCTGCGGGTTCCAGGGCAGGTCGTAGTTGACGACGAGAGAGCAGAACTGCAAGTTGACGCCCTCGGCCGCAGCTTCGGTAGCGATGAGGATTTCGGACTCTTGTCGGAAGTGGTCGATGAGCGCGGTGCGCCGGTCAATGGCCGGGGAACCGGTAACGCGGTCGCTGCCGGTGTATTGGGCCAGCCAGCGCTGGTAGATGCCGGTGGACGCGGGGCCTTGGTTGCCACCGCTGAAAATGGTGACTTTTCCCACATAGCCATGGGCTTCAAGGTAGCGGGCCAGATAGTCTTGCGTGCGGCGGGACTCCGTGAAGATGACGGCCTTGCGGGCTGCACCCATGGCACCCATGCGTTCAAAGCCCTGCTGCAACGCAGACAACAGCGCATGAGACTTCTGGTCTTCACGGATGTTGCGGGCCAAGCGCAGGTATTCATCCAGCTCGGCCAGCTCCTCGCGCACCAGGGCATAGTCCACCGGCGGTGCGCCGTCGGCATGGGGTGCAACCGGGTCGTCCTCCTCCAGCAAGTCTTCGTCGAGGTCTTCGTCTTCAATCAGTTGCTGAATCCACTCTTCGTCGATGGTCTGCTTATCCAGCAAGCGCTGCAGACGGGTGCGAATGGCGTCCAGCGTGGCCACCACGGCTTCGGTGGACGAAGCCAGCAGCTTGCGCAAGATGAGCCCGACCAGGTGTTTTTGCCGGCTAGGGAAGCCATAGCTGAAGTCGCGCTGCAGGTAGGCGGAGATCAGCTCGTAAAACCGGACTTCCTCCTCTGACGGCGAAAACGGTGTGGTGAGGGCATGGCGCTGGGTGTACGGCACGTACTCCAATACGTCACGGCGCAGGGTGCGTTTGATGAAGGGCTGCAGACGGCGACGCAAGGATTGGATGTCGCCATCGATGCTGCTGTACTGCGAGCGAAAGCTGCGCTCGTCTCCGAAGATTTCCTCGTCAATGAGCGAGGTGAGGCCGTACAGCTCCATCAAGGAGTTCTGCAAGGGCGTGGCGGTCAGCAGCAGCTTCTTGCGGCCTGCCAACGCGCGCTTGAGCGCCTGCCCGGTTTCATGACTTTTGCGGTGGGCATTGCGCAGCTTGTGGGCTTCATCAATGACAACCACATCCCACGGAACCACTGCCAACTGAGTTTCCATGCGGGCAGCGAAATGGATGGACATGACGCTGATGACGTCACGGTCCAGCGGGTCGTAGATGCCGCCTTCACGAAGGCGGTACCACGAGCACTTCAGCAGGCAGGTTGAACTTGTCGGCAAGCTCCTGAGCCCATTGCTTGCGTAGAGCGGCGGGGCAAATCACCAGCAATCGACGCCTGCGCTCTGCCCAGAGTTGGCACAAGACGAGCGCGGCTTCAATGGTTTTGCCCAGCCCCACCTCGTCGGCAAGAACTACACCTTTGCTGAGCGGGTTGTTGAGCGCAAACAGTGCTGCGTCAATTTGATGGGGGTTAAGGTCAACACTGGCATCGAAAAGCGACTGCGCCAGGCGGTCTTCTTCGGATGCCGCGCGACGGCGCGTGAGCTCCCATGCAAAGTACTTTGCGTGGTGCGCAGTGGTGTGCGCTACCTGGACTTTGCTTTCAGCAGAATCTGCCATACCAAACCTCCCCTCGAATCTCTTATGCCCTACTGTATCGCAGGGTATGGGAGCGGCTTCGCTCGGTCAGCATATGCAGCTAGGTCAACGCCACTTAGTTTGAGGTCATTATTTGTGACCGCATATGTATGCTCACTGTGTTGCCATTCATCCAGCCAGCAGCGCAATGTACGCAGCGTAGCTGTAGCTTCGGTTCTTCTTCTGCCCCGTCACCTCAACCACGATGCCCAAATCCTCCAGCACCTTCACCGCCGCAGTAGCGGTGGGGAAGCTGGTGGCCAGCCTCTGGCGCACTTGGTCAATCGTGAAGCGCGGCATCGTGGGCAGCATTTCAAACAAACGGTAGCTGCTGGGCCCGGCTTTGGGCGCAGCCAGCAAACTGCGGCGGTCGGTGGCCAGCAGTGTGGCGATGGCCACGATGTTGCGTTCGGCGTCTTGCGCTGCCGTTGCTACGCCTTCAAGGAAAAACGCCACCCAGCCCTCCCAGTCGCCCTCAGTGCGCACGTTGAACAGGCGGCGGTAATACTCTGTCTGGTGCTGTTTCAAGTAGCCGCTGAGGTACATCAATGGCTCGGGCAGCAAGCGCCAGTGCTCCAGCAGCGCGGCAATCAGCAGGCGCCCAATACGGCCATTGCCATCCAAGAACGGGTGGATCGTCTCAAACTGCAAATGAATCAGCGCCGTCTTTACCAACGGCGGCAAGGGCTGCGCAGCGTCATGGATGAAGCGCTCCAGATCGGCCAGCAACGCAGGCACCCGCTCAGGCGGCGGCGGTACAAACACCGCATTGCCGGGCCGCGTGCCGCCAATCCAGTTTTGCGAGCGGCGCAGTTCACCCGGCTGCTTGCCACTGCCTCGGGCGCCATCCAGCAGCAGGCGGTGGGCATCGCACATCAAACGCACGCTCAAAGGGAGTCCAGTCGGGTCACGCAGTTGCGATTGCACCATCTTGAAGGCACGCAGGTAGTTGGTGACTTCTTCCACATCATCGGTGTTGCTCACCGCAAAGCCCGCTTCTTCGTCAAACAGGTCTGCCAGAGTGGCTCGGGTGCCCTCAATCTGCGAGGTCAGCAGCGCCTCTTTGCGAATAGCGCTGTAGAGCAACCAATCCACTGACGGCACCAGCCCCGCCACTCCTGATAAGCGGGCCAGCGCCAGCTCAGCGGCACGGTTGGCCTCTACATAGCACTCAGGTGCCAACACAGGCTTGGCTGGCGGCAGCGCGTTGGGCACAAACGCCTGCACAGACTCGCCCAGAGTGTTGGAGATTGCGTAGGTACCGGCTTTGCGCATGGTGCAAAAGATGACTTTCATGCAGCCCAATCACATTAATGCAATCTTTAATTAAAGGCACAAGTATGAAAGCAAGCTTTCACAGAAAGCCGGACGGCCAAGAATCCAGCGCGATGGTTTTTTGCGCCAAATGGGCCTGTAGCGCGTGTGGAGCTTGCGGCGCGCCTGAACACACTCCACTTCTAGCACGCGCTGCCCAATCCGCTCAGCCTTGCGGGTTTGGACAGCGAGGTGGTTTGGTCGAACGCAATCTCTGGCTTGCGTTGGCCACAGTTTTGGGCGATGCGGTAGCAGGCATAGCGTGATCCACCCCTTTGAGGGTGCGGCACACGCATGCTGACCATATCGTGCACATAACGCGGTGCAACCTGTCGCAAATTTGAAAAAATTGCTAGCAGTGGACTACACTCGCTGTGCTTTTTCACACCCTGAGTTTCAGCATGACTATCGCCCTACGCCCCCTTATTGCAGCAGTGTGTGTGTGGATCGCCACCCTGCCGTGCGCCCATGCGCTGGAGCCCGCCAAGGGCAAGGTCATTTTGACCATTACCGGCAAGGTAGGTGAAAAAAACAGCTCCACGGGTGCAGCGTTTGACCTCTCCATGTTAGAGCGGCTGCCACAGCAAACCTTCACCACCAAAACCCCGTGGGACAAAAACCCCATCAAGTTCAAAGGGCCGTTGTTGCGTGATGTGCTTGCCGCCGCCAAGGCCAGTGGCACCACGCTCAAGGCGGCTGCCTTGAATGATTACCAGACCAGCATTCCCCTAGAAGATGCCAAGAGTTTTGATGTGATCGTGGCGCACCAGATGAATGACCAAACCATTCCGGTTCGGACCAAAGGCCCCCTGTTTATCGTGTATCCCTTTGATTCCAAGCCTGAACTGCGCTCCAACGTGTATTACGAACGCTCCGCCTGGCAGCTGAAGTCGATGGCCGTCGAGTAACGTGGCATGGTGACTGGATTCAGCAAAAACAAACGCTATCTTTTGTGGCTGGCGGTCGGGACAGGGGTGCTGGCCCTGGCCATGGCAGTGTTGTTGGCCCTGCAACTCACCCAAAAACGAGCGATCGAAGCCGCCAATGACCTGCGGGCCGATTCGATCACCGCCTTGGTGTTTCAGTTTGAGCGGGAGTTTTTGCGCTTCCGCCAAGCCGTGGAAGCCAGCGTGATTCGACCCGGAGCACCAGACCAAGACACCCTGACGCTGCGCTACGATCTGTTTCTGAGTCGCATGACCCTGATGCGCGACAACCCCACCACCGAGTTGATTGCGCACAAGGCCGAGTACCAAACCCTGTTGCCACACATGGACACGCTGATCGCACAGACGGATGCGGTCATGGCGTCACCCCAGTTGAAGAAGTCTGATTTGGCGGTACTGCTCACCGAACTCAACGCCATCGGGGTGGAGGTGCAAGCATTGAGCGTGGCAGCCAACTCGGAGGTGGCGGCCTTGCTGGAGCGGCAGGCCCGCACCATGCTGCAACAAAACAACCACATCATTCGGCTGATTGCGGCGCAACTTGTTTTTCTGCTGCTGGCATCGGGGGCCCTGGCACTGCGCCAACGCTGGCAAGAAAAAGAGCGGCAGGCACTGGAAGACCTGACTCACAAGTTGCGCGAGGCGCACTTCAGGGCGGAGGCGGCCAACCGGGGCAAGAGCCAGTTTCTGGCCAACATGAGCCACGAATTGCGCACGCCCTTCAATGGCATGTTGGGCATGATGAGCCTGCTGGAAAGCTCACCGCTGACCAGTGCGCAAATGGACTACATCAGGACCGCCAAGGGCTCGGCCACGCATTTGCTGTCACTGCTCAACGACATTTTGGATGTGTCGGCTCTGGAGTCCGGCAAGATGGCGCTGGCCCCCGCCCCCGTGCAACTGTCGGCCTTGCTACAAGAAGTCAACGCCCTGATGCAGCCCTTGGCGGTAGAAAAAAAGTTGCAGTTTTCTGTCGCGGTACATGGCGATTTGCCGCCCTGGGTACATGCAGATGCCACGCGACTCAAGCAAATTTTGTTCAACCTGTTCAACAACGCGCTCAAGTTCACCGAGCAGGGCAAAGTCACGCTGACCGTATCGCCCGTGGCCACCGGCGATGACCGCCCGACCTATGCCTTCGTGCTGGAAGACACCGGCATTGGCATGGACCACGAGGTGCTGTCCAAGCTTTTTCAGCGCTTTTACCAGGTGGATGGCGGGCTCGCCCGCAAATTTGGCGGGACCGGACTGGGCCTGGAGATTTCACAAAACCTGGCCCGCATGATGGGCGGCCACGTTGATGTAACCAGCACCCCCGGCAAGGGTTCGGTGTTTACCTTGCAAGTGCCGTTTACGGTGTACGACCCCCCTGCGGGCTCCGAACACTGCGCCCACGCGCCCGGCCTCACCCCGCTGCCACCCGCAATGCTGCGCGCCCCGGCGCCACCCGGAACCCCGCCAGAGCAGGCGCTGCAGGGCTTGCGCGTATTGGTGGCCGAGGACCATCCGGTCAACCGCAAGTTTGTGGCCATATTGCTGGACAAGATGGGCTGCGTGTCCACGTTTTGCGAGAACGGCCAACTGGCGGTGGATGCTGCGCGGTCCGGCGTTTTTGATTTGGTGCTGATGGATGTGCACATGCCCATCATGGACGGGCTGACCGCCACCCGCATCTTGCGTTCCATGCCGGGGGCCATGGGCAGCGTGCCCATCATCGTGCTGACGGCAGATGTGATGAACGATGCCAAGGAGCAGGCACTGGCAGCCGGTGTTAACGACTTTGTGAGCAAGCCGGTGCAAATGGCGCAGCTACAGGGTGTCATTCTCCAGTGCTTGGCAAAAGCACATGCAACAGCCTCACACGCGCCGCCGCAAACCCAGCAAACCATGGCCTGACCGGCCGCGTTGCAGGTAGTCCATGGCAATGGGCTCCAGCGCTGCAGGCGCAATGCCCAGGTCTGACAACCCCGCCACCGCACCCGTGGCGACGTTGTCCACCCGCATCGAATCAAGGTTGTCTGCGCTCATGAGTGGCTCACCGGGCGCGAGCTGCATCAAGGCCGCTTGCAAGCGGCCAGCCCAAGCCGGCAGCGGTATAACCGGGCGCCCCCGCCCCTGCGCAATTCCCGCCCACACGCCAGCGCCATGCACCAAGTCGCCCAAGGTGTAGACCTGGGGGCCACAGGCCTCCCACACACGGGTCGCGCCGGCTGCGGCCCGCACCTGCACCAGCCGCGCCACTGCCCTGGCAACGTCCTCCACCCACACCGGCTGGAAGCGGGCTTGGGCAGACGCCAGGGGCATGCAGGGAAACACCCGTTGCAACCCGGCAAACACATTCAAAAACTTGTCTTCCGCACCAAAGATCACGCTGGGTCGCAGCACCAACACGGCCAGCGCGGGGTGGCCCAGCGCCAACTCCCCCATCGATTTGCTGCGCAGGTAGTGCGAGGGTGCCGCCAGCGGCTGCTGCGGGTTGGCCCCCAAGGCGCTCACGTGCACCACGCGGGGCACGCCAGCGGCCACTGCGGCGCGGGCCACATGGGCGGGCAATTCCACATGGACTTTGTGAAAAGCAGCCTCATTGCCATGCAGTATGGCGACCAGGTTGACCACCACGTCGTGCCCCGCCACGGCCTGCTCCAATGCCATGGGGCTGTGAACATCGAGCTCCAGCACGGTGACGGTGGGTAGCGTTAGCAGCGCGCGGGCATGGCGGGCGCGCCGCGTAGCCACGGTGACAGTGTGGCCTTGCGTGACCAGTTTGTGGACGACATGGCACCCGACAAAGCCGGTGCCTCCGAGGATAAAAATGTTGCTCATGGCCGCAGCTTAGTCCTTTGGGCCGCCCTGCACCCCCACAGGGGCTTACATCACCACGGGCTCGGGTTCCAGCCAGAGGCCAAACCGCTCGTACACACTGGTCTGGATGGCCTTGGCCAAGGTCATGACCTCGCCCCCCGTGGCACCATTGCCATCCACACCGGCCCCCCGGTTGACAAGCACCAGCGCCTGCTTTTCATAGACACCCGCCTGCCCCACCGTTTTGCCCTTCCATCCACAGGCATCAATCAACCAGCCTGCCGCCAGCTTGACTGACCCGTCGTCCAACCGGTAGTGCACCACCTTGGGATCGCGGGCAATGATGTCGGCACATTGCTCCGCGGTGACGGTGGGGTTTTTGAAAAAGCTGCCTGCGTTCCCGATCACTGCCGGGTCTGGCAGCTTGGCGCGGCGCACCTCGCACACCCAGTCATAGATCTGCCGGGGCGTGGGCGTGGTCACGCCGTATTGCTCCATTTTTCGGGCAATGTCGGCATACCCCAACACTGGCTTCCACACCTTGGGCAAAGCAAAGCGCACCCGCAAAATCAGGGCCCGGTCTTTGAGGCCCAGAGGCTGGTGTGCGCCAGCGTTGCCACTGCTGGCGTGCTTGAACACCGAGTCCCGGTAGCCAAAGGCGCATTGCGCAGCATTGAGGGTAAATAGCTGCCCGGTGTGCAAGTCAATCGCGTCCAACGCGTCAAACCGGTCTTGCAACTCGATGCCATATGCGCCCACATTTTGCACCGGGGCGGCCCCCACGGTGCCGGGTATCAGGGCCATGTTTTCGAGTCCGGGCAGGTTGTGGTCCAAGGTCCAGGTCACAAAGTCATGCCAGTTTTCACCGGCGCCCGCTTCCACGATCACGGCTTTGGCAGTTTCGCCCACCACCCGCAAGCCGCGCACCTCCACTTTGAGCACCAGGGGTTTCACGTCTCCGGTAAGCACCAGGTTGCTGCCGCCTCCCAGTACAAATTTGGGTTCGTTGGCCCAGGTGGGGTCCGCCAGCAGCGCCTGCACGTCTTGCACATCACGTATACGGACCATGGCGTGGGCTTTGGCCACGATGCGCAAGGTATTAAAGGCCTGCAATGGAATGTTTTTCTCGACTACCATTCCATGATTGTCTCATTGCAATTTTTAGTACTCTCATGCCTTCATTTGATACCGTATGCGAAGCTGACTTGGTCAAGGTCAAGAACAGCGTAGAAAACACCGCCAAGGAAATAGGCACCCGCTTTGACTTCAAGGGCACCGCTGCCAGCATTGACATCAAGGACAAGGACATTACCTTGATCGGTGACGCAGATTTTCAGCTCGACCAAATCGCCGACGTGCTGCGCAACAAGCTCACCAAACAAAGCGTCGATGTGCGTTTTCTGGAGTTTGGCGATCTGCAAAAAATCGGCGGCGACAAGGTCAAACGCGTGGTGAAGGTGCGCAATGGCATCGAAACCGAACTGGCCAAAAAAATCCAGCGCTTGCTCAAAGACAGCAAGATCAAGGTGCAAGCGGCTATTCAGGAAGACAAAGTCCGTGTGACCGGTGGCAAACGGGACGACTTGCAAACCGCGATTGCCCTGCTCAAAAAAGAGATCACCGACATCCCAATCGATTGCATCAACTTCCGCGACTGAGGTCACACGTCCGCCCGCCCCAGCCATGATGCCTGCCTCCATGTTCGCCCCGATACACCTGCCCATGCCGGGCTGGGGGCCCGTGGTGCCTGGTGCTGTGCTGGTCGGCGGTGCCGTGGTGGGCGCACTAGCCCGGTCGTTGTATGAGGGGCATGGCCCCATGCCCGGCTGCGCCACATGAATCCGCAAACCGACCACGCCTACGAAGAACTGCTGGGGCAATGGTCTGACCTCGAATCAGGCCTTGGCACCCTGCTGCTCCACCCCGAAGCGGCCCAGCAGTTTCCCCACCGGGTATTGCAGTACGACCGTTGGATGCAGGGGCTTATGCACCGTGACCCGGATGTGGGGCTGTACCTGCTGTTTCAACTGGCAGGCAATTCGCCTGTGGGCTACAGCGCATCGCACAGTCTGGTGTGCGCCGTGTTGTGCCACTTGGTGGCGGCAGAAATGCGGCTCGCGCCCGCCGAGCGCAACAGCCTGGTACATGCAGCACTGACCATGAATGTGAGCATGACGCTTTTGCAGGACAGGCTGGCCACGCAGACAGAACGCCCGACGCAGGCGGAACAAAACATCATTCGATCCCATGCCACCCAAAGTGCCAGCGTGCTAACCCAATGCGGCGTGACCGATGCACACTGGCTGGCGGTGGTTGAAGCCCACCACGATGAACGAATGGACCGCGATACACAGCCCTCCACCGTGGCGACCCGCCTGACGCGCATCCTCAAAGTGGTGGACCGCTACGGTGCCATGATCAGTCCGCGCGCGACCCGCGCCGGGCGCAGCGCGGTGGAGTCGGTGCGCTCGGTCGTGGCGCGGGCAACCCCAGATGCCTCCGACATTGGGCAAGCGCTGGTGAAGTCTGTGGGGCTATGCCCACCAGGCACCTATGTGCGCATGGAAAACAACGAACTGGCAGTCGTGGTTAGGCGCAGCTTGCGGGCCAACCAACCGTTTGTGGTCATCATTGGCAAGCCCAATGGGGAGTTTTATGACACCCCGCGCCTGCACGCCACCGGTGATGGCCCGCCCGCCATTCGCTCGGCATTGCCTGCCATTGCGGTGCGCACCGCGCTCAACCACCCCTTGATTTTGCAGCTCGGCAGCTTCGCCCTCAGCATCCACTGACGCGCGGGGCGGCGACTCGGTGGCCTTTTGTGGCGACGCTTACTTTTTGCTGCCCAACTTCGATTCCGTGCCTTTGACCAAACGGGATATGTTTTCCGAGTGGCGCCACACCAAAAAGAGTGACATCACGGCGGTAGACAGCATGAGGTTGCGGTCCGCGACCCACGCCACCCCATCGCCAAACGCGTAATACGCCGGGGCAAACAATGCCGCAATCAAAGCGGCCAGCGATGAATAGCGAAAGGCATAGGCCACGATCAACCAGGTCAGCCCGGTTGCCAACGCCAGCCAGCCACTGGTGCCCACCAGCACGCCCAGCGCGGTTGCCACCCCTTTGCCCCCTTTGAACTTGAAGAACACCGGATAGAGGTGGCCAATAAAGGCCGCAAAACCGGCCAGCGCCATGCTTCCCTCCCCCAGCCCATACGGCTGGCCCCACCATTGGATGGCGGCAACGGGCAGCCAGCCTTTGACCGCATCAAGCAGCAGGGTAAGCACCGCTGCGGCCTTGGAGCCAGACCTCAGCACATTGGTGGCACCAGGGTTTTTGCTGCCATAGCTGCGGGGATCGTTCAGGCCCATGACACGGCTGACGATAACGGCAAACGACAAGGACCCAACCAAGTAAGCGGCCAGGGTGACCAACGCGGGATACAACACAGAATTCACAACAGGTTCTCCAATCATTCTTCTAAGGCGCACTGTACAGGCTTGGCACCCAGCAGTTGCACACAGACGTGGGGGTCTATGCCCACCAAGTACCCACGCCGCCCCCCGTTGATGCAGATGCGGGGCAGTTCCAAAATGGTGGACTCCACATACACCGGCATGGCCTTGCGCGTGCCAAAGGGCGAGGTGCCGCCCACCAGGTAGCCGCTGTGGCGGTTGGCCACTTCGGGGGCGCAGGGCTCCACCGACTTGGCACCGATCTGGCGCGCCAGGTTTTTGGTGGACACCTTGCGGTTGCCGTGCATCAGTACCACCAAGGGCTTGCCATCGTGGTCTTGCATGATGAGGGTTTTGACCACGGGGAAGGGGTCAAAACCCAGCACCGCCGCGCTGTGCTGGGCACCGCCATGCTCCAGGTATTCGTACGGGTGCTCAGTGAACGCTACCTTGTAGGCCTTGAGCAGTTGCGTAGCGGGGGTTTCAGAAACGTGGTCTTTTTTGGCCATAGGGGCGTATTGTCGTACGCCGATACGGCGCTTGCTATCCAAATCACAGCGCCGGATCGCGGATCTCCCAGCGGATCTCGTCGATCTTTTGGAGCAAGTCTTGGGGCAGCACCGTGCCCCAGGCGTCGATGTTTTCGTCGAGTTGCTCCAGCGTGCGCACGCCAATAATGGTGCTGGCCACTTGCCACTTGGTGTAGCAAAACGCCAAGGCCATTTGGCTGGGCGTGAAGCCATACTCGCGGGCCAGCGCGTTGTACTTACGGGCCGCTGTGAGGGCATCGGGGCGGCCCCAGCGCTGCTTGCGGGTAGATTCGTATTTGCGCAGACGCACGTCGGGTGACACGTGTTCGCCCAGCAAGCCTTCGTCGTCGTACTTGCCGGTGAGCAACCCAAATGCCAAGGGCGAATAAGGCAACAGGGACACGCCCAACCGGTGCATGGTCTCGTCCAGCCCGTTTTCCACGGTCCGGGCCAGCAGGCTGTAATTGTTTTGCACGGTGGCTATGCGGGGCAAGCCATGCTGCTCGGCCAGGCGCACAAACTCGTGCACGCCATAGGCCGTTTCGTTGGACAGGCCAATGGCGCGCACTTTGCCCGCCTTGACCAGCGTGTCCAGTGCGCGCAGTTGCTCCTCGATGGCACTGTCGCCCGTGTTGTCATGAGCAGGCTGGTAGTACATGCCGCCAAACATCGGGACATGGCGCACCGGCCAGTGAATTTGGTAGAGGTCGATCACATCGATGTGCATGCGCCGCAAGCTGCCCTCACAGGCCGCAATGATGTCGGCAGCGCTGAGGTTGCTACTGCCGTTGCGTATCCAGGGCATGCCACGCGCGGGGCCCGCTACCTTGGTGGCGATCACCAGCGTGTCGCGTACGCCTGGATGGGCCTGAAGCCAGTTGCCAATGATTTTTTCGGTAAGGTTAAAGGTCTCGGCGCGTGGGGGGACCGCGTACATCTCGGCGGTGTCGATGAAGTTCACCCCGCGCTCCACCGCGCGGCTCAGGATGGCGTGGGAGGTGGGTTCATCCACCTGTTCACCAAAAGTCATGGTGCCCAGACAGATAGGGGTAACGCGCACATCGCTGTGGCCAAGTTGGATCGTGTTCATGGCAATGTCTCGTAAAGCGGAGGGGAAGATTTTCGGAGCACGCGCATGGTAGCGCGCAGCCCGAGGGCATTCGCAGCGTTGCCCGCTTTACCGGTCTGTCCCCACCGGAACTGACTACCCTGCGCCGTCTTCGTATGATGCGCGCCATGTACCAAGCCCGACGCCCTTTTCGCAGCGAATTCATTCCCATCCGCAACCTGAGCTACCACGTGCAAGTGTGGGGCGAGCCCAGCCCGGACAAAGTACCCCTGGTGATGGTGCATGGCTGGATGGATGTGGCCGCCAGCTACCAGTTTGTGGTGGATGCGTTCAGCCAAGACCACTACATCATTGCCCCCGACTGGCGGGGCTACGGCAAAACAAACCTCGCCGCAGGACCGCTCCAAGGGGAGGACGGCCCCCGTGGGGGGCAGCGTAGCGTGGGGGCCCGTTACGGGCAAACCGACAACTACTGGGTGCCCGACTACCTGGCCGACCTGGACTTTTTGCTGGACCACTACGCCCCCAATCAGCCGGTGAACCTGGTGGGACACAGCATGGGTGGCAATGTGGTCATGCTCTATGGCGGCGTGCGGCCCCAGCGCATACGTCGGCTGGTGAACCTGGAAGGCTTTGGCCTGCCCGCCACCATTCCCGCCCAAGCTCCCGGCAGATTAGCCAACTGGATGGACGAACTCAAAAAGTTGCATTCCGGGGACATGGACCTCAAAACCTATGACAGCGCAGATGGCGTGGCCCGCCGCCTCATGAAAACCAACCCGCGACTGGGGGCCGACAAAGCCGCCTGGCTGGCGCGCCACTGGGCTGCAGAAAACGCCGACGGTACATGGTCCATTCTGGGCGATGCGGCCCACAAAGTGACCAGCGCGCAGCTCTACCGCGTGGAAGAAGTGCTGGCCATTCACCAACGCCTGAGCATGCCGGTGCTGGCAGTGGAGGCGGCGCAGACCAGCTTGGACACCTGGTGGACTGGCCAGTTCACCTTGGCCGAGTACCACGAGCGTCTGAAGGTGGTGCCGCAAGTGGAGATTGCCCGCATCGACGATGCCGGGCACATGCTGCACCACGACCAGCCCGAGGAGCTGGCCGCGCTGATTGAGCGCTTTATCCGTTGATTTGGAAAAGTGAATGTGTCGATATAGAATGAGAACGTATCTCATTTTGATTCGCAACTACTTCACTTCGTCCACATGAAAAAGTTATCTGCACGCTGCCTTGCACTCTGCGCTGCCGTTCTCGGCGTTTGCTCTCCCACCATCCATGCGCAGGAGAAGGTCCTCAATGTGTATTCCGCCCGCCACTACCCCGGCGACTTGCAGCTATACGCAGGGTTCACCCAAGCCACGGGTATCCAGATCAAGCGGGTGGATGCGGATGACGCAGGCATCCTGCAGCGTCTGAAAGCCGAAGGCACCGCATCGCCGGCCGATGTGATCTTGCTGGTCGATGCGTCGCGCCTGTGGCGCGCCGAGGTGGACGGCTTATTTGCACCCGTGAAGTCCAAGGTGCTGGATGGCGCCATTCCCGCCCAGCTGCGCGGCAAGACCAGCGCTGAAGGAAGCTCCTGGTTCGGATTCAGCACCCGTGCCCGTGTAGTGGTTTACAACAAGGCGCGCGTATCCAAAGACGACGTGGATACTTACGAAGAACTGGCAGAACCCAAAAACAAGGGCTTGCTGTGCACCCGCTCGGGCTCACACCCCTACAACCTGAGCTTGTTCGGTGCCATGAATGAGCACTTGGGCGTCGCTGCCACCGAAACCTGGCTCAAGGGCCTGGTGGGCAACATGGCACGCAACCCAGTGGGCGGCGATACCGACCAGATCAAGGCCACGGCTTCAGGCGAATGCGGCGTAGCGCTGACCAACACCTATTACCTCGCGCGCCTGATGCGTAGCGACAAACCGGAAGACCGTGCGGTGATGGACAAAGTCGGTGTCGTATTCCCCAACCAAAGCAGCTGGGGCACCCATGTGAACATTGCAGGCGGTGCGGTGGCAAAAAATTCTAAAAACCCGGGCTACGCCCAGCAGTTCCTCGAATATCTGGCCAGCCCCCAGGCACAGGAATACTTTGCAAATGGCAACAACGAATGGCCGGTGGCCAAGGGCATCAAGATCAGCAATCCAGCACTCGAAAACATGAGTGGCGGGAGCTTCAAGGCGGAAACCATCCCGGTAAGCATTGTCGGCATGAACCAGGTCAAGGTGCAGCAAATGCTGGACCGCGTGGGCTACAAGTAAGCCTCAAAGCACTTCGCTAAGGCGGCTTGACTGCGCACGCGGTCAGGCCGCTTTTTTGTTGAGGGTGCGACTCAAAAGGATGACCGGTATCAGGCCCACCAACACAAGCACCAGGGCGGGCAGTGCCGCTTCGCCCAGGCGTTCATCTTTGGCCAACTGAAAGGCCACCACTGCAAGAGTGTCGTGGTCGAACGGACGCAACACCAGGGTAGCGGGCAGCTCCTTCATCACATCCACAAACACCAACAAACCAGCCACCAGACTGCTGCGCACCAGCAAGGGCCGGTGCACGCGCCACCACAGGCTCCAACCGCTCACGCCCAGCATGCGAGCGGTCTCATCCAGGGTGGTCGGAACTTGGTTGTAGCCACTTTGCACGGTGTGCAAGGCGACCGCTGTAAAGCGCACCAGATAGGCCCAGATCACGCCTATCGCGGTCGTGCTGATCCAGAAACCTATCTGCCAATCTGGGCGCGTAGCCTGCAACCAAGCCACCGGGATCAGCAGACCCACCACGATGACCGCACCGGGTACGGCATAGCCCATACCAGCCAAGCTGACCACGGTACGGGTGAGCCTGCTAGGGGTACGTCTGGCGGCAAACGCCAACGCGAGCGCGAGTGCGCTAGCCAGCACGGCGGTCAACGCAGCGAGCTTGAAGCTGTTCACGCTCCAACCCACAAAACTGCCCCAGGGCAGAGGGCTATCCTGCAGCCCCCATGCATGCCACAGGGGTCGCAGCATGAAGACCACCGGCAACACAAAGCCGAGCAACACCGGCAAGCCACATACCAAGGTGGCGGTCACTGCGCGCGCGCCTTGCAAAACAACCGGTTGCGCCACGACCCTGCGGCCTTTGGCATTGGCATAGCGCAGGTTGCGACGGGCATGCAGCTCCACCCGCAACAGCACAGCCATCAGCACCAGCAATGCCGTGGCCAGTTGGGCCGCAGCAATCCGGCTGTCCATCACCAGCCAGGTCTTGTAGATGCCTGCGGTAAAGGTCTGAATACCGAAGTAGCTGGAGACGCCATAGTCCGCCAGTGTTTCCATGAGCGCCAGGGCGACCCCCGCCATGATGGCGGGCCGGGCCAGCGGAATAGCGATGGCGGTTATCCGGCGCGCCAGGGAAGCCCCCATCAGGCGGGCCGCATCCATCAGATGCGCGGCGCGCTGCAACAGGGCGACACGCACCAGCAGATACACATAAGGGTAGAGGGTAAAGACAAACACCAATGCCGCCCCACCCAAGCTACGCACTTCGGGCAGCAAGCGCCCCTGCAGCCCAAAGGTGTCACGCATCCAGGTCTGCGCGGGGCCGCTGAACTGCAAAAAGTCGGTGTAGGCATATGCCACCACATACGCCGGCATGGCCAAGGGCAACAACAAAGCCCATTCCCACTGGCGGCGCCCCCTGAAGTCAAACAAAGTGACGGCACAGGCGCTGGCGGTGCCCACGACGCCCACGCCTGCAGACACCACGCCGCACAGAACCAAGGTGGTCATGGCGTAATCGGGCAACACGGAGGCTGCCATCTCGCACAACAAGCCCACAGCTACCGCGTCCCACTGCAACACCGCCGCCATCAGGGCGAGTACCGGCAGTGATACCAACAACCCCATAAGCAGTAAGCCAAGAGCGGCGGGCGCAGCACGCAAAAAAGGCATCAATTGATCGGAAGTAGGGGCTGACACAGGCGGGCGATGGAAGAATTGAACAGCCCGGGGGACCCTGCGGCTCTGAATGAGAATTGTAAGTATCTACAATTTTGTCCATGTACCTCGAACTCCAAGACCTTAGCGTGCGTTATCACCCCTCCCAGCCCCTGGCAGTGGAGGGCGTGAGCTTCGGCTTGCGGGCGGGCGAAATCGGCGTGCTGATCGGGCCTTCCGGTTGCGGCAAGACGACCTTACTGCGGGCGATTGCGGGATTGGAGGCCACGCATGCAGGGCGGATCTCGCTGAATGGGACCACTGTCAGCGGTGACGGACACGCACTGGCACCCGAGCAACGCCGCATGGGTATGGTCTTCCAGGACTACGCACTCTTCCCACACATGGACGTGAGCAAAAACATTGCCTTCGGCATCCACTCGCTGCCAACGCCCCAGCGCCACGCGCGGGTGCATGAGGTTTTGCGCCTCGTGGGCTTGGAAGAACACGCCTCCCGCTACCCCCACGAGCTATCGGGCGGACAGCAACAGCGAGTGGCTCTGGCGCGGGCGCTTGCACCCCAACCCCAATTGCTGTTGCTCGATGAGCCATTTTCGAACCTGGACGTAGATCTGCGCGAGCGCCTGGCCCAAGAGTTGCGCACCATTCTCAAAGCCGCCGGCGCGACCGCGCTGTTTGTTACCCATGACCAACTGGAGGCGTTTGCCATCGGAGACCTTATCGGGGTGATGCACCGGGGGCGGCTGCACCAGTGGGCCGATGCCTACACGCTCTACCACCGCCCGGCTACGCGCTTTGTGGCCGACTTTATTGGCCATGGCGTCTTCACCTCCGCCCGGGTGGAGTTGCACGAAGAAAACGGCATCACCCACAAACACGTGGTAACGCCTTTGGGCGCGCTACACGGGATCGACCAGCAGGAGCTGGATCGGCTTAGCCTGGGCCCGTGCGACATCCTGCTGCGGGCAGACGACATCATCCACGATGACACCGCGCAGGTGCAGGCACGGATCGTCAACAAGGCATTTCGCGGCAATGAGTTTCTGTACACCCTGGAATTGCGTACCGGCGAGCTGGTCATGGCCCATGTACCCAGCCACCACGATCACCGCATCGGGGAATGGATTGGGATCAGGCCGGAGGTGGACCACGTAGTCACCTTTGCCAGTGAAATCCCGCCGGGGTGATGGCAACTAAAATAGCGGGTTAACCATATACACCGCAAGCAGGACCCGCACCATGGAAGCAGAACGCATCAACCTCATCGGCACCACCTTGGCAGACCTTAGCAGCAGGACCCAGGAACTCAGGGGGTATCTTTGACTACGATGCCAAAGCCGAGCGCCTCCGCACTGTCAATGCATCGCTAGAAGACCCGTCGGTCTGGAACGACCCCAAAAAAGCCCAGGAACTGGGCAAAGAAAAGAAGATGCTCGATGGCGTGGTCGTCACCCTGAATGACCTGACTAGCAACCTCGCCGACAACACCGAATTGTTCGAAATGAGCAAGGAAGAAGGCGACGAGCCCGGCCTTCTCATGATCGAGGCTGAAACCGCCAAACAAGCCGAAATCATCGAAGGCTTGGAATTCCGCCGCATGTTCAACAACCCGGCCGACCCCCTGCCCTGCTTCCTGGACATCCAGGCCGGCGCTGGTGGTACCGAGGCCTGCGACTGGGCCAGCATGTTGCTGCGCCAATACCTGAAATACGCGGAACGCAAAGGCTTCACCGCCACGGTGGAAGACATCACCGACGGCGACACCGCTGGTATCAAAGGCGCCACGATCAAGATCGAAGGTGAATACGCATTCGGCCTGCTGCGCACTGAAACCGGTGTGCATCGCTTGGTGCGCAAAAGCCCGTTTGACAGCTCGGGTGGCCGCCACACCTCGTTCGCATCGGTGTTTGTGTACCCCGAGATTGATGATTCGATCGAGATCGAGATCAACCCGAGCGACGTGCGTACCGACACCTTCCGTGCCTCCGGCGCAGGTGGTCAGCACATTAACAAGACCGACTCGGCCGTGCGTTTGACGCACATCCCCACCGGTATCGTGGTGCAGTGCCAAGACGGACGTAGCCAGCACAGCAACCGTGATGTGGCCTGGAAGCGCCTGCGCAGCCGCCTGTACGACTTCGAGCTGCGCAAGCGCCAGGAAGAACAGCAAAAGCTGGAAGACACCAAGACCGATGTGGGCTGGGGCCACCAAATTCGCAGCTATGTGCTGGACAACAGCCGCATCAAAGACTTGCGCACCAACGTCGAAGTGTCTGCCACCCAGAAGGTGCTGGATGGCGACCTGGATGTGTTCATCCAGGCATCGTTGAAGCAAGGCATATGACCACACTACAAGCCCTGATCTTCGACATGGACGGCACCATGATCGACTCCATGCCCACCCACCAACGTGCGTGGGGCATGTATGCGCAGCAGCAAGGGCTGGAGGTGGATATACACGACATCATGCGCCGCACCACCGGCCGCACGGGTGCCGAGTGCATGCGTATTTTGTTTGGCCAGCCGAACATGCCCGAGGACGAGGCTTGGCGGCACGTGCACGCCAAAGAAGTGGTGTACCGCGAGATCTTCTCGTCCATCTTTGCCGAGGTGGCGGGGTTCAAAGCCTTTTTTAGCCTCGCCCACGGCCGCGGGCTCAAGCTGGGCGTGGGAACGGCGGGCGACCGCCAGAACCAGGCCTTTGCCTACCAGCACCTGCAAATGCCGGTTGCGCCGCTCACCACCGTGGGTGGCGACGAGGGGCTGCCCGGCAAGCCTGAGCCGGCCATTTTTTTGGAAGCAGCACGCCGCATGGGTGTAGCCCCCGAGCGCTGCATCGTGTTTGAAGATGCGCCCCTGGGCATCGAAGCTGCCCGGCGCGCCGGCATGCGCGCCGTGGGCATCGCCAGCAGCCACGCACCGGAGGAATTGACGGGGCCGCACGTGCTGGCCGTCGTCCCGGATTACCACGCCTTGATCGCATCCCGTTTTTTGGAGACCCACCATGTTGCATCTTCGTGAGGCCTCAGGCCCTGCCGCCGTGATTCACCGCGGCGACTACACCGCCCCCCCGTTCTGGATAGACACCGTCGACCTCTGCCTGGACCTGGACCCCGCCAAAACCCGCGTGCTCAACAAAATGACCTTGCGCCGCAATCCCGACGTGGCGCCCCAGGCGCTGCGTCTGGATGGTGAAGACCTCAACCTCGCACGTGTACTGGTCAACGGCCAGGGCACCAGCTTCAAGTTGGACGGCGACCAGCTGGTGCTGGAAAACCTGCCCGAAGGCAATGAGCCGTTCGCGCTGGAAATTTTCACCACTTGCGTGCCCGTAAAAAACACCAAGCTCATGGGCTTGTATGTGAGCAACGATTCCTTCTTTACGCAGTGCGAAGCGGAGGGCTTTCGCCGCATCACCTACTTCCTGGACCGCCCGGATGTGATGGCTCTGTACACCGTGACCTTGCGCGCGGACAAAGCCAAATACCCTGTGCTGCTGTCCAACGGCAACCTGGTAGACAGTGGCGACCTGGAGGACGGCCCCCAGGGCGCGCGCCATTTCGCCAAGTGGGTAGACCCCCACAAAAAGCCCAGCTACCTGTTTGCCCTGGTGGCGGGCCAACTGGTAGCGCGCGAGCAGCGCATCACCAGCCGCGCGGGCAAAGACCACCTGCTGCAAGTGTTTGTGCGCCCTGGTGATCTGGACAAAACCGAGCATGCCATGAACAGCCTGATGGCCAGCGTGGCGTGGGACGAAGCCCGCTTCGGCCTGCCGCTGGACTTGGAGCGCTTCATGATTGTTGCCACCAGCGACTTCAACATGGGCGCCATGGAAAACAAGGGCCTGAACATCTTCAACACCAAGTACGTGCTGGCGAACCAGGCCACCGCCACTGATGTGGACTACGCCAATATTGAGAGCGTGGTGGGGCATGAGTATTTCCACAACTGGACCGGCAACCGCATCACCTGCCGTGATTGGTTCCAGCTGAGCCTCAAAGAAGGCCTGACCGTGTTCCGCGACCAGGAATTCAGCCAAGACTTGTGTGCCGAGGCATCCGCCCGCGCGGTCAAGCGCATTGAAGACGTGCGTGTACTGCGCACCGCCCAGTTTCCGGAAGACGCGGGCCCCATGGCCCACCCGGTGCGCCCAGATAGCTACATCGAGATCAACAACTTCTACACCGTCACCATTTATGAAAAGGGTGCTGAGGTTGTGCGGATGATGCAAACGCTGGTGTCTGACGGAACAGCACATTCCGCCCGCAAAGGCTTTGAGCGGGGCATGAAGCTGTACTTCGAGCGCTTTGACGGCCAGGCCGTGACCTGTGATGACTTTGCGCAAAGCATTGCCGAGGCCAACCCCCACTCGCCACTGGCCAAACTGCTGCCCCAGTTCAAGCGCTGGTACAGCCAAGCGGGCACCCCGCGCGTGACGGCGCGTGGTGAATATGACGCAACAGCACAAAGCTACACACTGCACTTGCACCAGAGCTGCGCGCCCACGCCGGGCCAGTCGCTCAAAGAACCCCTGGTCATCCCCGTGAGCCTGGGCCTGGTGGGTGCCGCCAGCGGAGCCGCCCTGCCCTTGACAGTGGGCGGCCAGTTGGTGGGCGACAGCCACTTGGTGGTGCTAACCGAAACCCACCAGAGCATCACCTTCCAACACGTCACCGAAGAACCCGTGCCCTCCATCCTGCGCGGGTTTTCTGCCCCGGTGCTGCTGGACTTTGACTACACCGATGCACAGTTGCTCACGCTGCTGGCCCACGACACCGACCCCTTCAACCGATGGGAAGCGGGCCAGCGCCTGGCGCGGCGCAGCGCCATTCTGTGCGTGACGGCCGATGCAGACACGCACACGACCCGCCCGCTCGATGACGCCTACGTCGCGGCCATGCGCGCGGTGCTGCGCCACCCAACACTGGATGCCGCGTTCAAAGAACTGGTGCTCACCCTGCCTTCTGAGACCTATATTGCAGAGCAACTAGAGGTGGTGGACCCCCAGCGCATTCATGCCGTGCGCGAAGCCATGCGATTGCAACTGGCAACCGCCCTGCACGCAGATTGGGAATGGGCATTTGCCGCGCATGAAAACAATGGGGCCTACCGCCCCGACCCCGTCTCCAGCGGACGCCGCGCGCTCGCCGGCATGGCACTCAACTTTCTGTGCCTGGCAGCCACGCACAGCGCAGACACGGTGTGGCCCGGCAAAACACTGCAACGCTTCAAAGACGCGGGCAACATGACCGACCGCTTCAATGCCTTGCAAGCACTGGTGAACAGCGGCAACGACCTGGCACCTCACGCCTTGGCCCGCTTCCACGCATTGTTCAAGGACGAGGCCCTGGTGCTCGACAAATGGTTTGCCCTGCAAGCGGGCACCAGCGACCGTGGCGGACAGGTACTGCCTGCGGTGCGCCAGTTGCTGACCCACCCGGACTTCAACCTCAAAAACCCCAACCGGGCACGCAGTGTCATTTTTAGCTACTGCAGCGCCAATCCGGGCGGCTTCCACCGGGCCGATGCGGCGGGCTATGTGTTCTGGGCCGAGCGCGTTATCGAACTCGACGCCATCAACCCGCAAGTCGCTGCCCGCCTGGCACGGGCCCTGGACCGCTGGAAAAAGCTCACCGATCCATACCGGGGCGCCGCACGCGAGGCCCTGCTGCGCGTGGCTGCCAAAACCGACCTGAGCAACGACGTGCGCGAGGTCGTGGACCGCGCGCTGGCCGACTGATTTTCAAGAAACCAAGGACCCTCATGACACAACGCATCTCGCTTACGCGCTATCTCATCGAAAAGCAGCGCGGCAGCCAAGAGGCTGGTGCCCAAGGCACCATCACACCCCAACTTCGCTTATTGCTTGAAGTGGTGGCCCGTGCCTGCAAAAGCATCAGCCTGGCGGTGACCAAAGGTGCACTCGGTGGTGTGCTGGGTGCCGCCGACAGCGAAAACGTGCAAGGCGAAATCCAAAAAAAGCTCGACATCATTGCCAACGAAGTGCTGATCGAGGCCAACGAGTGGGGTGGCCACCTGGCCGCCATGGCCAGCGAAGAAATGGAGGGCATCTACACGGTGCCCCACCGTTACCCCAAAGGCGAGTACCTGTTGATGTTCGACCCGCTGGACGGCTCCAGCAACATCGACGTCAACGTCAGCATAGGCACCATCTTCAGTGTGTTGCTCAAGCAACCCGAAGGCCCGGAGGTTAGTGAGAAAGACTTCTTGCAGCCCGGCCACCAGCAAGTGGCCGCCGGCTACTGCATCTATGGCCCACAAACCACCTTGGCTCTGACAGTGGGCAACGGCGTGGCCATGTTCACCCTAGACCGCGAACAAGGCTCTTTTGTGCTCACCCAAGAAAACGTGCGCGTGCCCGAAGACACCCAGGAGTTCGCCGTCAACATGAGCAACATGCGCCACTGGGCCCCGCCCGTGAAGCGCTATATCGGCGAGTGCCTAGAAGGCAAGGAAGGCCCACGGGGCAAAGACTTCAACATGCGCTGGATCGCCAGCATGGTGGCCGATGTGCACCGCATACTGAGCCGGGGCGGCATTTTCATGTACCCCTGGGACCAGCGCGAACCCGAAAAACCCGGCAAGCTGCGCTTGATGTACGAGGCCAACCCCATGGGCTGGCTGATCGAACAAGCCGGCGGCGTGGCATCCACCGGCACCGAGCGCATTTTGGACATCCAGCCCCACCAACTGCACCAGCGCGTGAGCGTGGTGCTCGGGTCCAAAAACGAAGTGGAACGGGTGATCCGCTACCACGCCGAACACGCGGCCTGATGCGTCGAGGGGGCTATAATCCCCCGCTGTTTTTGTGCCGCTTTAGCTCAGTCGGTAGAGCAGCTCCTTCGTAAGGAGAAGGTCGACAGTTCGATTCCGTCAAGCGGCACCATTCTTAAAACCCGTTGATCGCAAGGTCAGCGGGTTTTTTCGTTCTGGGCCATGCCACGGCGCGTCGAGTGCCACTGAATTTTGCACGGTTTTAAATGATTGATTTGCATTATTGCGTATAAACCATAAAATCAGTAAATACAAATTCACCAATTGGGAGCAACTTATGGCAATGACTGTGTACGCAACCAAGTCGCCCTTGTCCCACGCGGCGCTGTCGGGCATGTCGTCCTTTCACCGGTGGCTGACGCTACCGACGGTTCATACGGTCTCCACGGTGGAGCCGCGTTGGCACACTGCCCTGCGAAAGGGCGGTGTAGCGCTGGCGGTGACTGCGTATTCCGGTGTGTGGTTCTGGCTGGGAAGTTACTCGGGCAGTGGGTATCCGCCGCCCAGCCCGGTGGCGTCCGTCGCATCGGTCAGTGAGCCGGTGCGCGCTCCCGTAACTGAGGCAGAAGGCAATCCACTTACCAAGGCCTCGGCATCCAGCACGCCACCCGATTTGTTCGACCCTTTGCAGCCCGAAGACGCGTTGGGTCTGCGCATTGACAGCTTCCGCATTGGAGCGGTGTCGGGCGCGCCCAACCGGCTGCGCTACGAGCTGGTCTTAAGTAACAAAGGCCGCAAATTGGTTGGCAAGTTGCAGTTTGTGATCGTGGGCGAGCAAAACGGCGAACTGCGCGAAATGCCCCTAGACCAGCCCGCCGCCTTGACGGAGGCCAAACCCCGCGTAGAGGTGGCCCGCATGCTCAACACACGCGGCTTTTTGGATTTGCCGGAGGGCTATGTCGTACACCGCGTGTTGGTGCAGGTGGTCGAAGGAAGCACCCCCCGTGTTGCCCAAACTGCGGCGATGTGGCCAACCTGACCGCCCAAGGATTGTTCAGACTGCCACCAGCAGCCCCATGCGGCTGCAAATAGCGTGGGTGGTGTTCCAACATTCACGCAGATTGTCCGCCTGGGTCTTGCACTCTTGCGCGCTGAAGGTATGCCCCTGCTTTTCGATGTGCAGCCCCAGCCGCGACAAGGCCGCCAGGCCCAGGCTGGCCATCACCCCTTTGAACGAATGGCCCAGCTCTAGCAAGGCAGCGGTGTTGCCCGCATCCAGTGCGGCTTGCAAATCGGTGTAGCAAGGTGTTTCTTGGCGCAGCGTGCCATCGAGCAAGGTTTGGTAGCCATGCAGCGTTACGCCCACGCAGAGCTCGCCAATCATCGCCATGTCCAAGTGGTCAGCGACATCGCCGGGGCGGAAACGGCGTCGGGGGGTGCGCGCACCAGCAGATGCCACGGGCGTGGCATTCGGCTGCGCTAGCGCGACGCTGCCCTCGCCCGGCGCAAGGAAGACGGGTGCGGCTGGCGGTGCCTTGCTTGTCGGCGGTGGTGCCAGCGATGCTCCACGCATGCCAAAGCGGCTGACCAGCAACTTTTCCAACTGATGAACGTTGACGGGCTTGGACAAAAATCCGTCCATGCCGACAGCTTGCACCCTGTCCCTGGACTCTTCAAACACGTCTGCCGTAAGGGCGATGATGGGAAGCTCGCCCAAGGGTGCGGGCAGTTGGCGAATGGCCTCGGTGGCCTGAAGGCCATCCACCTCGGGCATGTGCAAATCCATGAGCACCAAGTCGGGCAGCTCTTGCTGGATGAGCGCCACAACGACCCCACCGTGCTCGGCGAACCGCACGGTGTGCCCCATATTGGCCAACAGGGCCGCCATGTATTTGCGGTTGATGGCGTTGTCTTCTGCCACCACCAAGTTCAAGCCCGCGGCACCGGGCTCGCGGCGCACCTGGGACACGTCTGCGGTCTGCTCAGTGGGCGGGCTGCACACCGGCAAACGCAAGGTGGCAGTGAACGTGCTGCCTTTGCCCTCCACGCTGCTGGCTTCGATGTCGCCCCCCATGCGGCGCGCCAGGTTGCGCGATATCTCCAGCCCCAAGCCGCTGCCGCCGAAACGGCGGGCGCTGGTGGCATCGCCCTGTTCAAACCGGCGGAACAACTTGGCCAGCACTTGGGCGGACATGCCCACGCCCTCATCTTTCACGCGGATGCACAGGTCAGCCGCACCTTCGCTGGCAGAATCGGGCAGGCGCTGCGCCAGCACCTCCACCGACACGGTGCCCTGCTCACTGAACTTCAAGGCATTGGAGATCAGGTTGAGCATGATTTGCTTCACGCGCGTGCCATCGGCCAGCACCCAACGAGGCAGCGCCTTGTCGTGGTGGACGGACAGAACCAGCCGCTTTTCCAGCGCTACCGGCCGCATCAGGGCCTGCACATCGGCCAGCAGCGAGGGCAGGTGCACGCGCTCGGGCTTGAGCGTCATTTTTCCGGCCTCTAATGCCGACGCATCAAGGATGTCGTTAAGCAGACTCAAGAGGTGCTTGGCAGATCGATTGGCGGTTTGGATGTAATCGTCTTGCTGGGCATTGATCGGTGTGGATTGCAGCAGACTGAGCATGCCCAGCATGCCGTTGAGCGGGGTGCGCAGCTCATGGCTCATGTTGGCCAAAAACTGTGATTTGCCTGCATTGGCGGCATCCGCCTTTTCATTGGCCAGGCGCATTTGCTCATGCAAATACTCCAGGCGCTGGCGCTCGCGCTCCACGCGCCCTTGGCGCACCCCAATGACGGTGGCAGACACCAACAGCAACAGCAACAGGCCGCCCAGCAGTTGCAACTTGGCATTCGCGCTGCGCACCTGCTGCACCAACGCAGTCTCCTGCTGGCTGCTCACCAACAACGACGAACGCATGGTGAGTGCGTTCATCAAGGGGGCCAAGTCCTGCAAGTCCCTGTACACCGCCTGCCACGCCGCAGCGGGGAGGATCGGGCTCGCCACCGCCCGCTCGGCATCGGCCAGCACCCGCCCTAGCGGCACACGCGCCTGGGCAAATTCCGCACTTTTGCGGAACTCGGTGGCGGGCTGCGAATCGTCCACGATGTGCACGCGGCTTTGCAGCAAGGCCAGTTGCAGTTCCAAGCGATCCCGGTTCACGGTGCCGGGTTGGCGCACCGCCAGGTCCACTTGGTGAAAAAACCGCAGGTACTCGCGCTCGAGCTGATAGACCGAGGGGACAAACGATTCCGTAAACTCCGCCTGGCGACGCTGCGCGTCGCGCAGCTCATTGAACGCCTGCCGCATCAACCACCCCACCATGGCCACCGACGCTACCGTGGCCGCGACAAGCCACAGGCGGCGCAGTTGCATGGCGGTGGGTCTAGGCACGCAGGCTCCAGATGTGCGGGGTGGACAGTGCGGGCCTATTCCACCGTAAGCGACTTGAGCTGCCAGGCTGAGCGCTCGTAATAGGTGGCTGAGCGCAGCTCGGCCTTGCTGTCAAAGGGGTACACGATGAACAAGGGGCCCTTGGTCCGCACCGGGATCAACTCGCCATTCATCTTGTAGGCCAGGATCACGTCAAACTTGCGGGCGTCATTGGCGGGGATGCTGGTTTGGTAATCATTGAGGGCCGCCGCTTTAAGCACCTGGCCGTCTGCCTTGGCGGCGGCCAGCACGTCACGCAGCAAGGGCCCTTGAAACTGGGTGGGTTTTTTGTCCCACGGGGTTTGGGTGGTGAAGGTCCGCTGCGGCATGTTTTCGATCATCGAGAGATCGAACTCCGCACCTTGCGGCGAGTTTTTGACACCCACCTTGCCCGTAATCGTCAGGATCACCTTGCCGCGTGCGGGCTCCAGCGACCACGCCGCTGTCGCGCTCCACAGTGTTGCAGTCAGCAATACGCACAGCATTCGGGAGAAAACAGTTTGCATGAAAAAACTCCTATGAGAGGTAGATTCTTGATATTACGCCAAATACAACTTATTTGAGATAAATATTTAAAACACCACAAGCCATGTCAAGCGGCATATCCGTCGTGCTGCAACCCATTACGACAAATTAAATGTTTATTTCTTGAATTTCTTGTATTTTTTGATAAATTTGATACATTGATGTCCATCCAGTCCTCCACAAGGCTCTGACCATGGCAACCAACTTTCATCAACCGTCGGTACAAGCACTGTTTGACGCGATGCCGTTGGCACTGATCACATTCGGCGTCAATGGCCTGGCCACCTTCGCCAACCGGGCCGCCCGCATCCACACTGGCAAGCCGGTCGAGGCGATGAGCGGGCGCATCGTGATCAAAAACCTCGCACAAGCCATCACACTGGGAAAGATCAAGCTGCCCTATGCCGCCGAGGTGGGCGTAGCAGACGGGAAGAAACTCAAGGGCATATTCATGGCAGGCCCCTCGGGCTTGGACATTGCCTTTGTGGCGGCCCCGCCCGAGCCCGAGGAAGAGGCGCATGCGGGCCCCGGAGTGCAAAGCCGCATGGGCCTGGAGCAAATCATCGAGCTGCTGCAAGACGAAGTCGGCCCCCCCATGCGCAAGCTGACGGGCATGCTGGGGTCTTTGCCAGAAAGTGACGAAGGGAACCGGCTCGAACTCGCGGCAGACGAGCTCAAGGAACGCCTGCGCCGCTTGGCTGACTTGTTGGCCGTGTTTGGCGAAGAGGCCATGTTGATGGACGATCGCATGGACCTGGGGGCCTTGGTGGACCAAACGCTGGGTGACCTGCGCCCCAAAGCGACCCAGGCCAAAGTGCGGTTCGAGGTCAAGCCCCCCAACGGCACACTGCCTCCCATTTACGGCAATGCGCGCTTGATCAAGCGGGCCTTGTACGAGTGCTTTGACAACGCCCTCACCCACTCGCGCCGCGAAGTCAAAGGGGGGCTGGACTGTGTGGTGCAGATTGGCTACACGCTCACCGGCGAGCATGTGCTGATCAGTGTGCGCAACCAAGGGGCGATCGCGCCAGAAGATAAGGGCATCGAAACCCGCGACCTGTTTGCAGCGCGCAACCCCAACCATGCCAACGGACGCCTGGGCTTGCCACTGGTCAACCGGATCGTGGGCTTGCATGGGGGGAACATGCGCATGTCCATCGTGGACGGCGAAGACACGCGCGTGATGATCGAATTTCCCACCGGCGCGCCACAGCGCGGGCAGGCCAACCTAGATATGGAACAGGCCCAGCGCTATGCGGCTGACCTGGCCCAACTGATGCAACGTCGCAAAAAGGAAGATGCAACATGAAACGCAAAGCTCTGATCGTGGACGACCAGCCCGACATCCGCAAACTCATCATGATGACCATGGAGAGCGAAGACTTTGACCTCTACGAAGCCGACAACGGCGAGACTGCATGGACAGTGGCGCAGAAGCTGCGCCCGCAACTGATCTTGCTGGACGTGATGATGCCCGGCGCACTCGACGGCTACCAGGTGTGCGAAAAGGTCAAAGCAGACCCCACACTGGCCGCACAAACCAAGGTGATTTTGCTGACGGCGCGCGGCCAAAAAACCGACATTGAGCGCGGCCACGCGGCGGGCTGCGATGCCTACCTCGTCAAGCCCTTCAGCCCCATCGAGTTGCTCGATACGGTGGACCGTCTCGTCCCCTGAAGGAGGCGTGGTATGAGCCTGTCCGCCGCGTGGCATTGGCTGCGTCGCCCCACGCGGGTGAGCTTCAGCATTGGCGCCATCATCATGACCACCACGCTGGTGGTCATGCTGGTGCTCACCCTGCTCAGTGGCGCATACGCCTACCACCGGATTGCCCAAGACACGCTGCGCACCGCGCTCTCCCACGCGGAGTCTGTGGCGCGCATGGTGGCAGGCAACAGTTCGGCGGCCTTGCTGGTAGAACGCTTGGACAGCCTGCAATCCCACGCTATTGACGCAGTGCAGTTGCCGTTTATTGAGCGCATCAGCATCTACCGCCCCGATGGCACCAACCTCATGGAGGTGCACCGCGATGGCGACAGCGTGCATGTGGACACCGGAGCACACTTGCCCGCCACCGGGACCACCGCCACCTTGCCACCCGGCGGCGAAGAACACGGCTACTTGACCGCCTGGCAAGAAGTGGACCCCGAGCACGCCTTGCACAACGTCTGGGTCCGGGTGGACTACAACCTGAGCGCGCGCAATTTGGAGTTGCAACGCCAATGGAAGCAGTCGCTGGCCCTGGCTTTTTCGCTCACGCTGGTGGTATTACTGTGCCTGCACCTGGTGATTCGCAAGGCGCTGTCACCGGTGCGGGAACTCACCGAATTTGCCGCCCAAATTCCCTTGCGCATGGGGGACGAGGTGTTTCTTCCCCAAGCGAGCCGTGAGGTGAGCTTGCTGCAAGCCGCTATCAACCAGGCCAGCCGGGGCATGGCCGCCCAGGTGAACCGCGTTCAGGCCATTGTGAATACGGCGGCCGAGGCCATCTTGGGTTTGGACGAATTTGGTCGCATCGCCACCGTCAACCCCGCCGCCACCAGCGTGTTTGGCCGCGCGGAGTCGGAGCTGCTGGGCCAGCCTGTGGACTGCTGTGTGCCCGACCTCACGCAAGCGGCCCTGCACGAGATGTTTGGCCAGGGCATGGAGCATGTACTGAGCATCAGCCGTGTCACCCGGCACGACTTCATGGGCACCCGCGCAGACGGCACTCTGTTCCCGGTAGAGGTGTGTTTGGGCGAGGTCAAAAACGACACCACCCTGCGCTATGCCTGCATCGTGCGCGACCTGACCGACGAGCGTGCGGCACAAGAAACCTCCGAGCTGTACGAACGCGCACTGGCCAGCAGCCACAACGCGGTGTTTATCACCAACGGAAAGATGGACCACCACCCCATCGTGTACATCAACGACGCATTCCAGCGGTTTGTGAACCTGCCCCGCTGGGACATATTGGGCGAAAGCCTGGCCCTGCTGCGCGGCAAAAATGCAGACGATCCGGGTGTGCGCGAGCTGACCGAGGCCGTGCGCGAGCACCGCAATGCCAACGTGACCATTCACCGCGAACTCGACAACGGTGTGATGCAGATTGCCGAGGTGTCGCTCTCCCCGGTGCTGTCTGACAAGGGCACGCTAACGCACTTTGTGGGCATCGTGTCAGACATCACCGCGCGGGTGCAGGCCGAGGCAGCGATGGCTGAGCGACGGGCGCAGCTCGATGCCATTTTCAGCCTCAGCCCCGACGGCTTTGTGATGCTCGATGGCAACGACCAGCTCGTGTTTTCCAACCCGGCCTTTGACCGCATGACCGGCTTGGGCATGCTGACCCACGCCCATGTGACCTTGGCCCAGTTTGAGCAAGCACTGCTCGGACTGTGTGACGAATCGCAACCGCTGCCCCCCATGCGCACCCTTCGCACCGACGCCACATGGGAGGCCAAACTGCAACTGGCGCGGCCCCAGCGGCGGGTGGTGCAGGCGCGGTCGCGCAACAACGATGCGGGCCGGGAAGAAACCATTTTGTACTTCCGCGATGTCACCCACGAAGACCAGGTCGACCGGATGAAGAGCGAGTTTTTGACCGCCGCAGCGCACGAACTGCGCACACCCATGGTGAGCATTTTTGGCTTCTCTGAGTTGTTGACCCGCAGAAAATTCAACGAAGAGCGACAGACCGACATGCTGCGCACCATCCACAAGCAGTCCGGGCTGTTGGTGAAGATGCTCAATGAACTGCTCGACCTCGCGCGCATCGAATCGCGCGGCGGGCTGGACATGCAGATCGCCGCTCACTCCTTGCGGGACATGGTGAACAACAGCATCCAAGGCCTGATGCTGACCGACAGCGACCGCCCGGTGCAGCACGCAGACCTGAGCGACATGCAAGTGCTCATGGACCCCGAAAAAATGCAATTGGCGTTGACCAACATTCTGGCCAACGCGTTCAAGTATTCGCCCCATGGCGGCGACGTCACACTGTCTGTGCGTCCCCATACCCACGAGGGGCAGGCTTACGCAGTGATCGACGTGACAGACCAAGGCATCGGCATGACCCCCGACCAGCTGGAGCGTGCCTTTGAGCGCTTCTACCGTGCCGATGCCTCGGGCAATATTCCGGGCACCGGCCTGGGCCTGAGTTTGGTGAAAGAAATCACCGAGCTGCACCAGGGCCGCGTGGTGCTGCAAAGCAGCCTGGGGCAAGGTACTACCGCAAGTTTGTGGATTCCGATGGCCCATGCGTCGTCAGCGTAAGTCGCTGTCGCGTGGTGGGTATTGAGCCATTCACGCCCCCTCCCCCGCTTAACGCCGACCGGTGCACCCTCGTTGTCCAGCAACTTTTGGGGTGACGCGGGTCGGCACGCGTCGTCCCTGCGCGGTGCAGGCTCAGTGGCCACCCCGTCATGCAACGATCTGGGCACCAGCGCTAGTGCGCTTTTTCGTGAGGTGAGGGGAGTGGCGGAAGTCTGTCGCCGGGCCTTGCGCGGGCGCTTGCAAGCGCAGGTAAATCGCTTGCAACGACGCCGCACCGCCTAGCGAATGGCTTTCTGGCGGGCTTGGGCCAAGGCCTCGATGGCCGCAAAGTCCACCGGTTTTTGAAACAGCACGGTGCCTTCGGGCAGGCCGCCCCGGTCTGCCACATCACGCACGCTCAAGGCGGTTACGGCGACCACTTGCAGATCGGCGTAATCGGCACCGGCGCGCTTGAGGGATCGCACCATCTCGAAACCGTTCATACCCGGCATGTTCAAGTCAGTGACCACCATGTCGGGCATCCATTGTCCAATGCGCACCAGGCCCTGAAAGCCGTCGACCGCCGTGCTCAACTCCACCGGAAAAGTCCATCCCTCCACCATCAGGGAAAACAGGTGCCGCAAATCGGCATCGTCTTCCACCACCAGCAGGCGAAGCGCGCGCTGGGTAGGTGCGGTAGCCCCGTGCACGACGGGGGCCAGCATGTCTGCGCGCTCCTGCGCCAGCCGCTCTACCGCGCTGCGCGCAATGCGCCGGTGCCCTCCAGCGGTACGCCAAGCAGGCAACACGCCAGACTCCACCCACAGTTGCACGGTGCGCACCGCGACGCCCAAGACCTCACCCACTTCGCGGGTGGTCATCAGTTCTTCATTGCTTGGTATTTTTCGCATGATGGTTTAGTGCATGGTGGTGGATACAGGGCCATGGGGATCAGCCGTCTCGGTATGAGGGGTTGAAAACCACAGCGTGACGGTGGTGCCCCGGCCAAGCGCGCTTTGCAACTCCAGCGCGCCCGATTGCAGGTGCATGTTTTCCAGCACCAGGCTCAGGCCCAGGCCGGTTCCGGGGATATCGCCCAACGGGTTGGCGCGATAAAAGCGTTCGCATGCGCGGCTGCGTTGGGATTCGTCCATCCCCAGCCCCTCATCACGCACGCGGATGCCCAGTTGTTTGTGGCCATGCACCTCGCGCCGTGCAGTGCTGACCGTGATGCGTCCGCCCCGTGGCGAGTACTTCACGGCGTTGGACAGCACATTGAGCAAGGCTTGTCGGGTCTTCTCCCGGTCGGCCAGCACGGTGGCAACGCCGTGGCGCAAATGGCAGGTGATCTGGTGGGTGTTGGCACGGATGTGCAAGCCCTCCACCGCGCCGTCCACCAGGCTTGCCAAGCGGCAGGGGGCCATGTTCAGGTCCTTGCCCTGGCGCGCATCGATGCGCGAGAGGTCCAAAAGTTCATTGATCAGGTTAATCAGGGACTTGGCCTGCCGGTGGATGGTGCCCAGCAATTCTTTTTGCTGCTCCGGGGGCAGGTTGCGCAGCAACATCAGCTCGGCAAAGCCGTAAATGCTGGCCAACGGGGTGCGCAACTCGTGGGCGGCTGCGGACAAAAAGTCGGACTTGGCGCGGTCCAGGTCGTGGGCGCGTGTAATGTCTTGCAAATACAGTGCACGCTCACCGTGGGGCATACGCAGGCTGCGCACGTGCAGCACCCGGTGCTGTTCATGCGACCAGCGCAGCGTGCACTCGGTGACGTCCCCCACCGCCGACTGGCACCAGCGTTGCAGCTCCAACTGCTCGACCGCACTGGCCGCGGACCACCACTGCAATGCCAACGGGTTACAAGGCTCCAACACGCCAGATGCCCGCCACATCAATGCGGCGATGGGAGCGACATGCAACAAGTGCTGCGCTTCGTTGCGCAAGGCAAGCGCGCCTCCTTCCTGTGGCAGTCCATCGGGGTGCGGCCCCACTGCCGTGTCACGAATGCGTGGCCTGGTCATGGAAGATTCCTTTTGCGGTTCAGCGGGCCCTTAGCCCACAGCGGGTTGAAGCAGACGCACGGTGAGGGCATCGAGGTAGCCACACAGCCGGTCCGCACTCAGGGGCTTTTGGTAGCGCACCACGCGGGTGGGAAGCCGGTCATCGGCGTCCAGTTCCTGGGCGGTCATCGCGGTCAGGGCAATCACATCCAGGCTGTCCAGCCCGTGTTCGTTGCCCAAGGCCCGGACCAAGGTAAATCCGTCCATGGGCTCCATGACCAGGTCCGTGACCAACAGGTCGGGGCGCAGTGCGCGAATGTGGTCCAGGGCTTGTGCTGCCTCGCTCACGATGGTGAGTTGCACGATGTGGCCGATGCGCGTCAGCAATGCCTTGAAATAGGCGATCTGCACCGGGTCGTCTTCCACCAGCAAAATACGCAGGGGCCGGGTTCCGGCAATTCCGGCTAGCCCGGCATTTCGGGAGTTCAGCAATTGGTCCACGCTGCTGCGGAAAATGCGCCGGTGTCCACCCGGAGTGATCCAGGCATCCAGCTCCCCATTGATCACCATTTTTTGTACCGAGGTGGTGGACAGGCCGAGCAGCTTGGCGGCTTGCTGGGTCGTAAGGACGTCGCGTTCTACCGTCATAGGAGGTTTCTCCTTTTTGTTTTAACCGTTTTTCACACTTAAGACAGGGTGACAGCTCGCCTCAACCGGGTGCACTTGCCGCGTTACCCCGGGATCCATCGGCCGGTTGCGTCAAACGGGCGACCAACTCGATCAACTCCATCGGTTGAAAAGGCTTCACCAGGTAGGCCTTGGCACCGCTGGCAAACCCGGCTGCCACATCGGTAGCCCTGTCGGCAGAGGTCAGCATGACCACCGGTATGAGCTTGAGCTGGGGGTCTTCTCCCATTGCGGCGCACGCCGCCACCCCCGATATGCCGGGCATACGCACATCCATCAGCACCAGGTCTGGGCGGTGTTCCCGGGCCATGAGCAAACCCGTCTCGGCGTTCTCTGCCTCCAACACCCGAAAGCCCATGTATTCCAACGTCATGCGGATCAGGCGACGAATGCCAGGCATGTCGTCGATCGATAAAATTGTTTTTGCCATATAAATCACCATTTGTTGATTTATCGCAATTGTATCCTGAATTTGCTTTTTTTGTTAAGAATGTTTAATTAAACGATTTAAACAATCTAAGTTGTTTTCAAGTCGGTGTGGCAGGGCTATGAAAAACCTGCGCACGCGCCGTGCTATGCCGCGCTCGCGCATGACACCGGTGACGGGTGACGGGTGACGGGTGACGGGTGGCGGAGTTACGGGGTGCGGGGCAAGGAACTTGCCCGGTGCATTGGGGGTGTGGCTAGCGCCAGGGATTAGTGACTAGCGCAGGGGTCATGGCACGCAGGCGGCGTGCCCCATGGCCCGCAGAGGCTGGGGGTCAGGAAGTACGGAGCCGGCGCGCCCGCACGTGGTCAATACGGCGTCCCTGCAAAGAAACCACCTCAAATACCCAGCCGCCTACCGCAATCTGCGCGCCGGGCTGGGGGAGCTGGCCGCTGACGGCCATCAGCAGCCCCGCGACCGTGTTGTAACGACGCCGTGTTTCGTCAGGCAAGCCGTCTTCGATGTCCAAGCGGACCTTGAGTTCACCCACGGGCATCAGGCCATCCAACAGCCATTGCCCGTCTTGCTGCAACACCGCCCAGGCTTGCTCTTGGGTGTCGGGCTGGAGTTCGCCGGTAATGGCCTCTAGCAGGTCGTGGGGCGTCAGCAGGCCTTGCACCACACCGTACTCGTCCACCACAAACACCATGCGCGCGGACTCCACCCGAAACTGCTCAATCAGCTCCATGCCGGTCACCGTCTCGGGAACAAACACGGCGGGCTCGGCCAATGAATCCAACGTGCCGGGGTACCCAGCGCCCATGGCCAATAGGCGCGACACACTCACCAAGCCCACCACGTTGTCCAGCGAACCTCGGCACACCGGATACCAAGAGTGGCCACGGTCGTCGCGGGTGTCGCCGGCCAGCGTCAGGGCGTCTTGCACGCTCAGCGTTGCGTCCATCCACGCAATGTCCATCCGGGGCCGCATCATGCTCGTGAGAGGGCGGTCGTCCAGATGAAATACGTTGCGCACCATTTGGTGCTCGTGCTCCTCAATGATGCCGGCGTCCACCCCTTCTTCCAGGCTGGCAGAAATCTCTTCTTCGGTTACCGCACGGTTATCGGTGGCGTTCAGACGCAACAACTGCAAGGTGGCATGGGTGGCGTAGGCCAGCAGTTTCACAAACGGCTTGGCACCTGTGGCCACCCAGGTCATGGGGATGGCCAGCGCACGGGCCACGGTTTCGGGGTACAGCTGCCCGATACGCTTGGGCACCAGCTCGCCAAACAAAATGGTAATGAAGGTGATGCTGGTGACCACCAGCGCAGTGGCAGACACCTCGGCCACGCGGTGCGACAAGGTGAACTGCGTCTCCAGCCACTGCGACACACCGTCGCTGAACGCCGCCTCCCCCACGATACCATTGAGCATGCCAATCGAGGTGATGCCCACTTGCACGACGGAAAGAAACTGCGTCGGGTTATCCAGCAAGGCCAACGCCGCCTTGGCTCCTTTGTCACCCGCCTCCACCATGGTCTGCAAGCGTACTTTGCGGCTGGCGGTGAGCGCCAACTCCGACATGGCGAACACGCCGTTCAACAAGGTAAGGACAAGGATGAGCAAAAAATCCATGAAAGCCAAGCGAGAATCAAGACCATGGCAATGTACCTTATCGGTGATATTCAGGGCTGCGACAGCGCGCTGGAGCGACTCACCCGACTGATCGACTTTTCTCCCAGCCGCGACACCCTGTATGTGCTGGGCGACTTGGTCAATCGCGGCCCCGAATCCGCTGGCGTGCTGCGCCGCCTGATGGGCTTCGGCGATGCGGCCCGCTGCCTGCTGGGCAACCATGACCTGCACCTGTTGGCGGTGCATTACGGTGTGCGAAAACCCGCCAGGCAAGACACGCTCACCGAGCTGCTCCATGCCGATGATGCCCCTGCCCTGCTCCATTGGCTACACCACCAGAAGCTGGCTTTGCTGGAACACGTGGGGAATACAGAGCTGTTGATGGTCCATGCGGGCGTACTACCTGCGTGGACAGCCGCCAAAACCATAGCACTTTCCACTGAAGTCGAAACGGCGCTGCAAGGCCCGGATGCCGCAGGCTTCTTCCAACAGATGTATGGCAACGGCCCTGACGCTTGGGACGACGGCCTGCAAGGCGCGGATCGGCGGCGGGTGATTGTCAATGCGCTGACGCGCCTGCGCTTTTGCACGCCGCAAGGTGCCATGGAGTTTGCGCACTCAGGGGGCGTGGACGCGGGCCCCACCGGGTATGTGCCTTGGTTTGATGCACCCAACAGGCAAACAACAGGCCAGGTGGTGGCGTTTGGCCACTGGTCTACCCTGGGCTGGCTAAACCGCCCGAACGTGTTGGCACTGGACAGTGGCTGCGTGTGGGGCGGATGCCTGAGCGCCCTGCGCGTGGCACCCGCTGCATCCGGCGGATTGGCCACAGAGCTGCTACAGGTCAAGTGCGCCCAGTCTCAGGCACCGGGCGACTAAGTACCGCGCGGGCCGTCAGGCGGATTTGAACAATGCCGCGACCTTGCGCTTGGGTTTGATGTTGGCCGAAATGCCTCGGCTGGCTGGCTTGGCCGCTGCTTCCCATGCCGGGGCAGGCGCTTCAGTGGCTGGCACACTGGGCTCATAGGGTTTGTCAAAAAACGGATCGCGGGGCGCAGGCGCGGGACGCCCGTAGTCGCGTGGTGCGCGGCTACGGTAAGCGTCATCACGCTCATTGCTGTGGCTGCGGCCACGGCCTTCACCGCGACTGTCGCCTCGGCCTTCGCTACGGGAACTACGCGCGTTGTCGCCGCCATCGGCATACATGCGGCGGCCATCGTTGATGCGGCCCTGGCTGCGAATGTCCGGGCGGTCTTCGTCGAACTCCACGGCTTCCAGCTCGATCTTGGTCTTGATCAGCTTCTCGATATCAGCGACCAGACGGGCATCGTTGTTGCCGCCGACAAAACTCACCGCCAAGCCGGATGCGCCCGCGCGGCCGGTGCGGCCGATGCGGTGCACATAGTCTTCTGCGTTGAACGGAATGTCCATGTTGAAGACAGCCGGCACGTCTTTGATGTCCAGACCACGGGCCGCCACATCGGTACAGACCAGCAAGTCCACCTCGCCTCTCTTGAACGCATCCAACGCCTTGAGACGCTCGTCCTGGCTCTTGTCACCGTGCAGCGCAGCGGCACGCAGGCCATCGCGCTCCAAGGCGCGGGTCAAGCGGGCACAACCCAGCTTGCTGTTCACAAACACAAAGGCTTGCTTGATCTCTTTGCTGCGCACAATTTGCAAGAGCGCATGGCGCTTGTCGTCGTCATTGACCCGGTAGAAATGCTGCTCCACCGTGGAGGCGGTGGCGTTGGAGCGCGCCACTTCAATCGTGACCGGGTTTTGCAGGTAACTGTTGGCCAGACGCTTGATTTCCGGGGAGAAAGTGGCAGAAAACAGCAGCGTGGTGCGCGTCTTGGGCAGGTAACTCAAGATGCGTTGCAGGTCGGGCAAGAAGCCGATGTCCAGCATGCGGTCGGCCTCGTCCAGCACCACATATTCAACCTGGTTCAGTACCGCGTTCTTGGCTTCAATGTGGTCCAGCAAACGGCCGGGGGTAGCCACCAGCACTTCCACACCGGCTTTGAGCTCCAAGGTCTGGGGCTTCATGTCCATGCCGCCAAACACCACGGCGCTGCGCAGGTGGGTGTACTTGGCATACAGCTTGACTTGCTGGGCCACCTGGTCCGCCAATTCGCGGGTGGGCAGCAGCACCAAGGCGCGCACCGGGTGGCGGGCAGGAGATGTAGAGGCGTTTTCGTGCTTCATCAGGCGCTGCAACAAGGGCAGTGCAAATGCAGCGGTCTTTCCGGTGCCGGTCTGGGCTGCGCCCATCACGTCTTTTCCGGTCAAGACGACAGGAATCGCCTGCGCCTGAATGGGCGTCATGGTCGTGTAGCCCATTTCGGCCACGGCGCGGGCCAATGGGTTGGCCAGTTGCAACTGGGCGAACGCCATGGTGGGCGTGTCTGCGGTCAGCTCGTTGGAGGCCACGGGAGAGGGGGTCGAATCAGTAATCAAATCGGTAAGGCATAGCCATAAAGAGTGCTATCCATCCGATAGCGGGTCGCCCGAAGAACGTCTGGGCAAACCCTGATTATCCCCTAGTCCACCAAAGACCCGCCGGAAAACCTGCCGCTACCGGCCAAAACGCGCCCGCACATCCCCGCGCACATCCCGCCCACATCCCCGCGCTGTCACGCGCCGGTCATCCACCCTCACCATGATGATGGACTGCTTATCTTTGCAACGAGAGACCCTTATGACCATCATCCGTGTAGTACCCACCGCCCTGGCGGTATCTGTCGCAGCCCTGCTGTGCGCCTGCAGCACCCTGGGCACGCAAGCACCAGCCTACCCCACCCTGACGGGTGCCAAGCCCCTGGTCATCGGCCACCGTGGTGCCAGCGGCTATCTGCCTGAGCACACGCTGGCGTCGTACAAAAAAGCGATCGATATGGGGGCCGACTTCATTGAGCCGGATCTGGTAGTAACCAAAGATGGCGAACTGGTGGCACGCCACGAGCCCAACATTACAGCCACCACCGACGTATCCACGCGCCCCGAATTTGCCAGCCGCAAAACCACACGCAAGGTCGATGGTGTGAACGAGACTGGCTGGTTCGTCACCGACTTCACCTTGGCAGAATTGCGCACCTTGCGTGCCAAGCAACCCAACGCGGCACGCGACAAGTCCTTTGACGGCCAGTTCCTGATCCCGACCTTCCAGGAAATCCTCGAACTTGCCAAGTCCGAATCGGCCCGCACGGGCCGCACCATTGGCGTGTATCCCGAAACCAAACACCCGACCTACCACGTCGATGCGGGCCTGCCGATCGAGCCGCGCTTGCTCGCCCTGCTGGCCGCATATGGTTACACCCAAAAAGACTCGCCAGTCATCATCCAGTCGTTTGAAGTGTCCAACCTCAAGGCCTTGCGCAAATTCACCCAGGTACGCCTGGTGCAACTGGTGGACGCCGACGATGTGGACTCCAAGGGCAACGTGACATTGGTTGCCCCCTTCGACAAGCCGTATGACTTTGCTGTACTCAAAGACAGCCGCACCTTCCCCGACCTGTTGACCCCCCAAGGCCTGGCCGAGATCAAGACCTATGCCGACGGCATCGGTCCGTGGAAGCCCTACTTGGCCAGCGCCGCCCATGTGCTGGGAGCGGACGGCAAACCGCGCGACCTGAATGGCGACGGCAAAATCACCGACGCTGACCGCGTGGCCCTGCCGCCCACCAACGTGGTGAAAAACGCCCATGCTGCAGGCCTGTTCGTGCATGCCTACACCTTCCGCAGCGAAGCCCCCGGCCTGTTGTCAGATTACAAGGGTGACCCCAAGGCGGAATACAAGCGTTTCTATGCCCTGGGTGTAGACGGCGTGTTCAGCGACTTCCCGGACACCGCCGTGGCAGCGCGCGACAGCAAGTAAGCAGCGGACCACTCGCTCACAAACAGCGCTTCGGCGCTGTTTTTTTTGGCACCGCATGCACGCTTCGCAACGCGTGGCGACGCCGCTTCGCTGCGGATGTCTGCCGCGAAAGGTGCGCCCGTAAAATGGTCGGCCCATGACCGATCCCGCCGCCAGTCTCCCCTCACCCCACGCAGGCCCCTCCCGCGCAAACACCCGCACCGAGCTGGCCGCCCTGTGGACCTTGGCCTGGCCTATCCTGGTTGGGCAGTTGGCCAATGTGGGCGTGTCGGTGGTGGACGTGGCCATGGCCGGACATGCCTCGGCCCACGATCTGGCGGGTATCTCGCTGGGCGTCTCTATCTGGAACATCATCATCATTACCCTCATGGGCCTGATGATGTCAGTGGCCCCGATGGTGGCCCACCATGTGGGTGCGCGCGAGTTCACGCTGGTGCCGCACCTGGTGCGCCAAGGCATGTGGAAAGCCTTGGGTGTGGGAGTGGCGGCACTGGCGCTGGCGCAACTCTCGGCGCTGGTGTTTGACCATATGGACCTTGAGCCGCACGTGCATGCAGTGGCCACCGGCTTTGTGCAGATCACCAGCTTCGCCCTTCCTGCCTTTGCCTGCTACCGGGTGCTGTATGCATACAGCGCCAGCCTGAACCAGACCAAGCCGCTCATGGTCATGTCCGTGGCGGCCTTGCTGCTCAACATAGTGGTGAACTGGCTGCTGGTGTTTGGGGTGGGGCCCTTTCCACGCTTGGGGGGCTTGGGCTGCGCTTGGGCCACCTTGGTTTGCGTGTGGTTTAACCTGCTGGGCTTGCTGGTGTGGATGCGTGTGGCACCCGCCTACCGCAGCACGTGGCCGTTTACGCACTGGGAAAGCCCGCACCCCGAAAAGCTCGCCGCACTATGGAAACTGGGCTTCCCCATCGGGGTGACCTACTTTGCCGAGACCAGCGCCTTTGGCCTGATTGCCTTGCTGATTGCAGGCTTTGGAAGCCGCGAAGTGGCCGCCCACCAGATTGCCCTGAACTTCACCTCGCTGGTCTTCATGGTGCCCCTGAGCCTGGGCATTGCCCTGCTCACCCGCGTGGGGCAGAGCCTGGGCGCGGGCGACCCTGTCGCCGCAAAGTTTCGGGCATGGGTGGGAGTGAAGGCGGGGCTGGCGTTCGGTCTGCTATCGGCCATTGGCATTGCTGCAGGCGCGCACCAGATTGCGTGGGCCTATACCAACGATGCCCACGTGGCGGCGCTGGCAGCCACGCTGCTGTGGTTGGCGGCGGTGTTTCAGATGTCCGATTCGGCGCAGGTCGTGATCAGCAGTGCCATCCGGGGCTACAAAGTCACGCGCAGCCCCATGGTGATCCACCTCGCCGCGTTCTGGGGCCTGTCGCTGCCCCTGGGTTGCGTGCTGGGCCTGGCACCGCAGTGGCTGCCGCTGCGGCCCGTGCAGGCCATGGGAGCCCAGGGCTTTTGGATTGCGCTGGTCGTGGGCTTGACGGTAGCTGCCGTCGGGCTGCTGCTCTTGTTGCATCGTGTAACGCAGGCACACGTGCGGGCGGGAAGCGTCCCATGAGCGAGCGCATGCCGTTTTACCTGTGCCTGGCCGGCCCTACCGCTGCGGGCAAAACGGCGGCGGCACTGGCCATTGCTGCTGAACACGACGCCGAAATCATCAGCGTGGACTCCGCGCTGGTCTACTCTGGCATGGACATCGGCACCGCCAAACCCGATGCCCACGAGCTGGCCGCCGTGCCACACCACCTCATCAACATCCGCGACCCGCTGCAAGCCTACAGCGCGGCCGAGTTTGTCAAAGACGCCCAAGCCCTGATTGGCGCCATTCACGCGCGCGGCAAACTGCCCCTGCTGGTGGGCGGCACCATGCTGTACTTCAAGGCCTTGTTTGACGGGCTGGACGCCATGCCTGCGGCCAGCCCCGACATTCGGGCCACCCTGGAGGGTGAAGCCGCCACGTTGGGCTGGCCCGCCATGCACGCGCAGTTGGCCGCCGTAGACCCGCTGACCGCAGCGCGGCTGGCACCGGCAGACAGCCAGCGCATTCAGCGCGCACTGGAGGTGTACCGCGTGTCGGGCAAGCCGCTGTCGTACTTTCATGCCCAACAAGACGCCGCCCAAAAAGCGCTAAGCCGCGCAAACCACACGGGGGCCTGCGCCCTCTTTTCTTTGGAGCCGCACGACCGCGCGTGGCTACATGCCCGCATTGCCCAGCGCTTTGACCTGATGCTGCAAGGGGGCCTGTTGGACGAGGTCCGCACCCTCATGGCGCGGGGCGACCTGCACCCCGAGCTGCCCAGCATGCGCTGCGTAGGCTACCGCCAAGCTTGGGAGGCCCTGGCAGGCACCTCGCCGATGGCGGAGTTGCGCGACAAGGGCATTGCCGCCACCCGCCAACTGGCCAAACGACAAATCACCTGGCTGCGCGCCATGCCACAGCGCCACGTCATAGCAGCCGACCAACCCGACGCACAAAGTGCCCTGTTGGACGCCGTGCGCACCACCCTACGGCACCGGAGCGCGCGATGATCCTGCGCATCACCGACCTGTGCAAACAGTATGGCAACACACCGGTATTCAATAACGTCACGCTGGATGTGGCGCCCGGTGAGTTTGTGGCCATCGTGGGCGAATCGGGCGTGGGCAAGTCCACCCTGCTCAATTGCATGGCGGGTCTGGACCGCTGGGACCATGGCACCGTAACGCTGGCAGGCCAGGACCTGGGCTCCCTGTCGGACGACGGCCGCGCCCTGCTGCGTCGGGACACCGTGGGCTTTGTGTTCCAAGCTTTTCACGTGCTGCCGCACCTGGACGTAGCCCAAAACGTAGCCCTGCCCCTGCTGCTGTTGGGCAAGCCTGACGCCCGCCGCGTAGACGCCTTGCTGCACGCCGTGGGCCTGGGCGACATGGGCACCCGCCTGCCCCAGCAACTCAGTGGCGGCCAGCTACAGCGGGTGGCCATCGCCCGCGCCCTGGTGCATCGGCCCGCGCTGCTGCTGGCCGATGAGCCCACCGGCAACCTGGACCCCGCCACCGCCGCCAGGGTGATGGATGCACTGGTCCGCCAGTCGCGCGAGCACGGCAGCGCGCTGGTGCTGGTGACCCACTCGCTGGCCGCCACCGAGCGGGCCGACCGCGTGCTGCGGCTCACCGGTGATGGCATGGAGTCGCGGTGAGGGGGCTTACCAGTGCTGCACCAGGCGCCCGTCGATCAAGCGATAGCCGCGCTGGGCGACGGCCCGTGCCTCGGACTCGTCATGCGTCACCCACAGGGTGGCCATGCGGTGTTCGGCGATGTGGGCCTTGAATTCCTCGCGCAGTTGCACGCGCAAGTCAGCGTCCAAGGCAGAAAAAGGCTCGTCCAGCAACAGGGCGCGGGGGCGGGTAATCAGCGCACGGGCCAGCGCCACGCGCTGCTGCTCGCCCCCTGAGAGTTGCCAGACCTTGGAGCGCGCGTAGGCCGACAAACCAAAACGCGCCAGCAATGCCACCGCGCGCTCCCGCGCCGCCGCCTTGGGCACGCGCTGCTCAATCAATCCAAAAGCCACGTTGTCTTGCACGTTCAGGTGCGGGAACAACGCAAAGTCTTGAAACATGAGCGCAAAACCCCGGCGCTCTGGCGGCCAGGCCGAGATGTCCACACCGTCCATGCTCACGTTGCCTGCATCGGCCTGCTCCAGCCCGGCGGCAATGCGCAACAGGGTGCTTTTGCCACTACCGCTGGGGCCTAGCAAGGCAAGCACTTCCCCGGCGGCCACGGACAAAGATGCGCCATGCAGCAAGGCTTTGGGCATGCCGTGCGGTGGGACCCAATGTTTGGAAATATTCAGCAACTCAAGCACGCGAATCATCCTCGTGGGTTGGCCATTCAATCAACATAAAGGCCAGCAAGGCCAGCCCCATCAACACGCAGGCCAGCACCTGTGCCGCAGGCAGATTGTCTGCCCCCGGTTTGCCCAGGTGCTGGTAGATCAGGGTGGTGAGCGTGGCCCACTCGGGGCGCGACAAAAACAGGCTCACCGCAAATTCCCCCACTGCAGTGGCGGCGGCGAACGCCATGCCCCGGCGCAAGGCAGGCGCCAGCAGTGGCAAGGTGACGCGCCAGAAGCAGCGCCAGGGGCTCGCGCCCAGGCTGCGGGCAGCTTCCAGGTAGTGCGCGGGAAGGCTGTCCAGACGCGCCGCCAGCGACTTGGCCACAAAGGGATAGGCCAGCAAGGCGTAGGCCGCCACCAGCACCCCAAAGCTGCCGCTCCACTGCGGATACAGCAGCAACAAGCCAAACGCCACCATCACGGGCGACACCACAAAGGGCAAAAACACCAGCGTGCGCAGCCACAGCCAGCGCTGCGCGGCCAGGGCATGGGCCAGCCCCAAGCCCGTGGCCAGTGCCAGCGCCAGCGCCGAAAACTGCGCGGTGTTGGACAGGGCAAGCACGGTGTCTTCATCGCTCAGCACCGACCACGCAATGGCACCCGATGCGAAGGCACCCCGCGCAATGCTTGCCAGCGGCGCCACACACACCAGCGCCCACAGCACCACGGCACTGGCCACCGCCGTCCATGCTGCCAAGCCGTGGGGGCGGCGGCGTGGCACGGCGTCGGCACGCGCAGGCGTGGCCAAGCGGCGCTCGATCACCGCATACGCCCATGCAACCGAGCCGGTGAGCACAAACATCCACAGTGACAGCACACCGGCCTGCCCCAGTTGCAACTCGTGTGCAACCAAGGTGTAGATCTCCACCTCGGCGGTCGCGTAGTCTTGCCCGCCCAGCACCAGTGCAAGGCCAAAACCCGAAAAGCAATACAAAAACACCAGGCACAAGGCAGAGGCCAACCACGGCGCAATGGATGGCCACTCGACCCGCCAAAAGGCCCGCCAAGGCGTGGCCCCCAAACTGCGGGCCGCTGCCACGCGGACGGCACTCACGCCGCAGAGCGCGTCCACCCCGGCGCGCACCACCACACACAGGTTGAAAAACAGGTTGCCGTAGAGCAGCAGCCAGGGCGTGCCCTGCAAGTCCGCCCCCCCCCAGCGGGCGAGCCAGCCCTTGGGCCCTGCTAGCGCCAACACGCCCATGGCGGCCACCAGCGTGGGCACCACAAAGGGCAACATCAAGCCGCGCAACATCAGCGCGCGGCCGGGAAACTCCAGGCGGGCCAGCACCCAGGCCATGGGCAGGCCCAGCAGCAAGGTGAACACGCAGGTGATCGCCGCTTGCGCCAGCGACCACAGCAGGCGGCCCCGCAGGTAATCGTCCTGCCAGGGCGACCACAGGCTGTCGGTGCCCCAGCCCTCTGCGAGCAAGCGCACGACGGGGGCGACCAGTACCACGGCGAGAAACGCCAGCGGCACCACTGCCAGCCACCCGCGTGCGCCAACGCCGGTCCACCGCGCTATCCGCTGCATCTCACCCCTACGCTGCACACACCGGGATTTGTGGCAACACTTACTTCAAAACCACCTGGGTCCAGCGGGCTACCCATTGCGCGCCCTTGGCGGCAATGTCGGCGTCCGACGGTGCGCTAAAGGCAGCAGGCTCGGGCGCGAATTTGAAGGCGTCAGACTTCGCCACGCCTGCCTCGGTGGGGTACATCCACATCTCGGTTTGCATCGCGGTTTGCACCGGGGCAGAACGCAAAAAGTCCACAAACTTCTCGGCCGCCGCGCGGTTTTTGCCGCCCTTGACCAGAGCCACGCCCTCCACCTGGCGGAATACCGCACCGGGCAAGCTCAAAGAACCAGTGGGCGGCTCAGCCAGCTTGGTCTTGCTGTAGAACAGCTCGGCCGCCGGGCTGGTGGCATAGCTCACCACCAGCGGGTGCTTGCCGCCGCTGTGGCTGAACTCGGTGTAGTAGGCCTCGGTCCAGCCCTTGGCAACCTTCAGGCCGTTGCTGCGCAACTTGGCCCAAAAATCAAAGGCCTTGTCTTCGCCCAAGGTGGCAATGGTGGAGAGCAAAAACGCATAGCCGGGGCTGCTGGTCGCAGGGTTTTGCACCACCAGCAATTTGGCGTAGACGGGCTGGGTCAGGTCTTCCAGGGATTGAGGCAGAGCCAGACCTTTTTTGGCAAACCAGGCCTTGTCGTAGTTCAGGGTGACATAGCCATAGTCCACCGGCACCAAGGGCGCAGGCAGATCTGCCACGGGCTTGCGGCTGGCCGCTGCGGGAGCACCGGCGTCCAGCACGTCTGCGGCCAAGGCCTTGGGGGCCAGCGCGTTATCGATGCCATACACCACATCGGCAATCGGATTGGCCTTGGTCAAGATGAGCTTGTTGAGCATCTCTCCGGCGTCCCCGCCTTTGGTGATGCGCAACTTCACCCCGTTGTCTTTTTCAAACTGCGCCAGCAAAGGCTTGGGTACGGTGAAGGAGCTGTGGGTCAGCACCCGCAGGTCGGCGGCGTGGGTGGTGGAAAGGCCTGCGCTCAGAAGCGCGACGCCCAAAGTGGTCTTCAACAACGAAAAAATCCCGTGTGGCATGGTGTGCTTTCTTTCAATGCGCCAGCAAAGGCAGCATCAAAAACCGGCACCCGCCCACGGGACTCTGGCTTCTCACACTTCCTACGCTGGCATAACCCAGATCAGGTACATGGGGTATTTCTCAGTCCTGTGACGGACACCCCCGGTGGAAGGCGTGATTGTAGGCTTTCAGCCCGTGGCTGCACGCGCTAGCCCCACAGAACCGGCCTATTCACCATCAAATAAAAGACTGCCAGCATGGCAACAAAAGCCGGATAGCCCAAGGCCTCCCAGCGCCGCGCATAGTCCCCATACACTTCAGGTAACGCTTTTCCACTCTCATCAGCCTCCTTCGCCAAAGCCGCCATACGGATCTGCAAGTCGACCACCGGCATCCAGCAGGCACCGGTGATCAAGTACAGCGCAAATGACGCCACTAACCACGGTGAGTCCAAGGGGTGCCCTGCCAGAAAGACCATCGCAAACCCGGTGACCGGCTGGATTACCGCCGCAGGCGTGGTGAACCACCAGTCTGCGCGTACTACCAACCGGGTCACCACCGCCTGCGCTGCAACAACCCCACTGCGGTTCACAAAAAACATGTAGAACGCCGTACCGAAGCCGGTACCAACCAGGACCGTACTAGACAAAATATGAATCCACTTCAGCAGCAAGTACAAGCTCATTTTGAAGTCCTCGCCAAAACAATGAGGATGGCCGCTATCGGCAGATTTTTGGAGAGTGGCCCCAAGGGATGCAACCACAAGGCTGGTGTCAGGAGCGTCGCCACAACTGTCATGATCATCATGACAAAGAGCGCCGCATAACACACACGGTGCCCGGGCTTCCACCACAAAAGCAAGCCCAAAATCAGATCCACAGCAGCGCCGCTCCACACCAGCACATCGGCGGAAAACGGATCGGTGATACCGCCCGCGAGCAACAACGCGCGGCTCTGCCCTTCCAGCTCCCACACACTGCAAATTGCGGTGAGTAGCCACACCAACACCAGGCTGTAGCGCAGCAAATCCCGATCAGCGAGAGGCATTACGTCTTCCTCCGGCTTGCCAGCGTTCAACGTCAGAAGCATGCTGGGCCAAAAATGACTGCAAGCGTGCAAAGCGCTTTCGCGTCTGGTACCTGAAGACGGCGTCAATCAGAGGTTCGATGCATCGCATCAGAAACCCGGGACCGGCTTCCAGTGTGTAGGTGTACAAAAGAGTGGAACGGCCCTCCCCGCTATCCCTGTGGCGCATGGAAGCGGCCCAACGCGACAATGGAAATGCGGTCCCCACCATGGTCGCAGCCGCCAATGAGGGAGGCGAGTAGCTGACGAAGCGAGTGTGCATGGATAAGCTTTGCATCCAGCGCTTGCCACTGCTGACCGTAACCGCCCCGACCGAGGGGCGCGGCGCACCACCCTCAACCCGCGTGTTCTTGACCAATGAGTCCCAGCGTAGCCGCCATGCGTGGTAGTGGAATGCATCAAACACCACTGCTGACGGAGCGGGCATCTGAAACTCAAATGTGCCGTGAGCCATGGCCTTAACGCTCCTCTACGACCTGAGTCACCATGCCCCATTTTGCAAACTCAGGGCTGAATTCATCCAAGGACAAAAGGCCCATGGCCGGGTAAGCCCCCGCGGTGAAGCGCTGACCTGAAGCCAGTTTGCGGGCCAGCAGAATGGCGGCCATGCAAGGAATTTCCGGCCCATGGTCATGGTCTGCGGCAATGTGCCAGGAGCGCTTCAGGAACTTGCCATCCACACCTTCCCCGGAAACCCGGACGACCATTCCACCCAAAGCCGAGCCAAAGGGGTCAAAACACTTTGCACCCGCGTTCAGGGCCTCGGCCAAAACAGCAGGATTGGGGAACACCCGATGGCGACGCAGCCACGCCATGGCGGCAAACACTCTCTGCGCCAAGATCACTTCTACGGCCGCACGAAATTCGACCCGATTGCGCACAGCGTAGTGCGCAGGAAATAGCTCCAGGTCCGGGATATCACAGGGCGAGCCAAGACGAGCCTTCAAGCCGCGTATCTCTACAGGCTGCGGATCGCCCCAACCGGTGAGCGACTGCCACTGTCCGTGGCGCCAGACCTGAATCACTTCACCACAATAGCCGAGCACCGCCCGCATGGTGGCCACGCCTCGGGGAGCGGTCTGGGCGGGCGCGATGCAAATGTCAATGGTCTCCACACTTCGCCATCCGGCGCAGAGTGCATTGACAACGGCTGACGACAGCGCCGGCACTGTGCTCGCGCCACAGATGGCTACGCGGTCAAGCGCTTTGAATTCCGTGTCCAATGCCGGTGCGAAATCGCATACAAAACGACGGCCATCCGCCAGATCAATGTAATGTGCGCCGGCTTGCGCACAAGCACGCGCCACCGCGTAGTCCTGCCCCTGAAAGGGGCCTGCGGTGTGAATCAGCAACTCAACATTCAAATCGGCCAAGACCTTGGAGAAATCGGGACTGTACATATCCACCGCTACACCACGGGCACGGTACCGTGCGGGTATGGTTTCCGCAAAGTTTTGTGCCGAGAGCCCGTCCCTGCCAGCGACCAGCAGCTCTATGGATGGTGACCCCGCCAATGCCCGGCAAATACGTGCGCCGAAATTCCCGTATCCGCCCAAAACCATGACCCGCATTCCTGCTCCCTGTGCTTTGTTGTTGGCCACTATCCGATCTCCACTATAGAGCCTGCGGTATCGGTGAAATTGCAAATTGCCCATGCACCAAAACTCCCGGCGACCCACCACCCCCCCTGTGGCCCCTGCTTTGCAGCTTCTGTGGACGAGCGCTGTGCACCGGCAACAGCACCCATGGTGTGCCGCCTGAACTATGGGGCCTCTTGCAGCGCGACCCTGCCATTGCGCTGGCCTCTCCAATACTGACGATCAGCACCTACGCCCAGCCCGCACCGCCCGTGCGACCGGTAGCCGCAACAAGATGTTGGTCCAGACCGGTCTGGGGTGTAGCCCACAGGCGTCCATCTGCTGGTGGCCGACTTTGCGCGCTATGGGCGCGGATCACCTGCATGTCAGCTTCCAGCCGCTTAATGCGTGAGGCGGCGGCTTTCATGGGTGTTTGCAGTCCATGGCGCGCACCATACCAACTAGTTAGTATGGGGTCAGTGTCTGGATCCTTTTGGTATCCCCTGAACAGGGGACGCCAAAAACTCACCCCGGTGATAACCTAGCTTTTTGCAAAAGCACATCTTCTAGGAGCCATGGAAACATCCCCCACCGTGCACGTGGCATTGGTAGACGACGATGCGCATTACCGTTCACTTTTCAGCGACTCCATTGCGCGCCACGGCGGCATGGCAGTGGACTACGCCGCAACGTCGGGCGAAGACATGATGGCATGGCTGCAATCCCATCGCCCGGACGTTTTGCTGGTCGATCTGGGTCTGCCAGGAGCGTCCGGGCTTGATGTGGTCCGTTTCGGGGCCAAACGTTGGCCGCAAATGCCCATGGGAGTGGTGACTTTGTTCAGTGACGAGCCTAACGTCATTTCCTGCCTAGAGGCTGGGGCAACGGGATATATCCTCAAGCAGACGTCACCGCTAGAAATTGCACCCGTGGTACAGCAGATGGTTGACGGCCACGCCCCCATGTCGCCCAGCATCGCGCGCTATGTGTTGCAAAGGCTGCGTCAGAGCACATCGCATCGTTCCACGAAGCCGCTTCCGCCAGAAGTCGCACTGACGCCAAGGGAGCACACCATACTCAACCACATTGCCAGAGGCTTTCGGGTGGCAGAAGTTGCTCAACAACTGGACTTGCAAGCCACCACCGTCAGCTCGCATCTCAAAAAGATATACGAAAAACTATCAGTCCACTCCAAGACCGAGGCGGTATATGAGGCGGTCCGCATGGGACTGATCTTGCCGCCTTCATCACATTGAAAGTTAGATGTGCCCAACTCCGTCAGCAAGTCCTATCCGACCATCGCCGACCTGCGTTCCGGCGACCTGTTGTTTCCGAAAAAACCCGACACCAAGATCTTGGCTCTGCATCCCGGCATTGACGAGGCATGGAGCCCCTTGGAGGGCTTCAGCAACCAACTTGCCATGCCGCTAGGTAACTTCCTGGAGTCAACGAAAAAAACATCACCAGAGGCAAACGCCTATATGGGCCTACTGCGTAGCAGACTCAACAAGGTGTTTAACAGGGAATTGCTGGAACTTATTCCCACTGTCACCGTGGCAGATGCAATTGCGCTGGCAGGAATACTTTTCGACACCACACACCGCGCAGGCGGCCCTGATATCGACAAATACCTCCATGCCTTCGGGCATGTCGCCATGGCATTTGAAGAAAAGGGACGATGGTTTGTATTCGAAGCAGGTTGCACGGATTACTCACACTACCGGGTGAGTATTGCACCCTACATTGACGAAGAAGACGCCAACCGGCCCGCCGGGCAAAAACGCGGATGGGCCACCCGACGCGAGGCGCTAGGGGAATGCGTGTGGACGTCAAGGCACCCGAAACTCCAACCTGCGCAGATGACGGAAATATTGAATACGTGCAAGAACTGGCTGGGCGTTCCCTATGGCATTTTGGAGCCCGGAATGATGACCAACCCAGACCGCTTTTACTGCAGCGAGTTGATTCAAACCGCCTTCAAACAACAGGGGTTAATAATCGACAACTGTCAGAACTGGGACTGGGTCATCGATCAACTGGCGGCTGGAAATCCGATTTTGGCAACTACACTGAAACTGCTTAAGGGCATATTCAAATCGGGCACTTTCCCGCTGTTGTCACCCAAAATGATTTACACCAGCCTCAAGGCGCATGCCCAATTCAGTCCAACAGACGGACAAGGTCAGCCACTTTGCTATCTTTGACGGTCCGGGCTGTCTAATGACGACAGCAAGGCTTTTGCAAATCGATTGCTCAATTGGGGACTGCCTGCAGACTGCTGCGCCTGCCACTCTGGGTAGGCCTTTGTAAATTGGCCCTTTGTGGCAAAGCCATAGTATGGCAAATAGTAGCTCCCACCCAAGCCAATAGCTGCTTCTATCGCCTCAACTATCCACGTGGTGGTTTCCGGGATCGGTTCCAAAGCACCTGATTTGGCCCTCTGCAATTTGCATTCAAAATCAAGCGCAACACATGCCATAGCCTTCTTTGGCGCGTAACTCAAATGGGTCAATACATTTCCGTCTTGATCACAATCGGGCTGAACGACGCGCACGGTACTACTCAAGAGATTCACTTGGCCCTTGATCAAAATCTTTTTCAGGGCGCCCACGAACTCTGCAAACTTTTCTAAAGGCACAAAGTATTCTTGTAGCAAATCTGCTTTGTCTTCTGATCGATGGGCGGTAAATGCGACGGACTGTCGTAACCAACCATTGCGGGTGTTTTCTTTGCCTTTGCCTTCGTTGTCATTGTTTTGACTTCTGAACCACCCGCTCACTGCTGCCCATGTCAATGCCCGCGCATCTGGTTTTTGGGCATGTTGCTCCCACAACCAACGCATCAATTCAATGCCAATCCAACCATCTTCTTTCAGTGAAATTTCTTGGATGGGGCCTTTATGCGCCACTGCCACACAATCCACCGACAAAACCGTAGAAAAGAGTGCACTCGGACCGTTAGAAAAATTCAGCCAACCGTAGTGCAAAGCGGGCCACTGTTTCCGTTCTTGCATGTCTAACAATTTTGTTGCGTATTCGGCAAGGGAAATTTCCTTTGCCTGCTGGTGCATGGACAGATTCGGAACAATCAGAAGCGTGGCGGTCAAGATAATCCCCGCGCTACCGTAGCCACCTACTACTGCCTTGAACAAATCATCGCCCGGAAGCACCGTTAACTGAGGCTTGCCCGGCACCAAGACCTCCATGCGCAAGATGCACGTAGACAAGGGCCCTTGGCTGGGGTCTCGCCCATGGCAGTTCACGCTGATGGAGCCACCCACTGTGAAGTGCGGGGACGATTGCTGCACCCGCAGCGAGTAGCCCAGAGGCGCCAACACCGCATGCAATATGTTCCAGGTAGCGCCCGCCTCCGCAGTGACACTTTGGGGGGTACCAAATGCGTCGTAATTCACGGATACCCGGTTCATGGGTTCGGTGAGAATGGCAACACCCTCGTCAGCCAGGGTATGTCCGCCTTGGCTGTGGCGTGAGCCCACCATCGAAACAGCCGCATGCTTAGCACGGCCAACCAATTCGGCTATATCGCCTTGATCATACGCAACAGGCATGGATTGGAGCGTCGTGCGATTCAGTCCCAGCGAATCGTCAACAGTAAGCGACATATTCAATTCCTCACGGTGAATTCAACCTAAAAATTTCTGTAGTTTCTCTGTGGTTCATGTTGCTGGCAACAGCGGCATGAAACAACAAGACCTTGGCTTGAAATTGATCAACTGGCGCACCCGCAAAGAAATGCTGCTTATGACCGATTCTCAGGTTGAGTGTTAGACATGATCCCTAGGCTAATATGGGAGAAAAATAAGCACATCCCCCGTTTGGGGGATATTGACGCGTTGGTTTTCCCTGGCTGCCACACACTGACCATGAAGTTTCCGACCTCAGTGATCTATCTTTTGCGCCTGCTTGGCTTTGTGGCATGGTGCGTGAGCCTGCCGATCACTGCTGTTGCGCAGAGTCCAGAAGCTGCTGTACTGCGCATGGACCGGGCAACTGTCAGCTATAGCAGCATTAACGTGGTTGATGCAAAAGCCCAACCCGGCAGGGAAATCGTTTTGCCGGACTCCTGGATACGCAGTACGCCAAGTCGGCAAGGCGTGGGCTACTACACATTTACCTTTTCCCCTTTGGCCCCATGGCAGGATGCGGAAACACTGGCACTCTTTATTCCACGTGTGGGCAACCGGTTTTCGATTCATCTCAATGGCAAGTTTCTGGGCGCTTCCGGTGACCTTGACGAAGTCCATGAGGACCATGTCAACACACCGCGCATCTATATCTTTGCAAGCAGTGACCTCGCTGCGCAGACCAATGTCCTGACGGTAGAAGTGCATGGCGAGCTGGCCCGCTATGCAGGTCTGAGCGAAGTATGGATAGGCACCGACAAGGTGGTTCGCGCAATGTATGTCAGCCGCAACAACTGGCAAAACGGCGGTGCCATCGTGATCGTCGGGCTCGCACTGTGCATCGGCTTTTTGGCCCTGGGTTTTGGCTTCGCCATGGGTTCTAGAACACAAACCCTTTTCGGATCAGCCGCCTTTTTTTGGGGGCTAAGAAATTGCTATGTGCTTGTAACAACCCCGCCCATTGCCCATCCCTGGTGGGGCATCACGATGGACTGGTTTTATGGAATTGCAATTGTGCTTCTGTCCAGTAGCGTCCTGGTCACGCTGCGGGCTAAATCCCGTTTTACAAACGGGGTGCTCAGTTTCTTGGCCTTGGCAACCCTTGTGATGCCAACCATCTATGGACTCACCGGATTGTTTGCATTCCGGCAGTACTGGCTTTTGATGTTGGTTACGGGCGTTGCAGTGTCAGTTCTGGTGGTTTTTCGACACTGGTGGCGGGTGAAAAACTTCGACTCCAATGTACTAATGTTGGGTGCATTGTTTGCGCTGGGTTTTGCACTATATGACCATCTCGCCATCGTGCATTTGCCAGCAGGCTACGGAAATTTTGCACTCGCACGGTTTGCGTTCTTATTCATTTTGATGTCCATGAGTGTGCTGCTGATGCGCAGGGTCGTGCGCAGCATCAATGCGGCCAAACGGTTTCGCCTGCGGCTGCAGGCCCGCTTGGACCGCGCCAGCGCCCTTCTGTCCAAGTTCCACGATGAGCGCGAAAAAGCAAGCGTGCGCGAAGCCGAGGTTGCAGAAAGAATGCGCTTGTTGCGCGAGATGCATGACGGCGTGGGTGCCCACCTTGTTTCGTTGCACAGCCTGTTGAACAGCCCGCAGGCAACCCATCAGGACCTGGAGCGTGAGGTGGTGCAGGCCGGCTTGGCTTTGCGCGATAGTCTGGATGTTTTGCACGGCGCACCACCGAGTTGGCTTTCGGTGTTGGTAAAGTTGCGCGATTCCATGGAAACAAGACTGGCCCATGCGGGGATCAGGTTGCACTGGTTGGTCGAAGATATTGGTGAAACACCGGTTTCTGAATCGCAAGCCTTGCGCAACGTCCGTTACCTGATTTCAGAAGCCATTACCAACGTCATCAAACACGCCGCGGCAAAGTCGGTCTCCCTCAGGGCGGCTATGGTGCAAATTGAAGACCGAACCGAATTGGTGATTCAGGTTTGCGATGACGGCAGAGGCATCAATTTCACAAAGCCCGCCACGGGCTACGGCATCAAGAATATGGCTGCGCGGGCGCAGGCATTGAACGCTGCCCTAAGCTTCAAGCCGTTGAATCCCGGCACCTGCGTAGAAATCCGCCTGAAATTGCAATAGCGCATCAAATCGCCTCCACCCGCATGCGGTGCATCACTTCCGGCGCTGCGCGGTGGTTCGGCACGGCCGCTACTTTGGCCGGTGTTCAGGCGGGGTGTAGCCCCTGCTCTCAGAGTTGGGTGTGGCAATGCCAGTGCCCGCATCCGGTGGGCCACGTCTTTGGACAGACGCAGCGAATCACCCACCACGTCACCTTGCTAGTGCCCTCTATGGACCGCACGCGCGGGTATCGATGACTCATTTTCGGGCGGTGGTGTTGTGGGCAGACATGTGCATGGTTGAACCATATAGGAGCACGGCTGCTGACAACCGCACCGCACCGCACAAGCCCCACAATAGCCGCCATGTATTCGATTTTGTGGCCCTTGTTAGTGGGGTTTTCCTGGCAAGAGTTGCGCCAGCACCCATGGCGCAATGCGGCAGCGGTGGTGTCGGTGATGCTGGGGGTGGCGCTGGCCTTATCGGTGCACCTGATCAACGCGTCGGCGCTGGACGAGTTTTCGCAGGCGGTGCGCTCGGTGGGGGGTCAGCCCGACCTGGAGCTACGCACTGGCATCAGCACCGAAGGCGTGCCGCTTGAACTATGGGGCCGATTGCAGCGCGACCCCGACATTGCGCTGGCATCGCCGGTGCTGGAAATCAGCGCCTACGCCCTGCCCGCACCGTCCAGCACGGACGCGGGCACGGGCACGGGCACGCAGTCTGACGGCCACCCCGAGCCCCGGCGCACGCTGCTGCGCGTGGTGGGCATAGACCCCCTGCAAGTGGCAACCTTAGCCCCGGATCTGCTGCCGAGGCCGGACAGTACAGCAGGCACTGAACGCGATGGGAGCACAGACAGGCTGTCGTTCTTTGCGCCGGATGCCATGTTTTTGAACCCACTGGCGCGCCAGTCTCTGGGCAGCGGCGCGGTGCAGCTACAGACGGGCTTGCGCATGCAGCCGGTGCGCGTGGCGGGCAGCGTCGCGGCAGGCGGCGCCGCGCTGGCAGTGATGGATATTGCTGCGGTACAAGACCTTTTTGGCTTGGGCGAACGCATTACCCGCATCGACCTGCGTCTGCGTGCCGGGGTAGACCGCAAGGCCTTGGTGAAACGCTTGCAAAGCGACGTCGATTGGCCACCGAGCGCCACGCTGCGCGAGCCCGGCGATGCCGTAGTCCGCGTGAGCACGCTCTCGCGGGCCTACCGGGTGAACCTGACCGTGCTGGCACTGGTGGCCTTGTTTACCGGTGGCTTTTTGGTGTATTCGGTGCTCGCCCTGAGCGTGACCCGGCGCTTGCAGCAGTTTGCTTTGCTGGCCGTACTGGGCCTGACCGGACGGCAGCGCCTGCAACTGGTGCTGTGCGAGGCGGCGGCCCTGGGTACCTTGGGCAGCGCACTGGGCGTGCTACTGGGTACCGCACTGGCCGCGCTGGCCTTGCGCTTGTTGGGTGGCGACTTGGGTGGCGGCTACTTCAGCGGGGCCACACCGGCTTTGCAATGGAGCGCAGGGGCTTCCCTGGTGTTTGGGGCGCTGGGCACTGCCGCTGCGGTGCTGGGCGCCTGGGGCCCGGCGCGGCTGGCGCAAGCGCTTCCACCTGCCCAAACGCTCAAGGGCTTGGGGCACAGCCACCACAGCAACGGCGGTGTGCGCGGGGGCGTCGCGCTGATGGCATCGGGTGGTCTGTTGGCGCTGCTGCCCCCGATGTGGGACATACCGCTGGCCGCTTACCTCAGCGTGGCCGCACTGTTGCTGGGCGGCATTGTGAGCCTGCCCGCGCTGGTGGGCGGGGTGCTGGACCGGGTTGCACCACGGCTGGCGCGCCAACTGTTGCCGCTACTGGCAGTGGAACGGGCCCGACGCCTGCGCGAGAGCGCGGCCGTTGCCGTGAGCGGCGTCGTAGCCGCCCTCAGCCTGGCGGTAGCACTCACCGTGATGGTGGCCAGCTTTCGCGGCTCGGTGATGGACTGGCTGGACCAGGTGCTGCCCGCAGACCTGTACCTTCGCACCGCCACCAGCAACAGTGCGCAGGACACGGCCTACCTGAACCCAAGCTTTGTAGCCCAAGCAGCCGCGCTGCCCGGCGTGGCACAGGCAACGACCCAGCGCATTCTCAACGTGTCGCTCGACCCAGCCAAACCCAACGTGACGCTGATTGCCCGCCCTTTGCGCGACCCGCACAATGACCGCTTGAACCTGCCCCTGGTGGGGGACGTGGCCACTGTCCCCCAGGGCAGCGTGGCCATTTATGTGAGCGAGGCGATGGTGGACTTGTATGGCGCACGGGTGGGGCAGCCTTTCCCGGCACTGGCGCAGGCATGGCAGCTGGGCACACGGCCAACGCAAGCGGGCGGCCCAGCAGACGCCGCCTTTTGGGTAGCAGGCGTGTGGCGAGACTATGCCCGCCAAAGCGGTGCCATCACGCTGGACAGCGCAGACTACCTGCGCTGGACGCAGGACACGCGGGTCAACGACATGGCGTTCTGGTTAGACGGCGGCACCACGCCCGAAGCAGTCCAAGAAGCGCTGCGCAGCCTTGCCAACCGCGTGGCCAGCACGCCGGGCGGCGAGGCCGGTAACCTGCTGGAGTTCGGCTCGGCGCGCGACATACGGGCGACCAGCCTGACCATTTTTGACCGCAGCTTTGCGGTGACCTACTGGCTGCAAGCCGTAGCCATAGCGATCGGGCTGTTTGGGGTGGCGGCAAGCTTTAGCGCCCAGGTGTTGGCACGGCGCAAAGAATTCGGGCTGCTGGTGCACCTGGGGCTCACGCGCCGCCAGATTCTGCGGGTGGTGGCGTTGGAAGGTGCGGCATGGACGTCGCTTGGCACGTTGGCCGGCATGGGGCTGGGTCTGGCGGTGGCCGTGGTGCTGGTACATGTGGTGAACCCGCAGAGCTTTCACTGGACCATGGACATGGCCCTGCCCTGGGGTCGCTTGGCTGCGCTGGGCGCTGCCGTGATTGCGGCAGGCACCCTCACCGCCTGGTTATCTGGCCGCGCGGCCGCCGGGCGTGACGCGGTGATGGCGGTGAAGGAAGACTGGTAATCCCGCCCTCACCGCCTACGGAAGTTATCTACTTCTTGGCGCGGATTTTCACCAACTCGGCCTGCGCTTCGTTCCACAAATCCATGCCGATGTCTGCGCCGATGGAGGCGTACACACGGGTCAGCTTGTCACGCATGCGGGCTGACTCGGCGGGAGACAACTCGTTGATCTGCATGCCCTTGGCCTTCAAGTCAGCCACGGCCTTGGCGGCCTCCTCACGGGTGTCTTTGCGCTCAAAGTCGCGGCTCAGTATCGCCGCATCGCTAAGAATTTTTTGCTCATCCTTGGATAGCTGATCCCACCACTTTTTGCTCACCAGCACAATCCAGGGACTGTAGACGTGGTTGGTCACAGTCACGTACTTCTGCACTTCATAGAACTTGCTGGACAAGATCGTATTGAAGGGGTTTTCCTGGCCATCCACCGTGTTGGTTTCCAGCGCGCTGAACAGCTCCGAGAAAGCCATGGGCACGGCGTTGGCACCCAGCGTCTTGAAGCTATTGAGAAACACGTTGTTCTGCATCACGCGCAGCTTGATGCCTTCCAGGTCTTCCAACTTGTTGATGGCGCGTTTGCTGTTGGTCAGGTTGCGAAAGCCATTTTCCCAATAGACCAGTCCGACCAAGCCTTTCTCCTGCAGCTTGTTGCGGATTTTGTCACCCACCGGGCCATCCAATAGTGCGTCCGCTTCCTTGGCGTTACTGATCAGGAAGGGTGTATCCCATAGCGCCATTTCTTTGGTGATGCCGACCAGGGTTGCGGTGGAACCCACCATCATTTCCTGCGCGCCACCGATCAAGGAGTTTTGCATCTGGACATCGGACCCGAGCGCGGCGGCCCCGATGGCGCGGACCTTCATCTTGCCGCCGGAGGCTTTCTCTACGGCTTCGGCAAACACCTTAGCAGCGCGGCCTTGGTTGCTTTGCTCGTTGAGGCCGTAGCCGAAGCGGATCAGCCGGGGCTTGATGTCCTGCGCCACTGCAGGCATTGCTGCGGCAAATACAGCGGTGCCCGCTACGGCCAGCACGGCACGACGGATCAGGGTGGTGGAAGCTTTCATGGTGTATCTCCAAGGTGAGTGTTGTTGTGTTGCAAAAGGAAGGAATGAGCGCTTAGCGCATCCACGCCACGGGCGCGGTCACGATCTGCGGAAAGAGAACGAAGAGAAACAGAATCAGCGTGTACGTGATCAGGAAAGGGTTCACGCCCTTGATCACCTGGTGCAAGGGCAGCTTGCCGACGCCGGCCACCACATTGAGCACCGTGCCTACCGGCGGGGTAACCAAACCGATGGCACCGTTGAGCACAAACATCAGCCCAAAGTACACAGGATCGATGCCTGCCTTGACCGCAATCGGCAGCATGACGGGCGCAAAAATCAGAATGGTGGGCGTGAGGTCCAGAGCCGTACCGATCAGCACCAGCACCACCATCATCACCGCCATCAGCAGGCGCGGGTGCTCCACCAGCGGCCCCAACCAGGCGGTGAGCGTAGAGGGAAGGTCGGCCAGCGTGATCATGTAACTCGCCACCGCCGCACCAGCACACAGGAACATGACGATGGCCGTGGTTTTTGCGGACCGTACCAACACACCGTACAGCTCGGACCAATGCATCTCGCGGTGCACGAACAAGGCAATCACCAGGGCGTACACCGCAGCAACCACGGCGGCCTCCGTCGGTGTGAAGACACCACTTTTCATGCCGCCGATGATGATCACGGGCATGAGCAGTGCCCAGACTGCACGCCCGGTTGCCTGAATGCGCTCCACAAGAGGCACGGCGGTGCCAGCCGGCAAGTCCATGCCACGCAACACCAAACGCCAAGCCACCACCAGCCCCGCGCCCATGATGAGCCCCGGGACGATGCCCGATACAAACAGTGCCGAGATGGACGTATTGGTGGTGACTCCGTAAATCACAAAGGCCATGGAAGGCGGAATAATCGGGCCGATGACACTGCCCGCGGCGATCAGCCCTGCGGAGTCGGTTACCGGGTAACCGTGCTTGCGCATCATGGGCAGCAGGATGGCGGTCATGGCAGCCGCATCCGCCAAGGCAGAGCCCGACATGGCGGACAGCAGAATGGCAGCGCCGATGGTCACATACCCCAGGCCTCCACGGATATGCCCCACCCAAGCCTGCGCCATGTCGATAATGCGCCGGCTGATGCCACCGGTGTTCATCAGCTCACCGGCCAGGATAAAAAACGGCACGGCCAAGAGGGCAAAGCTGTCTACCCCGGCGACGAGGTTCTGGGCCAGTAGCTGGGTGTCCCAGAAGTCGAGCACCCACGCCATGCCTGCACCGGTCAGCACCAGCGCCAGCCCCATATTCATGCCGATACCCATCAGCGTCAGCATCCCGACGCAGAACACCAGAAATGCGAGTCCTTCGTTGCTCATGGTGCTACTCCATGTCGGCGCTATGGCCGAGTTCCAAGGGAGTCCGTTGAACCAGCTCCCAAAGCGCCATCGCCCCGATGGACAAGGAACACAGGAACGCCGGAAGCGGCAGCAACGCGCTGGGGTAGCCCAGCACCACGGAGGTACTGTCCAAGCCCACCACCACTTGCTGCCAGGCACCACGACCCAGCAACACACAAGCGAATACAACCAAAAGCCGGATTAGCACCGTCATGCAGGCTAGTGCTCTGGGTTTGTATTGAAGAGAAGCGACCAGACTGGTAAAGGCCATGTGTTCGCCGGCGGGGTAGGCCGCGGTGGCACCGATGAAAACCATCCATACAAACAACAGGCGGGACAACTCTTCACTGGCTGCAACGCCACTGCCGAAACCATAGCGCAACACCACGTTGATAAACACAGACACGGCCATCACGCCCAAGCAGGCCGCCATCAACACGTTGGTGGTGCGGGCAAAGCCACTGGCGCGCACCCGCGAGTCCGGTGTTTTGGGGGTAGTCATAAAGTCTCCTCGTAGGTGGAGAGCCAAGCGGTGACTGCGGCTTGCAAGTCTTCCAAAGGCAGCATGGCGTTCAGGGTCAACACTCCAGCTTCGCCGGTGGGGGACTCCAGCGTGGCAAATTGGTTGTCCACCAGGGTGGTGGAAAAGAAGTGGCTGGAGGCTCGGGCTGTGACGCGGGCTTGCGCATCTGCGCGGCTGATTTCCAGAAAAGCAAACAACAATTCGGGTGCCGTCGCGCGCAAACGCTCACGGTAGCTGTGCTTGAGAGCCGAGCAAGTTACCACGGCACCCCGGGGGTGCAAGAGGATCTGCTCACTCAGCGTGGCCAGCCAGCCTTGGCGGTCGGCATCTGTCAGGGCAATACCCTGCTGCATCTTGCTGCGGTTGGCCGGGCTGTGGTGGTCGTCCCCTTCCACCAGCGGCATGCCGGTCGCTGCAGCCACGCGGGCGCCGACGCTGGATTTGCCGCACCCGGCCACGCCCATGATCACAATTGATTTCATAGCCTTCATTTGTTGGTTAGCGCTATCCAACACCTCAAAAAAATGGCGGCGCTTCACATATATCTATGCGACAAGCCGCTACAGACAGTGATGCGGGTTAGTACCCTGCTTCACTACCCTCGGATAGCGCTATCCTATGAGAAGATTTCACAAACCCATTCAGTAGTTTCCCTAAGCCATGAACAACCCTCTTCGGCCCCGTGCCACGGGCCGCGTCACGCTCTCCGATGTGGCGCAGCTAGCCGGCGTCAGTCCCATTACCGTGTCGCGCGCATTGCGGGGTGAACGCGCCGTGGCATCCGAGCTGGTGGCCAAAGTGCGCGCAGCAGCCGATACGCTGGGTTACGTGCCCAACCCGGCCGCGCGGGCATTGGCTTCAGGGCAGAGCAGCCATGTGGCAGTGCTCATCCCCATGCTGTCCAACGCCTTGTTTGTGGATTTGTTGGAAGCTTTGCAGCTCAGTCTTCGGCAAGCCGGCTTTCAAACGCTGATCGGCATTACCCACTACGACTCGAGTGAAGAGGAAACCCTGCTGCGCGAGCAGCTGCTGCACCGCCCTGCAGGCCTGATCGTGACCGGGCTGGAACGCCACGAAACTACCCGACAGCTGATTGCACAAAGCGGGGTGCCCTGCGTACACCTAATGACGACCGAGGTGCCACCGGGCGCCCACTGCGTCGGCTTTTCGCAAATGGATGCCGGCCGCGACATGGCCCGTCACCTGATCGGCAAAGGCTACCGCCGCATTGCATTTGCGGCGGCCCAGCTGGACCCACGAACCCTGCAACGGCTCCAGGGCTGGCGCAATGCCTTGCAAGAAGCTGATTTGCACGACGAAGTGCTGGAGTGGCTCAACCCCGCCCCCTCGTCATTGGCGCTGGGAGCCCGCATGTTTGAGCAGATCATGGGGCAAACGCCGCCGGTAGACGCCATCTTCTTTTGCAACGACGATTTGGCGCAAGGTGCCCTGCTGGCGGCCATGCGCATGGGGGTTGCGGTGCCGCAGCGAGTCGCAATCGCGGGGTTCAATGACTTGACCGGCAGTGACCAGATGGTGCCGCCGCTGACCACTGTGCGCACCCCGCGAGCCGAAATTGGCCATGCGGCTGCGCAGATGCTGATCCGCCTAATGCAAGGCGAGGCGGTGCCCAGCGATGCCGTGAATCTGGGCTACGCGCTCCAGGTACGGCAAAGTACCTGAAGCGAGCTGCAGCCGCTAACGCTCAAGGCGCATTGGACTCCCAGCGCTGCAGCACACGGCCACGGCCCGCAGTGAGGTACTCGGCATACCCCGCCAGACCTGCCACCAAGCGCCACATTGCGCGGGCCACCAACGCAAGCCCTTGCCCGATGTCACGCACCGGGTCTGCGACGGCGGCCTGCCAGCGACTGGCGGTGCAGCGCTCCGACGCTGGCATCTATTGGAATTCAATACCGTCCTGCCCTCGGTAAGCCCACGCTTCCACCACCACGCGCTGCCCGGCGCGCAGTGGCAGGTCGTGCCCCAGGGTCACAAAGTGATCACCGGTTTCGCTCAGGGGGCTGTGGCGCGACACATCCAGCGTCACCCAGGCGCGGCCACGGGTGACGCGCAGCATGCCTGCGGCGCGTGGCTTGAGGGTGACTGCGCGGCCTTGCGACAGGGTCCACCGTGTGTTGTCGCACACCACGATAGGGCCCATCGCACCATCCACACTGGGTGCAACCGATGCGGCGATATTTACGCCGGACAGGGATGCAGACACAAACGCGTGCAGCGAAGACGAGGAGGACGGGCTTTGCGATGGCATGAAAAAACTCCTTAAAAAGTGTGGATGGGCATGCAAATCATCGCCCCGCCACACCTTCTCCGTCCAATGAAACCGGGCTATGCTATTCATTCCATTCACGCATGAATCGCCGTCCGCGACCCTCCGCCATGTCTGACGCCATTGCCCCGCACACCGATACGCGCCTGCGCACCCGCCCCATCGCCATGGGCCACCTTCGCGCACTCGAAGCCGTGGCCCGGCACCTCAATTTCCGGGCGGCTGCCGAAGAATTGGCGCTGACCCAGAGTGCGGTGAGCCGACAAATCCAGGCGCTGGAAGATGAAGTGGGCGTACCTCTCTTTTTGCGCCACACCAGGGCGGTGGAGCTTACCGGGGCGGGCGGGCAATTGTTGCATGCAGCAGTGCCATCGCTGGAGCGCATAGACGCCGCCGTGCGGCAAATCCGCCGGACCGCAGGGCGCAAAAGTGTGGCGATTTCCACCTGGGCGTCCTTCGCGTCCATGTGGTTGATTCCGCGCCTGGAGGCATTCCAGGCCGCGTACCCTGACATTGACATCCGGATAGACGCCACCGACAACCGGGTGGACCTGGACACCAGCGATGTGGACCTGGCCATTCGTTTCACCCGGTCTGTCAACGTAAGCAGCGATGCCGTGCGACTTTTTGGTGAGCAGCTCACCCCCGTGGCCAGCCCGTGGTTGCTCAAAAGCGCGCCTGCCCTGCGCAATGCGGCGGACTTGGCCCGCTTTGCCCTGCTGGAGGCCAGTGACACCCACGGGGTGCAAAACCTGGAATGGCTCACCTGGCGGCGGTGGCTGCAAATTCACCACCAACCCCGGCTGGAGCCCAAGCGCTGGATGTATTTCAACTACGCCCACCAAATCGCCCAGGCCGCGCTCACCGGCCAGGGCATTGCCTTGGCACGCATGCCCTTGGTCGCCGATAGTCTGGCCAGCGGTGACCTGGTAGAGGTGTTGCCAGGGTGCCGCATTGATACGCCCATGGTCTATTGGTTGTTGGTCGGTGCGCGCAACCGCAGCCGCCCCGAGGTGCTTGCGTTTTGTGAGTGGCTGCACACCCAGGCGGCCATGACGCGGGCGGCTATCGGAGAGGCCGCTGCCCCCAACGCGCCGGTGAATGCAGCATGACGCGCCCCGTACGCATGCGCAGGCAACTGCTGCTAGCACCGGCATTGGCGAGCGTGCTGCACCGCGCACAAGCCTTGCCACAGGCCACCCTGCGTTTTCCGCGCGATGCGGGCAGCCATAACGACTTCAAGACCGAGTGGTGGTACATCACGGGGGTGGCTCAGTTGCGCCCCACCGGCACCGACCCCTATCAGGAGCGCATGCTGGGTTTTCAGGTCACGTTTTTTCGTCGGCGCGTGGACGCAACGCAGGGCATGCGCTCACGCCTTGCCGCGCGCCAGCTATTGTTTGCCCATGCCGCAGTGACGGACGTGCTGGGCCAAAAACTCTGGCACGACCAACGCTTGGCCCGGTGGTCGGGCGATGCCCCCGGGGCCAACCCTGCAGACGTAGCGCACGCCAGCAGCGCTGATACCGGCATCACGCTGCGGGATTGGAGCCTGCAACGCACAGGGGCGGATTTGCAGGCCGAGGTCACCGGCAAAGACTTTGCCATGCGACTGCGCTTTCAGAGCAGCCAGCCGGTGCTGTTGCAAGGTGTGGAGGGCCTTTCCCGCAAAGGACCGGAAGAAAAGCATGCCAGCTATTACTACAGCCACCCCCAGTTGCAAGCCAGCGGCAGCATTACCTTGCAAGGCACGACCCACACGCTGCAAGGTGGCAGCAGCGCATGGCTGGACCATGAGTGGAGCCAGGAGTTACTGCACCCCCTTGCGGTGGGCTGGGATTGGATTGGCATCAACCTCTTGGACGGCAGCGCGCTGATGGCCTTCCAGCTACGCAAGGCCACGGGTGATGCCTTATGGGCCGGCGGTTCACTGCGCCAAGGCAACGGCCAGCGGGCGGGGCCAACCCGCGTGTTCGGACCGGATGAGGTGTTTTTTTCACCCCAACGGTACTGGACCAGTCCGGTCAGTGGGGCGCGCTATCCGGTGGAGTGGACGGTACGCACACCGGTGGGAAGCTTCACCGTGCGCGCCTTGGTTGACAACCAAGAACTCGACAGCCGCGCATCCACTGGCACCCTGTATTGGGAAGGTTTGAGCGAGGTACAGGACGACAAGCGCCGACGGGTCGGGCGCGGCTACCTTGAGATGACCGGCTACGCCAGCCGCCTGGCGCTATAGCCTCCCGCGGCTCAGGAACGGGGGACGCGGCGGCGGTCTCCACTGGACAACCAGCGCAACAGCAGCGCATGAAACGCATCGGGTTGGTCCAGCATGACCCAGTGCCCACTGCGCAAACCATGGGCCGCACTGTGGGCGCGCGCGCGCAGGTCATGGACCCAGCGGGAGGAATGGAACATGAATGGCTTGCCTTCGCCATACACAAACAGCACCGGGCACGTGGGCTTGACCGCTGCGGTGCGGAGTCCGCCTCGCACGCCCAACCAGCGCATGGCGTAGGGAAAATTCATGGTCCAGCGCAACGGCGCTTGGGGCGAGGGGCAGCGCGCGACACGGGCCATGAAACGGGTCATGCCATTGGCGATACCCTGGTGCACATAGCGCCCCACCACCCAAGCCCAAGCGAGCCAGAGTTGGTAGCTGGCAATCGACAGTTTTTGGCCCATAGACAGCGAGGCCAGGTAGGCACCGGCGTTGTGGTCCCCGATGTCCACGGCAACGATGGCCTCAATGTGGGAGGGATGGCGCATCGCGAGTTCGTAGCCAAACACACATCCCCAGTCATGCAAGAGCAAAGTCACCGGGGCGTGGGGGCTGACGGCCTGAATGATGGCGAGCAGGGAGCTTGTCATGTCCTCCACAGTGGGGGGTGGCAAGCGGGCGTCCACCTGTCCAAACCCCGGCAGGGTGAAGCGCACGCAACGGTACTGGGGCTGCAAGGCCTGTACCGTGGCATCCCAGAGTTGCAGGGTGTCGGGCCATCCGTGCAGCATCACGACCGTGCGCGCACCGCTGCCCTCGATATGTACCTCCACCCCATGGATTTGTAGTGTTTCAATTGCCATGTTTCCTCCCCATGTGCCAATGAGCTTACTGCAAGTGCGCCGTGTGAGGGTGGACGAGCCATTGCACGAGGCGTGGGCCCTGCCCCGCGCGTTTGGGCAATACTCGGGGGCGTTCGCACTGGCTGAAGCACCCACGGTCGGCAATGCGCGCGCTCACCACTCTGCTAGGCAACCATGACTTCGAACGAACGCCCTCCTTCACAGCGCCCCCAATCACTTAGCGGCTTGCTGCCTTTTTTGCGTCCCTACCGGATACGCATTGGCTTGGCATTGGTGTTTTTGGTACTGGCGGCAGGGGCGACACTCGCCTTTCCCATCGCACTGCGCAGCCTGATTGACGGCGGCCTGGTGCTGACCGACAAGGGTGCACAAATGATGGCGCTACGCGCCCATTTTGCGGCACTGTTTGCCGTGGCCGTGGCACTGGGCTTGTTTTCGGCAGCCCGCTTTTACATGGTGAGTTGGCTGGGTGAACGGGTGACGGCCGACCTGCGCAACGCGGTGTATTCCCATGTGCTGAGGCAAAGCCCCGAGTTCTTCGAGACCACACAAACCGGTGAGGTGCTGTCGCGGCTTTCAGCCGACACCACGCTGGTCCAGACCGTAGTGGGATCGTCGCTGTCCATGGGCTTGCGCAACGCGGTCATGGGTGTGGGCGCATTGGGCGTGTTGGTATGGACCAACCCGGTGGTCATGCTGCAAGTGTTGGTGGTGCTGGTGCTTATCGTGCTGCCCAGCCTGTGGTTCGGGCGGCGGGTTCGCAAGCTTTCGCGGGCCTCGCAAGACCGCGTGGCCGATTCCAGCGCCATTGCAGCCGAGGTGCTCAACGCGATTCCTGTCGTGCAAAGCTACACCGCAGAGGGGCGTGAAACACAGCGCTTTGAGACGTCTACGGACAACGCATTTGCCACGGCAACCAAGCGCAGCCTGATGCGCTCAGGGCTGGTGGCCTTCATCATCATTGCCACCTCTGCGGCCCTGCTGTGGGGCCTGTACCAGGGCACACAAGCGGTGGCAGATGGGCGCATCACCGCCGGCCACCTGGGGCAAACCGTGGTGTACGTGATCATTCTGGCGAGTGCTTTTGCAGTGTTGGGCGAGGTGTATGGGGACCTGCTGCGTGCGGCGGGTGCCACCGAACGATTGATGGAGCTTTTGGGCACACAGTCCCCCATCACCTCTCCTGCGCAGCCGGTGCCTGCACCCATGCCCTTGGCAGGCAGTGCCATCCGTTTTGAGGCGGTGCATTTTCATTACCCCTCCCGCCCCCACCAACAGGCGCTGCAAAGCTTCAGCCTCGACGTGAAACCGGGACAGACTGTGGCCATCGTGGGGCCCAGCGGTGCCGGCAAAAGCACCGTGTTTCAACTGCTGCTGCGCTACTACGACCCGCAAAGCGGCAGCATCGCACTGGACGGCGTTGAGACGCGTGCACAGGCGCTGGACGCGTTGCGGCAACGGGTGGGTATCGTGCCGCAAGACGCGGTCATTTTTTCCAGCTCCGCAATGGACAACATTCGCTACGGCAAACCCGATGCTACTGACGCGCAAGTCCAAGCCGCCGCACGTGCCGCGTTTGCACACGACTTTATTGAGGCCCTGCCGCAAGGGTATGGCACGTTTCTGGGTGAACGGGGGGTACGCTTGTCTGGTGGGCAACGGCAACGTATTGCCATTGCCCGTGCCATGCTCAAAAACCCACCTTTGCTCCTGCTGGATGAGGCCACCAGCGCGCTGGACGCCGAGAGCGAGCGCATGGTGCAAGCGGCACTGGAAAGCGCAATGCGCGACCGCACCACCTTGGTCATCGCCCACCGCCTGGCTACCGTACAAAAGGCCGACTTGATCGTGGTACTCGATCATGGGGTGCTGGTGGAACAGGGCACGCACGCAGAACTGGTGGCCCGGGGGGGGGTGTATGCTGGCTTGGCGGCACTGCAGTTCAACGCCTGAAACGTTGCGCACACACCGCGCACTAGCGGTGTGTGTGTGCGCCAATCGGTTGATTAACGGGGTATAGACGTCCTAAAATCGGGCTTTCTGACTCAGGATGCCGGCATGGAAATTTCACGCGCCAAAGTGCAGCAGCCCGAACATGTGCAATCGGCCAAGCGAACCGAAGCCATCCAGCGCGAGGCCGCGTACGCGGCGGCTGCCAAAGAGCAAAAATCTTTTCAATCACGCGAAGCCGAACGCAAGCCCGTGGTGAATGGCCAGGGCCACATCATTGGTACGCGCCTTAACGTCAGCGCCTGACAGCGGCCCCTGCACGCGCCATGGCAATTGCGGCCACCAACAGCGCAACGCCGTCGCTCCAAGCGACGCTAAGCCAGGCGCGCTTGGAGCAAGCGAAGCGCGATATGCAAAGCGCGCAAACCAAGGTGGAAGCCTTGCAGCGCGAGACGGCCCAAGCCGAACAAGAGGTCCAGGTCCGGCGTGCAAACGTGCAAGCACTCGGCAGCCATGCCACGCTGCAAGACAGTACCTACATGGGCCAATTGCGCGCGGCGCGCTCTGCTGTGGCACCGGCAACACAAGACTTCTTGGTACGTATGTATGCAGCCACCTCGGCGAAGTTTGCGTCCAGCGGCAATGCACTCCGGTCCGGGGTGAATGGCCAGGTATTCACCAACACCTTGGGCCAGCCGACAGGCAGGATTGTCGACCTCCGCATCTGATGCGCTATAAATATTTCGCATAGTTAGCATAAGAAGCGGCCTTGGACACCGCGGCAGCACCCGCCTACATTGCGGGCCTTGACGACAACCCTAAGGAGCATCCATGTCGCAACGCCCTGGCGTCCACCCCTCGCCCACTGCACAAGCCGCACAGCACGCACTTCCGTCCTATCTACAAGCAGACCACCTGGGCCCGTGGGGCATTTATCTGCAACAGGTGGATCGTGTAACCCCGTATCTGGGGCACCTCGCGCGATGGGCAGAAACACTCAAGCGGCCCAAACGCGCGCTGATTGTGGATGTACCTATCCAACTGGATAACGGTACCGTGGCGCACTTTGAGGGCTACCGGGTGCAGCACAACACCTCGCGCGGACCGGGCAAGGGCGGTGTGCGCTTCCACCAGGACGTGACACTGTCCGAAGTCATGGCACTGTCGGCTTGGATGTCTATCAAAAATGCGGCGGTCAACGTGCCGTACGGTGGCGCAAAGGGGGGCATACGGGTCGATCCCAAGACGCTCTCGCGGGGGGAACTTGAGCGCATGACACGGCGCTACACCAGCGAAATCGGCATCATCATCGGGCCCAGCAAAGACATACCGGCCCCCGATGTGAATACCAATGAGCAAATCATGGCCTGGATGATGGACACCTACTCCATGAACGAAGGTGCCACTGCCACGGGTGTCGTCACGGGCAAGCCCGTGGACCTGGGAGGATCGTTGGGGCGGCGCGAGGCGACGGGACGCGGCGTGTTTACCGTGGGTGTGGAAGCAGCACGGCACTTGGGCATGGATGTAAGCACGGCGCGCTTGGCGGTGCAAGGCTTTGGCAACGTCGGCGGTATTGCCGCCAAGCTGTTTGCCCAGGCAGGAGCCACGGTTGTCGTAGTCCAGGACCACGGAGGCACGGTGTACCGGGAAGGGGGCATCGACGTGCCAGCCTTGTTGGCGCACGTGGCGACCCATGGCTCCGTGGGGGGATTTGCGGGCGCGGAGGCCTTAGCACCCGATGCGTTTTGGGATGTGCCGTGCGACATCCTGATTCCAGCCGCCTTGGAGCAGCAGATCACAGCGACCAACGCGCACCGCATCCAGGCGAAATTGGTCATAGAGGGGGCCAACGGGCCCACCACACCTGCGGCCGACGATATTCTTCAGGATCGCAATGTGCTGGTGGTGCCAGACGTGATCGCGAACGCTGGCGGGGTGACCGTCAGTTATTTTGAGTGGGTGCAAGATTTTTCGAGCTTCTTCTGGAGCGAAGACGAAATCAACGCCCGCCTGGTGCGCATCATGAAGGAAGCGTTTGCAGCGGTATGGGAGGTAGCCCAGAGCCACCAAGTGAGCCTGCGGACCGCGACCTTCATCGTCGCATGCAAACGTATCTTGCATGCGCGTGAGCTCAGGGGACTCTATCCTTGAACGTGCACCAGGCCTGCAGCCAGTGACACTATTGCAGCGGATTTTTCAAGTGTTCGGGAATGGCGATGGGCAGGAGGTCTATGCCCTCGTCCAGCAGCGCACGCACCTCGGCCTGTGTGGCCTTGCCTCGGATACCGCGCTCTGGAACTTCGCCGTAATGGATGCGTCTTGCCTCTTCAGGAAAGCCATCACCGACATCTTCGGTGCGGGCCAAAACCTGTTGACTCAGTCGAAGCCATGCCCGCTGCAACGCCTGGCCCACCTCTGCCTCTTGGGTGGGCAGGGGTGCCGTGCCTTGCCTGCGGGGGGCCAATTCGCCGGGAGCCTCCGCCGGGGGGGCTTTGGCACCGGAAAGGTTGAGTCGGGGGGCGCTAAGCTTCTTGTGAACGGTCGCATCACCACAAAAAGGACACTGCACCAGACCGCGCTCCACTTGGGCACAAAAATCTTGCTCAGAACCGAACCAGCCCTCAAAGGTGTGGGCGGCAGAGCACTGTAGATCCAGCACTTTCATGGCCAACCAAAGGCGCTCTGGCGGCTCATGCGGACACCCATTGGGGCACCCAGGTGCCGGCTTGGTAGTTCTGTAACCACAAGGCGGCGGCAACCGTTTTGGCGTCAGTCACACGCCCATCCAGGCACCACGACAACAGCTCGTCGGCTGTGGCTGTGAAAACATCCAAAAACTCACCACGGTCCAACTGGCGCTCCCCTGCAGTGAGCCCCTTTGCGAACCATACTTCAATGAACTCGGTGGAATATGCAATCACGGGATGAATCACGCCCGCTCTGGCCCACTCGCTGGCGCGATAACCGGTTTCTTCGTGAAGTTCGCGGCGCGCACATGCCGCCGTGCTCTCGCCTACGTCCAATTTACCTGCCGGAAATTCAACCATCACCTGTTGAACCGGGTATCGGAACTGGCGCTCCAAAACCACTCGCAGAGGCTCCCCTGCGGCAAGGATCAAGGGCACCACCATGACCGCACCGGGATGCACCACGTACTCGCGCTCGGCTGTTGTGCCATCAGGCAGCACCACTGTGTCGCGGCGGGCATACAAGAAGCTGCCTCTCACCAAATCTGCGCTAGCGAGCTGACTCTCGCGCAAATGGGCAAATGAGGCTGGGTCACCCATGGCGCTTCAGGAGATAACGATAGACGAAACCTGGAAACGCAAATGTGAGAAAGAGCGATGCCGTGATTGCATAGAACTCCCACCCTTGCGGTGCGATTTGCCCGGCATTTTTCTCCAACAGTAGCCCAATGCACCCCACCAGAAAATAGTAAGCAAGCAACTCCAGCAGGCGAATCCCCAGAGTCTTGCTATGCGTTCCCAACACACCCAACACGCGATGTGTAAAAAAAGGCAAGTTGGCCGCACACACCGCAACCAACAGAACGGCCCACACAGACAGCGAATTTCCCATCAATGCATCCAGCGGTTTAGTCCGGCAAACGTCAGCACGCTCACACGCCCAGCATCTGGCGTACCGACGACGCACAAATAGCCATCAAACTGCCAGGGGCTAGGCCGAGAATCAAAACCAACGCACCGTTGATGGCGAGCACCACGCGGACGTCGGCAGGAGCGTCTACCGTGGTGGCCGTGATGGGGGCATCAAAATACATGACCTTGACCAAGCGCAGGTAATAAAAAGCTCCCACCAAGGACATAATTACCGCAAAGATTGCCATTGCAAAGTGGAGCGACTGGCCCGACACGAGCAAGGCCTGCAACACCGACAACTTGGCGTAGAAGCCCACCATAGGCGGGATGCCTGCCAACGAAAACGCACAAATGGCCATGACAGCCGCGTACAAGGGGCTGCGCTGGTTCAGGCCGGCGAAGTCTGAGATCTCTTCGCTCTCGAACCCCTCGCGCGACAACAACAAGATGACTCCAAAAGTCGCCAATATCGTCAGCACATAGGTCACTACATAGAACATCGCGGAACTGTACGCGTTTGCAGCATAGCTCAATGCGTCGTCACCCACCACCCCAGACATCAGGCCCAACAACACAAAGCCCATCTGAGAGATCGTGGAAAACGCCAACATCCGCTTCAAATTGGTCTGCGCTATGGCTGCCAAATTTCCAATAAGCAATGAGCCCACCGAGAGGACCATGAGCATCTGCTGCCAATCACCGGCCAGCGGACGCAGACCCTCGACAAGCAATCGAATGCACATTGCGAAGGCGGCCAATTTGGGGGCTCCGCCAATCATCAGGGTCACCGCCGTGGGGGCGCCTTGGTAAACATCGGGGATCCACATATGGAAGGGAACCACACCCAGCTTGAATGCCAGACCTGCCACGACAAACACCAAGCCAAATACCAAAACGTCCGGGCGTACCTGACGACTGGAGACGGATTCAAACAACTGGGTGATGTCCAAAGTACCCGTGGCACCGTACAGCATGGACATGCCATACAAGAGGAAACCAGATGCCAACGCGCCCAATACAAAGTACTTCATCGCCGCTTCGGTGGCAGCCGCATCGTCGCGCCGCAACGCAACCAGTGCGTAGCTCGACAGGGTCAACAACTCCAAGCCCATGTAGGTCAACAACAAGTTGTTAGACGAAATCATGATGAACATGCCCAGCAGACCCAGCATGTTGAGCGTGAAGAGTTCGCCCCCTCGCAACATGTCGCGATGGCCGGCGTAAGGACGCGCATAGACCAACGAGACCATGACCGCGATGGCCGCAAAGCACTCCAGCCAATTGCCCATGACATCGCTGACCACCATGTTGCCAAACCCATAGTAGGTTTGCCCGGCGATCGCCAAATGGGCCTCCAAGGCAGCAACCACTGCCAAGGTCAACATGGTCAGAATGTAGGTAAGGTTACGCAGCGGAGTTTTCACCCCCAGGTCAATCAACAGGATGGCGCAGGCCATCACCATCAATACGATCTCTGGATACACCGTGATCCAACTGATTTTGTCAATCATCGTTCGTCTCTCAATTCAGTGTGATCAGTTCAATTTGGAAGTCGCAACGTGCTTGAGCAACTCTGCTACCGACACGTCCATGACATCGGTAAACGGCTTGGGATACAAGCCCATTGCCAAGACCGCTACCGCCAACAAGCCAAGCATCAAAAACTCACGGGTATTGATATCTGTGAGTTCCCGCACCTCCTCATTGGTGACGGGCCCTAGGTACACGCGCTTGAACATCCACAAGGTGTACGCGGCACCGAAAATGAGAGCGCTGGCCGCCGCAAAACCAACCCAGAAATTGAACTTCACTGCGCCAAGAATCACCATCCACTCCCCCACAAACCCCGCAGTACCGGGCAGACCACAGTTCGCCATGGCAAAAAGGAGAGCGAAGGCCGTAAACTTTGGCATGGTGTTCACCACGCCGCCATAACTGGAGATCTCGCGGGAATGCACACGGTCGTACAACACGCCTATGGACAGGAACATGGCACCTGACACGAAACCGTGCGCGATCATTTGAACGAGACCACCTGACACACCCAAGTCGTTGAAGATGAAAAAGCCCAGCGTGACGAACCCCATGTGGGCCACCGACGAGTAAGCGACGAGCTTTTTCATGTCCTGCTGCACCATGGCAACTAGGCCCACATACACCACGGCGATCAATGACAAGGCCACCATGAAGCCACCCCAAGCATGCGCAGCGTCGGGGGCAATAGGCATGGAGAAGCGCAGAAAACCGTATGCACCAAGTTTCAGCATGATCGCGGCCAACACCGCCGATCCGCCGGTGGGTGCCTCCACGTGCACATCGGGCAACCACGTATGGACGGGCCACATCGGCACTTTGACGGCAAACGCAGCAAAAAACGCAAAGAACAACAGCGTCTGGGCTGTCTGCCCCAAAGGCATTGCATGCCACTTCGCCAAATCAAAACTGCCACCCGCCTGGGAATAGAGGTAGATCAATGCAATCAGCATCAACAGCGAACCCAGCAAGGTGTACAGGAAAAACTTGAAGGCTGCGTAAATCTTGTTGGGCCCGCCCCAGATACCAATAATCAGGTACATCGGGATCAGCGTCGCTTCGAAGAATACATAAAACAGCATGCCATCCAATGCGGAAAACACACCAATCATCAAGCCACTCAAGATCAGGAACGCACCCATGTACTGATTGACGCGTTGGGTAATCACTTCCCACCCCGCGATCACAACAACGACGGTGATGAACGCGGTCAACAACACGAACCAGAACGAGATTCCATCCAGTCCAAGGTGGTAATTCACATTGAAACGCTCGATCCACGGCATGTTTTCAACGAACTGCATCGCTGCAGTCGTGTTGTCAAACTGACCATACAAAGGCAGCGTCAACAAAAAACTCACGATGGCACCCACCAGCGCCACCCAGCGCACTACGGTAGCGTGCTCATCGCGCCCCAAGGCGAGAAGCAGCACACCAAAAGCGACTGGCACCCAAATAGCAAGGCTCAACAAACCCATATTCTTTTTCTCCTACTTGAGCCAGACGAAATATGTCATCAACACGAACACGCCAAGAATCATGACCAGCGCGTAGTGGTACAGGTAACCAGACTGCGCCTTGCGGATCACGCCCGAGAAAAGTCCGACCAGCTTCCAAGAGCCATTGACAACGGCACCGTCAATGATTGCTTGATCACCCACCTTCCACAGCCCCATTCCCACCACGCGGGCACCCCGCGCAAGAATGTGCTCGTTGATCCAATCAAGGTAATACTTGTTCTCCAACAGGGTGTAGACCGGCTGCGCAGCGCGCTGTATGGCTGCCGGTATGGCGGGATACATCATGTAGAACACATAGGACGTCGCTACACCGGCAACAGCAAGCCACAGGGGCAGGGTCGTGAGGGAATGCATCGCCATGGCCGTTGCACCGTGGAACTTCGCAGACAGCTCCTCCATCGCTGGGTGAATGGCGTGGTTCACAAAAATCACGTCCTTGAAGAAATCACCATGCAGCATCGGATCGATAGTGAAATATCCGATCAAGACTGACGGAATCGCCAAGAGAACCAAAGGCACCCACACCACCCACGGCGACTCATGTGGATGTGCGTCGTGGTGCGCATCATGCCCGTGGTGGTGGTGGTGCGCATCCGGGTTCTGGTCGAATCGTTCCTTGCCATGAAACACAAGGAAATACATGCGGAAGGAGTAAAAGGCAGTGACGAAAACACCTGCCAACACCGCGAAATTCGCAAAACCGGCAGCAGGCAATTGGCTCGCATGTACCGCTTCAATAATGCTGTCTTTGGAGTAAAAACCGGAAAAAAACGGTGTACCAATCAGGGCCAACGAGCCGAGCAAGGAGGTGATCCATGTCACGGGCATGTATTTGCGCAGCCCGCCCATCCACCGAATGTCCTGGTTGTGGTGCACACCCATGATGACGGAGCCGGCACCAAGGAACAGCAGCGCCTTAAAGAACGCGTGGGTCATCAAATGGAAGACCGCAACAGAATACGCGGACACGCCCAGCGCGACCGTCATGTATCCGAGTTGCGACAAGGTGGAATAGGCGACAACGCGCTTGATATCGTTTTGAATGATCCCGAGAAATCCCATAAACAGCGCGGTGATGGAACCCACCACCACAATGAGATTCAGCGCTGTGTCACTCAACTCAAACAATGGAGACATCCGCGAGACCATGAAGATCCCTGCGGTCACCATGGTGGCGGCGTGAATCAGCGCAGATATGGGGGTTGGGCCTTCCATCGAATCAGGCAACCAGACGTGCAAAGGGAACTGCGCAGACTTGCCCATCGCACCGATAAAGAGGCAGATGCAAATCACTGTGACGAGCATCCAATCGGTACCCGGAAACACCAGCGCAGACAGCTCCGACGATTTTGCAAATATCTCGGTGTAATTGAGACTGCCGGTGTACGCGGCAATCAGACCGATACCCAAAATGAATCCAAAGTCGCCCACACGATTCACCAGAAAGGCCTTCATGTTGGCAAAAATGGCGGTTGGCTTGTTGAACCAAAAACCGATCAGCAGATAGGACACCAGTCCGACCGCTTCCCAACCGAAAAACAACTGCAGGAGGTTGTTGCTCATCACCAGCATCAACATGGAGAAGGTGAACAACGAGATGTAGGCGAAAAACCGGTTGTAGCCCTCGTCTTCTTCCATGTACCCGACGGTGTAAAGGTGCACCATCAGAGACACGAAGGTAACGACGCACATCATCATGGACGTCAAGGGGTCTACCAAAAACCCAATCTCCATTTTCAATCCGCCAATCGTCATCCAGGTGTAGAGGGTTTCGTTGAAGCGGGCTCCATCACCAACCACCGCCATGAGGGTGTGCGCGGACAAGACAAACGCCACCAATACACCCAATATGGTGAGACTGTGCGTGAGCTTGCGCCCGATCCAGTTGCCGCCAAACTTGGTGCCAAACACACCGGCAAGCACGGCTCCAGCAAGTGGTGCCAGGGGAATGGCCAACAAGGTGGACGCTGAAAGGGTTTGTGTCATGCGATTAGCCCTTCAGTGTGTTGAGCTCATCGACGCTGATGCTGGACTTGTTGCGGAACAACAGAACCAGAATCGCAAGACCGATCGCGGACTCCGCAGCAGCTACGGTCAAGATGAAGAAAACAAAAATCTGACCATGCATGTCGTGCAGGTAGTGCGAGAAGGCAACAAAGTTGGTATTCACTGCCAGCAACATCAATTCAATGGCCATCAGCAGCACAATCAAATTCCTACGATTCAAAAAAATACCGACGATCGAGAGTGCAAACAATATTGCACCCAGGGAGAGGAAGTGGCCAAGGGTGAGAGTCATGCTTTCGGCTCCGATACTTCTACGGCAGGCGCATCCGGCGCTTGGCTTGCCTGCATTTTGATGACTGTCAAACGATCACTGGAGCGCACCCGAACCTGGTCGCCGGGAGACACATATTTGCTGTCCTTGCGTGCCCGCAATGTGAGGGCGATTGCCGCAATCATCGCGACCAACAAAATGGCCGCTGCCACTTCGAGTTGCACCAGATACTTCGTGAACAGTAATTTGCCCAGTTCCTTAGCGTTGTCCACTTCTGCAGCGGCGTGCACCACAGCGGGATCAGTCACCGGCCTAAACCCACGCATCAGCAACAAGGCCATTTCCAAGGCAATCGCCGCGCCTATGCTTGCCGCCAGCGGAAAATGTTTCCAAAAGCCAATGCGCAAATTCTCTACGTTGATGTCCATCATCATCACGACAAACAGGAACAGCACCATCACCGCACCCACATACACCAACACCAGCGTGATGGATAAAAATTCAGCCTTTAAAAGCATCCAGAGCATGGCCGCTTGAAAAAACGTCAGTACCAAATACAGGGCAGCATGCACAGGATTGCGCGCGGTGATCACGCGAAATGCGGCAAACAAGAGCACCGCAGCAAAGACGTAGAAAAGTCCGGTCGTAGCGTTCATAGGTCAAGGGCCTTCTTGCGGCAGCTCATCGGTATTTGGCGTCAGCCTGCTTATTGGCGGCAATTTCAGACTCGTAGCGATCACCCACGGCAAGCAGCATGTCCTTGGTGAAATACAAGTCACCACGCTTCTCGCCGTGGTATTCCAAAATATGCGTTTCCACAATGGAATCGACGGGGCAGCTCTCTTCGCAGAATCCGCAGAAGATGCACTTTGTGAGATCAATGTCGTAGCGTGTGGTACGTCTGGATCCATCGTCACGCACATCGGACTCGATGGTAATTGCCATGGCAGGGCAAACGGCCTCGCAGAGCTTGCACGCGATACAGCGCTCCTCGCCATTTTCATACCGGCGCAACGCATGCAAACCACGAAACCGAGGGGATAGAGGCGTCTTCTCTTCGGGGAATTGCACCGTCACCTTGCGACGAAACAGATAGCGGCCGGTTAACGCCATTCCTTTCATCAGTTCCAACAGTAGGAAGCTGGCGAGAAAGTCCTTCAAGGAAAAGGCAGGAGTCGAACGTTGAATAGTTGCAGTCATATGATTGGCCCCTTCAATTCCAGATGTTGAAAGGGGTCTGCATCCAGACGCCAACCACCAGCAGCCAGACCAAAGTCACGGGGATAAACACCTTCCAGCCCAAACGCATGATCTGGTCATACCGGAATCGGGGAAATGTGGCACGAATCCAAATGAACAGGCTCACCATCAAAAATGTCTTGGCGCCCAACCAGATCCACCCGGGAATGAAGTCCAATGCGGCCACCGGCGAATACCAGCCGCCCAAAAACATCACGACTGCCAGTATGGATATCAACCACATGTTGACGTATTCGGCGAGGTAGAACATGGCAAACGACATACCCGAATACTCCACCATATGCCCAGCGACAATCTCCGCCTCGCCTTCCACCACGTCAAAGGGATGCCGGTTGGTCTCTGCCAGGCCAGATATGAAATACACCACGAATACAGGAAGCAAGGGAAGCCAGTTCCAGGACAGGAAATTCAACCCTTTGTCCGCAAAATAACCCGTACCCTGCCCGAGCACGATTTGGGTCATGTTCATGGAACCTGCGACCATCAACACAATGACCAGACAAAAACCCATTGCGATTTCGTAACTCACCATCTGCGCGGAAGCACGCAAAGCCCCCAAGAAAGAGTACTTGGAATTGGACGCCCACCCTGCGATCACCACCCCATATACCTCCAGAGATGTAATCGCCATCAAGAAAAGCAAGCCGGCATTGATGTTTGCCAAGGCCACATCGGGACCAAACGGAACCACCGCCCATGCGGCCAGAGCAGGCATGATGGTCAATATGGGGCCAATGAAAAACAAGCCTTTGCTCGCAGCGGTGGGAACCAGAATTTCCTTGGTCAGCAGTTTGAGTGCATCCGCTATGGGCTGCAAAAGTCCACCAGGACCCACACGGTTTGGCCCGAGCCGTACTTGCATCCAGCCCAAATACTTGCGTTCCCACAAGGTAAGGTATGCAACTGCGCCCATTAGCGGCAGAACCAAAGCAACAATTTTGATGATTGTCCAAATCACCGGCCAGAACATAGCCGTCCACGCGGGTGCAGACGACAAGCCCAACCCAAAGTTGTAGATCGCATCAATCATGCTGCCACCTCTTGTGCAGTACGCGCATCCGCCGTCAGCTGCAATGACGGCGCACGGCGCACCAAACCGTCCAGTTGGTAAATGCTGGCCACCACAGGTCGGACTTCAGCCGGCGTGAGATCAACAACGCCGTTGAACACATGACCGAGCCGCGTGGCATCCACCGCCGTAGCGTTTATGCCAACTGTGCCCATCGCAGACATTACCTCTTGGGTAGACTCGTAGCGCATCCCGGAGACTTCAAGCAGGTTTGCCAACACACGTAACACCTTCCACGCAGGACGCGTTTCCCCCAGGGGTTTGACGACCGCGTGGAAGCTCTGCACACGACCTTCTGCGTTGGCGAAGGAGCCCGATGTTTCCGTAAAGGGAGCAATTGGAAGCAGCACGTCGCTGAATGCCATGTTCGCCTTGAATGGGCTTAATGTCACAACCATCTCTGCGCTCAGCAAGGCTTGCTCTGCAGCAGACCCGGTGGCGGAATCAAGTTCGGGCTCCACGTTCAAGAGGATGGCGGCCTTCAGTGCACCGGTCAACATTTGACCTGCATGGAAACCGCCTGCAGTAGGCAACACGCCCAGCGCGTAGGCGCCCACAGTGTTAGCCGCTTCGGTTAGGAAGCCAACGGTTGCCCCCGTCTGCACTGCAATCCAATGCGCCACCGCAGCCACACTGCTCGCTTTCGCATGATGCACTACCGCATTGCCCAAAAGAATAGCTTTGCGCTCGCCACCCAGCAGTGATGCTGCCACCGCGCGGGCCGCGTCGGTCGCGGTACCCGTAGCCGGTGGCTGAGCACCGGTCGTCTCGGCGATAGCGACTGCGATGTCAGCCAAGGCTTGAACCCACACTGCCGATTCGACGACCTGCATGGAACGCAAGGGCAAGGCCCAGTCTTGGGCACTATCTGCAAGGGCGTGAACGTGGGCACCCGCTTTGCAGGCCTGACGGATACGTTGTGCAAACAATGGGTGGTCCTTGCGCAGGTTGGAGCCCACAACCAACACTCGCTGCAAGGTGCTCAATGCCGCGATGGGCATGCCCAGATAGGGAACGCCATCGGCGACCGCAAACTCCGCATGGCGCAAACGGAAGTCCACGCTTGCGGACCCAAAACCATTAAGCAGGCTTTTCGCCAAGTACATCTCTTCCAGCGTGCTGTGCGGACTCACCAATGCGCCAACGGCATGTGCGCCGTGCGTGGTCTTGATCTGCTTCATGCCGTTGGCCACGTATTCGAGTGCCGTTTGCCAGTCAACCGTCTTCCACTCGCCGCCCTGCTTGATCATGGGTGCAGTCAGTCGATCCGGACCGTTCAATGCCTCGTACGAAAAGCGATCACGGTCGGCAAGCCAGCATTCGTTGACCGCTTCATTTTCCAGTGGCACCACACGCATGACCTGGTTGTTTTTGACCTGGACGATCAGATTGGCACCCGTCGAGTCGTGCGGACTGACGGATTTGCGACGGGACAACTCCCATGTACGCGCGCTATAGCGGAAAGGCTTACTGGTCAACGCGCCCACCGGGCAGATATCGATCATGTTGCCCGACAGTTCGGAGTCCACACTTTGCCCGATAAAGGTTTCGATCTCGGCATGCTCGCCACGATGGGACATTCCCAGCTCCATGACTCCGGCCACTTCCTGACCAAAGCGCACACAACGTGTGCAATGGATGCAACGACTCATCTCTTCCATGGAAATGAGGGGGCCTACGTCCTTGTGGAATACGACCCGCTTTTCCTCTTCGTAGCGAGAGGAAGATCCACCGTAACCCACCGCGAGATCTTGCAACTGGCACTCTCCGCCCTGATCGCAAATCGGGCAGTCCAAAGGGTGATTGATCAAGAGGAACTCCATCACCGACTTCTGTGCCTTGATGGCCTTGTCGCTCTTGGTTCGGACAATCATTCCGTTGGTGACAGGCGTCGCACATGCGGGCATCGGCTTGGGCATCTTCTCCACATCCACCAAGCACATACGGCAGTTTGCCGCGATGCTCAATTTCTTGTGATAGCAAAAATGAGGAATGTAGGTGCCCGCCTTGTCAGCAGCGTGCATCACCATGCTGCCTTCGGCGATTTCCACCTTCTTGCCGTCGAGTTCGATTTCAATCATCTTGTGGACTCGCTCAAACGTACGCGGGGACCATGCAGGTCTTGTGCTGTACGTGGTACTCAAATTCATGGCGGAAGTGTTTGATCATGGCGCGCACGGGCATCGCCGCCGCATCCCCCAGCGCGCAGATGGTGCGCCCTTGGATGTTCTCTGCCACGTTGTCCAACAAATCCATGTCACTTGGACGCCCCTGACCTGCTTCGATGCGATCAACCATTCTGGATAGCCAACCGGTACCTTCACGGCACGGCGTGCACTGCCCACACGATTCGTGCATATAAAAGTAGCTCAAGCGCTGCAACGCTTTCACCATGCACCGGGACTCATCCATCACGATGACGGCCCCCGATCCCAGCATGGAACCGGCTTTCGCAATGGAGTCATAGTCCATGGTGCATTCCATGATGACTGACGCAGGCAGCACAGGGGACGACGATCCGCCCGGAATCACCGCTTTGAGCGTGCGACCACCACGCACACCACCCGCCAACTCCAACAATTTGGAAAACGGGGTACCCATCGGAATTTCATAATTCCCCGGACGCTCTACGTCACCACTCACCGAGTAGATTTTGGTACCGCCGTTGTTGGGCTTACCGCATTCGAGGTAGGCCTGGCCACCATTGCGAATGATCCACGGAACCGCAGCAAACGTTTCCGTGTTGTTGATGGTGGTGGGTTTGCCATACAGACCAAAGCTGGCGGGAAATGGCGGTTTGAATCGCGGCTGCCCTTTCTTTCCTTCCAAGGACTCCAGCAACGCCGTCTCTTCGCCGCAGATATATGCACCAAATCCATGGGCCGCATGCAACTGGAAGCTAAAACCACTACCAAGAATGTTGTCGCCCAAATAGCCTGCGGCTCTTGCTTCTTCCAAGGCGGCTTCAAAGCGGTCATACGCAGCAAAAATCTCGCCGTGGATGTAGTTGTACCCCACGGTGATTCCCATAGCGTAAGCAGCGATAGCCATGCCCTCGATCACGATATGGGGATTGAACTGCAGGATGTCCCTGTCTTTGCATGTACCGGGCTCACCTTCGTCAGAGTTACATACCAAGTACTTTTGCCCCGGAAACTGGCGGGGCATAAAGCTCCACTTCAAACCGGTGGGAAAGCCTGCTCCGCCACGACCGCGAAGTCCAGACTCCTTTACTGTGGCAATAACTTGGTCCTGCGTCAGTCCCTCACCACCGTCTTTACCCAGAATTTTGCGCAAGGCCTGGTAGCCGCCACGGGCCACATAGTCTTGCAAGCCCCAATTGGAGCCATCGAGACCCGCATATATTTGTGGGTTGATATGGCGATCATGAAAACAAGTCTCAGTGCCCTTGGCACTGAATTTGGCCAGAATGCTATCTGCGTTCATGCTTGTCCTTCCGAGGCACGCAGTTCGTCTACCAACTGGTCCAGTTTGTCATTGGACATAAAACTGCACATGGCACGATCATTCACCAGCATGACGGGAGAATCTGCACACGCGCCCAAGCACTCGCTTTGCTGAAGAGTGAATAGTCCGTCCGCCGTGGTCTCTCCCATTTGGATACCCAACTTGGCTTCCAGATGGTGCAGCGCTTTTTGTCCATCCCGCAATTGGCACGGCAGGTTGGTGCACACATTCAACTTGAATTTGCCAACCGGACGTTGGTTGTACATGTTGTAGAAGGTGGTCACTTCGTGTACGGCCATGGGCGCCATGCCGAGATGCTCGGCAATTACCTTTTCGCTATCTGCACTGACAAAACCCAACTCTTGCTGAACGATGGCAAGACAAGCCATTACCGCAGATTGCTTTTGATCTGCGGGATATTTGGCAACTTCACGGTCGAAGCGTACTTTGGTCGCGGCGGAGATCATCGGTCAATCTCTCCAAAAACAATGTCCATGGTTCCAATGATGGAAACAGCGTCGGCAATCATGTGGCCTTTGGCCATTTCGTTGAGTGCCGCAAGATGCACGAAGCCCGGCGGTCGGATCTTCAAGCGGTAAGGCTTGTTGGCACCATCGCTGACGATGTAAATGCCAAACTCTCCCTTGGGATGCTCCACAGCCGCATACGCCTCGCCCGGCGGCACATGGAACCCTTCGGTAAACAGTTTGAAATGGTGGATCAACTCTTCCATGTTGGTCTTCATGGATTCTCTGGCGGGCGCTGCCACCTTGTAGTTGTCTGTGATCACCGGGCCGGGGTTGGCTCGCAACCAGTCTACGCACTGCTTGATCAAGCGATTGGACTGCTTCATTTCTTCCATTCGTACAAGGTAACGGTCATACACGTCACCCGTCTTGCCTACAGGAATATCGAAGTCCAACTTGTCATAGGCATCGTAAGGCTGCTTTTTGCGCAGATCCCACGCCACGCCCGACCCACGCAACATGGGCCCGGAAAAACCAAGATTCACAGCGCGCTCCGGGCTGACAACACCGATATTCACGGTGCGCTGTTTCCAGATGCGGTTTTCTGTAAGCAGGGTGTGGTACTCCTCCAAACAGCCCACAAATCGCTGCGTGAAGTCATCGATAAAGTCCAACAGCGAACCTTGGCGGTTTTTATTCAGCTCGGCCACGCCCTTGGCATTGCGCACTTTGCTCGCCTTGAACTGAGGCATCGTGTCCGGCAGGTCACGGTACACGCCACCAGGGCGAAAGTAAGCGGCGTGCATACGCGCTCCACTGACAGCCTCATACATATCAAAGAGGTCTTCACGTTCCCGGAACGTATAAATCAAAATGGTGGAGCTACCACAATCGTTTCCGTGTGAGCCCAGCCACATCAGGTGGTTGAGCAAGCGCGTAATTTCCGAAAACATCACCCGGATGTACTGCGCACGCTGGGGCACGGCGATGCCCAAAAGCTTTTCAATGGCCAGGCAATAGGCGTGCTCATTACACATCATGGACACATAGTCCAAGCGGTCCATGTACGGCAATGACTGTATGTAGGTTTTGCTCTCCGCCAGCTTTTCGGTTGCACGATGCAACAGACCAATGTGCGGATCGGCACGCTGGATCACTTCGCCGTCAAGCTCCAGCACGAGACGCAACACGCCGTGCGCAGCAGGGTGCTGAGGACCGAAGTTCAGTGTGTAGTTCTTGATATCAGCCATGATCAGTTCAATCCGCCATAGTTGTCTTCACGGATGATGCGGGGCGTAATTTCACGGGGCTCCACCGTGACAGGCTGGTACACCACACGCGCAGACTCCGCGTCATAACGCATTTCCACATGCCCACTCAAAGGAAAATCCTTGCGGAAGGGGTGACCAATAAAGCCGTAATCAGTCAAGATGCGACGCAGGTCGTCGTGACCGTCAAACACGATGCCAAACAGGTCGAATGCCTCGCGTTCAAACCAGTTTGCAGAACTCCATAGATCCGCAACGGAATCCACCATCGGCATGGCATCGTCGGCTGCATACACCTTGAGTCGCAAGCGCTGGTTTAAGGTAATCGACAAAAGATGCGATACAACACAGAACCGCGGCCCCTCGTTGGGCTGGTCACGGTACTCTGAATAGTCCACGCCACACAAATCGATCAACTGCTCAAACTTGCAGCCTGGCGCATCACGCAAGCGTAGCGCTGCGGCGTGGTAATGGGCAGCATCCACTTCCACGGTAACCTCGCCGAGGTCCACAGAACCACGCCTGACTATGTCCCCCAGCGCAGCCTGTACTGCGGCCAAAGTATCTTCGGGGCGAACGGAATAAACGGTCATGGTCTACCTATCGACGGAGTTTCAAGCGCGGGCAATGGTTTCGGTACGACGAATCTTCTGCTGCAGCTGCAAAATCCCATACAACAGCGCTTCCGCAGTGGGCGGACAGCCCGGCACATACACGTCCACGGGCACGATACGATCGCAACCCCGCACCACGGAGTAGCTGTAGTGGTAGTAGCCGCCACCATTGGCACACGATCCCATACTGATAACCCAGCGGGGTTCCGACATTTGGTCGTACACCTTGCGCAGTGCCGGTGCCATCTTGTTGCACAACGTACCCGCCACAATCATCAAATCGGATTGACGGGGACTTGCACGAAAGACCTCCGAACCGAATCGGCTAATGTCATACCTCGCGGCCGCTGCGTGCATCATCTCTACGGCACAACACGCCAAGCCAAAGGTCATCGGCCAAATCGAACCGGTTTTTGCCCAATTCACAACCGAGTCATAACTCGTCGTGGCAAAGCCTTCTTTGAAAACGCCTTCAATCATTGCGTTACTCCCAGTCCAGAGCGCCTTTTTTCCACATGTAGACAAATCCAATGGTCAGGATGACCACGAACTCGACACCCACTACAAAGCCAAACAATCCAAGATCACGCAAGGACACCGCCCAAGGAAACAAAAAGGCCGTTTCCAAGTCAAACAAAATGAAAAGAATGGCAACGAGGTAATACCGCACGTCAAACTTCATGCGGGCATCTTCAAATGCCTCAAAGCCGCACTCGTAGGGGGAGTTTTTTGCCGCATCGGGCCTGTTGGGGCCCAGCAGGTAACCAAGTACCTGCGGGAGTACACCAATGCCGATACCGACCAAGATGAACAGCAGAACGGGGAGATATTGATCGAGGTTCATCTTGAAATTCTGATCACCATGAATGCCAGCTACAGGGGTAGAACCTGCGCGGGCTGATTTTTTCTGGTGCCGTCGGCGAGACTCGAACTCGCACAGCTTTCGCCACTACCCCCTCAAGATAGCGTGTCTACCAATTTCACCACGACGGCTGCTCTCAGCTGATGAATTTGCGTGAGGAGCCTTGCGGCATTTGCTTATTCATCAGCCCTAGAGTTTACCCTGAATTTCCCCCTTGACCCGCCGGGATTCAGGTTTTCCGAAGCCGATTATTTGGCGGGGATCTGTGCCGCACCCGAAGCAGGGACCGCAGGCGCGGTATCTGCGGCAGGTGCCGCGGGAGGCGTAACAACCGCAGCCCCCTCCAACACCGAGCCAGAGCTTGCAGGCCGCAAGTTACCGAAATACGCCAACGCCAAGGTGCAGACGAAAAACACCGTCGCCAAAATGGCGGTTGTGCGTGACAGAAAGTTGGCGCTGCCACTGGCACCAAACAAGCTGCCCGATCCGCCACTTCCGAATGCTGCACCCATGTCAGCCCCCTTGCCGTGCTGCACAAGGATCAGCCCAATCATTGCCACTGCAGCGATCAATTGGACGGTCAGTATGAGGGTGATAACGAGGTTCATAGATTACTCCTAAATCAAATTCAATCAGGCTGCCGACGCGGCAGTGATAATGGTCAAAAAGTCAGCTGCCTTGAGGGATGCGCCCCCTACTAAGCCGCCATCGATGTCTTTCTGGGCGAGTAACTGCTGCGCATTGGCGGCATTCATGCTACCGCCGTACAAAATGTGCACTCGTTCCGCATGGGGGGTGGCCGCCGCCAGTTGCCCGCGAAGCACGGCATGCACCTCTTGCGCCTGTTCAGGGCTTGCCGTCTTGCCTGTGCCGATTGCCCAGACGGGTTCGTAGGCCACCACAATTTCGCTGATGCAATGGCCATTGGCATGGATTACGGCGGCCAACTGGCGCTTTACCACGTCAACGGTCTTGCCTGCCTCGCGCTCCTCCAACGTTTCGCCGACGCACACAATGGGGATCACACCGCATGCAAGCGCCTTCTGTGCCTTGGCGGCCACCGTCGCGTCGCTTTCACCATGGTACTGGCGGCGCTCAGAGTGACCCACGATGCCGTAACGCACACCCAGATCACGCAACATGCCAGCGGAGATTTCGCCGGTGTACGCACCTGACTCAAAAGCCGACACATCCTGCGCGCCCACTGCGACCGCATTCACGGGCTTATTCAAGGCCACCGCCTGCTGCAAATACGCTGCAGGTACGCACACCGCAACCAGACAGGGTGCGGCCGGCAACCCCGCATGCACCTGCTCCAGCAGCGTTGCATTGGCAGCCAGAGTGCCATTCATCTTCCAATTTCCGGCAATCAATTTCTTTTTCATGCAGTTTCCCAATCCAAAACTAGCTTTCCGATATGAACATTGCTTTCCATCACTGTGTGCGCTTGCGCAGCTGCAATAGACGTTGAAGCACGTCCAACAGCAAACACCTGATGCACCACAGGGCGAATCACATTGCGTTCCAACATAGGCCACACGCGCACGCGCAGTGCACGGGCAATTTCCGCCTTGACCGCCGCAGACCGTGCACGCAAGGTGGAGCCACTAAGCGTGAGGCGCTTGCGCAACACCAAACCCGCATCGAACTCCGCCTGTACACCACCCTGCACCGCAATCAGGAGCAGACGCCCTTCTTGCGCGAGGCAGCGCACCTCTTTAACAACGTAGGGGCCAGCCACCATATCCAAAATCACATCCACACCGCGACCTTGGGTGATGCGCATTGCCTCCAACTCAAAATCATGGGTGCGGTAGTTGATCGCAAAATCGGCTCCCAATGACAGGCAGGCCGCACACTTGTCATCCGATCCCGCAGTGGCGATAACGGTCGCACCAAAGGCCTTGGCCAACTGGATGGCAGTGACTCCAATGCCACTGGTACCGCCCTGCACTAGCAAGACATCGCCAGACTGCAATTGCCCCCGCTCGAACACATTGGTCCACACCGTGAAGCAGGTCTCAGGCAATCCCGCTGCCTGTGCATCAGTCCAGCCTAGCGGCACAGGCAAACACTGCGCGACAGGGGCCGAGCACAACTCTGCATAGCCTCCACCAGCGACCAGCGCGCATACGCGGTCTCCGAGACGAAATCCCGCGTGCGCCATGGCCTTCGGGTCGCCATCGACGATCGTTCCCGCGACCTCCAACCCCGGAATATCCGACGCGCCCGCAGGCGGCGGGTATTTGCCCACGCGCTGCAACACATCGGGCCGGTTGATCCCGCTTGCGGACACCCGAATGCAAACCTCTCCTGCCCCCGCTACCGGCGCAGGCCGATGTACCAGACGCAAAACGTCTGGCGTACCAGGGGAAGATATTTCAAATGCGCGCATAGAAAATTGACCGGCAGCACCCGCGAGCTAAACGCAAAATGCGACCGAATCAATAGCAGACCACCGATTTATTCTTGCGCGGGACGCTCGATCAACGCCTTCATGGACAGCTTGATGCGGCCCTTTTCGTCGGTTTCCAGCACCTTGACCTTGACGATTTGGCCTTCGGACAGGTAGTCGGTGACCTTCTCCACGCGCTCGTGGGCGATCTGGCTGATATGCAACAGACCATCCTTGCCCGGCAGCAGATTGACCAGTGCGCCGAAGTCCAAGATCTTTGTGATCGGGCCTTCGTAGACCTTGCCGATTTCCACTTCTGCAGTGATCTGCTCGATGCGGCGCTTGGCTTCTTCTGCCTTGGCTGGATCAGCCGATGCGATGGTGATAGTGCCGTCTTCCTCAATATTGATTTGGGTGCCGGTTTCTTCGGTCAGTGCGCGGATCACAGAGCCGCCCTTGCCGATGACGTCACGGATTTTTTCGGGATTGATCTTGAAGCTGAACAGACGCGGCGCAAAGTTGGACACTTCGGTACGTGCCTCAGCCATGGACTTTTGCATTTCGCCCAGAATGTGCACGCGCGCCTCCTTGGCCTGAGCCAATGCCACTTGCATGATTTCCTTGGTGATGCCCTGGATCTTGATGTCCATCTGCAGTGCAGTGATGCCGTTGGTAGTACCTGCTACCTTGAAGTCCATATCGCCCAGGTGATCTTCGTCACCCAGGATGTCAGTCAACACTGCAAAGCGGTTTTCTTCCTTGATCAGGCCCATGGCGATACCCGCCACGTGTGCCTTCAAAGGTACGCCAGCATCCATCAGGGACAAGCAGCCGCCGCACACGGAAGCCATGGAAGACGAACCGTTGGACTCCGTGATTTCCGACACCACACGCAGGGAATAAGGGAACTCTTCTTTGGTCGGCAACACGGCAACCAAAGCACGCTTGGCCAAACGGCCGTGACCGATTTCGCGGCGCTTGGGCGTGCCCACGCGGCCGGTTTCGCCAGTGGCAAAGGGAGGCATGTTGTAGTGCAGCATGAAACGGTCTTCGTACTCGCCGCTCAAAGCGTCAATGCGCTGGGCATCGCGCTCGGTGCCCAAGGTCGCGATCACCAAGGCCTGGGTTTCCCCACGGGTGAACAAGGTAGAACCGTGGGTGCGGGGCAGCACACCGTTGCGGATTTCGATGGCGCGCACCGTGCGTGTATCGCGGCCGTCGATACGGGGCTCGCCTGCCAAAATTTGGCCGCGAACAATTTTGGCTTCAATGTCAAACAACAGGCCTTCGACCTTGACGCTGTCAAACTCAATGCCGTCCGCCTTCAAACCTGCGAACACGTCTGCATAGGCCGCGCGGCAGGCTTGGGTACGGGCTTGTTTGTTGCGGATTTGGTAAGCAGCCACCAGCTTGTCTTTGCCGTGGGCATCGACCTTGGCGATCAGCGCTTCGTCACGGGCAGGCGCTTTCCAGTCCCACAACGGCTTGCCGGCGTCACGCACCAATTCGTGGATGGCGTTGATAGCGGTCTTGCTCTGCTCGTGGCCGTAGACCACAGCGCCCAACATCACTTCTTCAGACAGTTGTTGTGCTTCGGACTCCACCATCAATACGGCCGCTTCGGTACCTGCAACAACCAAGTCCATGATGGAGTCTTTGCGTGCGGTCTGGCCGGGGTTCAACACGTATTCGCCGTTGACGTAACCCACGCGGGCGGCGCCGATGGGGCCGTTGAACGGAATGCCGGAAATGGACAACGCAGCGCTCACCGCAATCATGGATGCGATGTCAGCATCCACTTCAGGGTTCAGGGAGACCGTGTGCACCACCACATGCACTTCGTTGAAGAAGCCTTCAGGAAAAAGAGGGCGGATAGGGCGGTCAATCAGGCGGCTGGTCAGCGTCTCGTATTCACTGGGGCGGCCTTCGCGTTTAAAGAAACTGCCAGGAATCTTGCCGGCGGCATACGACTTTTCCAAGTAATCGACGGTCAGGGGGAAAAAGTCTTGGCCTGGCTTGCCTTCAGTCTTGCCGACCACGGTGGCCAGCACAACGGTGCCGTCCATGTCGAGCAACACCGCACCGGTGGATTGGCGCGCGATCTCGCCGGTTTCCATGGTGACGGTGTGCTGACCCCATTGGAAGGTCTTGGTAACTTTGTTGAAAATGCTCATGGTGATGCTCCTGTGAGTGTCAAGTTGTATCGGAGGATGCAGGCCATCCCGCCACAGCCCGGATTCCACAACACAGTCCACGATGCCATTCCAGAAACACTGCCCGCTCACGGGGGCAAGGCCTTTGGAATGACACAGCTTCGTTCTGTTTTTGCAGTCTCCGAAGTAAAAAACGCCTGAGCTAGTGACCTAACTCAGGCGTTCGTCATTCAGTTGGTCGCTTACTTGCGCAGACCCAGCTTGGTAATCAAGGCAACGTAGCGATCGTGGTCCTTGGAGTTCAAGTAATCCAAGAGCTTACGGCGACGGCTCACCATGCGCAGCAAACCGCGACGACCATGGTGGTCTTTGGCGTGGGTCTTGAAGTGTGGAGTCAGCTCGTTGATACGGGCAGTCAGCAGTGCCACTTGCACTTCTGGGCTACCGGTGTCGGCGGCGGAACGGGCGTTGTCTTTGACAACTGCAGCTTTGATGCTGGAAGCGATCATGTGTTTTTCCTTATGGTGTTTTAACTTGCGCCAAGTGCTGGAACGGCTCTTGGCGTGCGCCTTGCCCTATGCAAAGCCTGTCGATTGTATCCGCAAGCCGCCCGCCCACAAAACAGTGTGAGCCCAAAACGGTAATGTCCCCTTTGCCCCAAGTAGAAGTGTCCCCTTTATGTTGGATGGGACAGGCAAGACATGGGCAAGGACGTGATGATGAGTACGAAGGAAGCGCAACGCTTTGCGCTGGTACAGCAAGT